>CAMPGU010000122.1 GCA_946885645.1 uncultured Haloferula sp.
CCCGATATACCGCCTCGGGAAGCACTTCCGGAAACGGCGGCTGGGGAGAGACGAGGTTCAAGGCGTCGCGGGGAACCTCGGCGGTTTCCCCGGGATTCAGGCCTTCCTTGAGCACCTTCCAGCTCATCACCAATCCCTGTCTTTCAAAGACAAATGCAAAGGGAATGTCCCCGCCCGTGCGGTTTTGCAGCCGCAGCGTCTCATCGCTTCCCACGGTGGTGGTCAGGCCGGGGTCGAAAGCCCCGATCCCGCGGTAGAAGAGGAAGCCTTCCGTTTCCCCTTTCGGGGTCCGGACGACGTTTGCCTCCGGTACCCGCGGACGCATCCAGTGCAAGGACTCGCCGGGCCGGAACAGGATGGCATCCCGCGACTCCTCCGGGGAAAGGACCTTCGCTTGCCACTCGATGAAGCCCTTGCGATGCCGGGAGAAATCCAAGATCCGGCTCTTCGAAATTTCCGGTGTCACGATCTTTGGAAGAGGCCGCAGGGGCGTCATGATCTCCCCGCCGCTGCGGTCGGGGTACCATTGGCTGATGGTGCCGCCTTCGAAGCCGACCTTCACCTTTACGTCGAAGGCCTTGTCCGAGTGGAAGTAGATCACGGGCGTCTCCATTTTCACCGTCACGCCGGCCACCGGGCGTCGGCCCATGCCTTTCATGGGGATTCCGTTCAGGCGGGGCACGTTTCCGTTCTCCAGCCCGTAATGGGAGTAGGTGAAGAGGGGCAGGGGCGCCTCCTCGCGCTCCAGTCCTTCCAAGAGCACGCCGTCCGATCCGGAGACGGTCGTGAAGGTGCCCCATTCGTGGAGCGTGTAGGCGGAAACCGGGGCCGCCAGCAGCAATAGTGCGGTGATCGTTTTCATAACGATCCACCATCGCGCCGGATCTTGAGCCTGAACAAGTTCGCACCGGCGGGTTTACGGAGAATTTACCCGCGCGGGCCGCGCGCCCGCGATCCGGCGAAAAGGAGTTCCCCAATCCGCTTTCCGGTGCTAGGCATCCGCATCGCCAGCAAGGAACCCATGAAACATCTCATCGCTCCATTCATCGCTTTGGCCGTCACGCTCGGCGGGGTTTCCCATGCGCAGCAGGCCCGGCTGAAGGTCGGCACCGTGGACATGGAAGCGCTCTTCCAGAGCTACAACCGCACCAAGGAAGCCAAGATCAAGATGGAGGGGGATGTCGAGCGGGTGAAAAAGGATCAGGCCGAGCGCATGACCCGCCTGCAGGGGGTTTCCGATGCGGCCAAGGATCTCGGCAAGCAACTCGACGATCCCACCATCGCCGATGCCAAGAAGCGCGAGCTTTTCTCCACCCGGCAGATGAAAGTCCAGGAAGCCCAAGGCCTCCAGACCGAACTCGAGGAGTTCCTCCAGCGGAAAACCCGGGCTCTCCAGGAGCAGAACAACATCGTGATGAAGTCGATCCTGGAAGAAATCCGGGTGAAGGTGCAGAAGCACGCGGAGGCCGAAGGCTTCGACTACGTGGTGGACAAGACCGGCAAGAGCACCTCGATGGTCCCCATCCTCCTTTATACCAAGGACGCCACCGACATTACCGGCGCGATCCTGGAGTCCATCAACGAGGGTGTCCCGGCTCCGGCGGAGCCGAAGAAGGAAGAGGGGAAGTAGTCTGCTCCCGGGCGTGGTGATCCGGTAAATCACCACCGGATCCTGCCGCTTACTTGCCGCGCCGGGCCCGCACGGCATCCGCGAAGCGGTCCAGCACCGCCACCGTGTCTTCCCAGCCGAGGCAGGCGTCGGTGACCGATTGTCCGCGCGTGAGCTTCGAGAGATCGGGCACCAGCTTCTGGTTTCCTTCGACGAGATTCGATTCGACCATTGCGGCGACGACGGTCCTTGAGCCCTCCTCGATTTGCTTCGACAGGGCGTTGGCGACCAGCGGGTGGTTGCGGTAGTCCTTGAGCGAATTGTCGTGGGAGCAATCGACCATGACGTGGGGCGGCAGGCCTTGCTCGCGGAGCATTTTCTCCACTTCGGCGATCTGTTCCGCCTCGTAGTTCGGGCCGCTTTTCCCGCCGCGCAGGATGATGTGGCAGGAGTCGTTGCCGGTGGTGGAAACGATGGCCGAGACCCCCTGCTTCGTGACCGAGAGAAAATGGTGCGGCCGGGAGGATGACTGGATGGCGTCCAGCGCGATCTGGATCGAGCCCCCGGTGCCGTTCTTGAAGCCGACCGGCATCGAGAGACCGGACGCGAGTTCCCGGTGCACCTGGCTTTCCGTCGTGCGTGCACCGATGGCGCCCCAGGCGATGAGGTCGGCGATGTATTGCGGGGAGATCGTGTCGAGGAACTCGGTTCCCGCGGGCACGCCCATGTTCGCGAGTTCCAGCAGCAGGCCGCGGGCGACCCGCAGCCCGTGGTTGATGTCGAAGGAGTCGTCCAGCTTGGGGTCGTTGATGAGACCCTTCCAGCCCACCGTCGTGCGGGGCTTCTCAAAATAGACGCGCATCACGACGAAGAGGTCCTCCTTCAGCCGCTCCGCCTGCTCCTTGATCAGTTTCCCGTATTCCAGCGCCGCTTCGGGATCGTGGATCGAGCAGGGACCGACGATCACCAGCAGCCGGTCGTCCTCGCCCTTCAGGATGGCATCGCACTGCGCGCGGGCAGCGGCCACCAGCTCCGAGGCTTCCTCGCTGACCGGCAGGAAATAGTTCAGGATCGCCGGGGAAATCAACGGATTGAGGCCGGAAATGCGGAGATCGTCGGTGCGGTGGCGGGTCACGCGCGGGATGGAAGGGAAGAACGAAACCAGAGGCAAGAGACAAGAAACCAGAGAGTTCCAAGTTTTGAGCGCTTTTTCTGGTTTCTGGCCTCCGGTCTCTGGTTTCTCCTTCCCCTGTGAAGAAAGAGAGAGTCGATGCCCTGCTGGTCGCGCGCGGACTGTGCGAATCCCGGGAGCAGGCGAAACGCCTGGTGCTTGCGGGGGAGGTGCGCAGCGGAGACCGGATCGTGGACAAGCCGAGCACGAAGATCGCGGAGGACGCCCCGCTGGAGGTGAAGGAGAAGCCGAAATATGTCGGCCGGGGCGGCTTCAAAATGGAGGGGGCGCTGGATGCCTTCGGAATTTCCCCGGAAGGCTGGACCTGCCTGGACATCGGGGCCTCGACCGGCGGTTTCACCGACTGTCTGCTCCAGCGCGGTGCGGCAAAGGTCCACGCCATCGACGTCGGGACCAACCAGCTCGCCTACAAGCTCCGCACCGACCCGCGGGTGGTGGTGAAGGAGCAGTTCAATGCCCGCGGCCTGGAGGTCGGGACCTTGGGCGAAAAAGTCCGGCTGATCGTCATGGATCTCTCCTTCATTTCGCTGACGAAGATCCTGCCGGCCGCTTTTTCCGTGCTGGAGGACGGCGGTTCCATCGTCTGCCTGATCAAGCCGCAGTTCGAGCTGGAGCGGGAGGACATCGGGAAAGGCGGCATCGTCCGGGATCCGGCGCTGCATGACCGCGCGGTGGAGAAGATCCGGGCTTTCGTCACGGAAGACCTCGGGCGGGAATGGAAGGGGCTGATCGACTCGCCGATCACCGGGACGGACGGGAACCGGGAGTTCCTGGCGTGGCTGGGATGATGGAGATCACTTGTCCATCCACAGCCAGAGGATGTCCTTCATCCATAGCGGTTGGCCGTGGGTCGAGGCCATCTGAGCGCCAAAGTAATAGTGGAGCACGTGGAAGAACACCGGACCCGCGAACAGGAGCGAGTCCAAGCGATCAAGCACTCCTCCGTGTCCCGGGATTCCCCGGCCCCAATCCTTGGCCCCGAGGGAACGCTTCACGGCGGACATCACCAGCCCGCCGAAGAATCCGGCGATCACCAGTAGCGCGGACATTGCTGCGGCCACGGCAGGGGTAAACGGGGTGGCCCACCACAGGCCGGTGCCGATCAGGGTCGCCGCCGCGCCGCCGTAGAAAAGGCCCTCACGGGTCTTCGAGGGGCTCACGTTCGGCGCGACCTTGTGTTTCCCGAACAGCTTGCCGAAGACGTACTGCATCACGTCGCTGATTTGGGTGACCAGCACGACGAAGAAGAGCAGCTTGGCGTTTTGCCCTTCGTAGCCGGAGATTGGCAGGTAGAGCAGCATCGGCATGTGGCTCAGGAAATAAACGCAGGTGAGCACGCCCCATTGGATCCGGGCCATCCGCTCCAGAAAGCGGTCGGTATCTCCTGCCAAGGCGCTGCGGATCGGGATGAAGGCGAAGGCGTAAACAGGAATCCAGATGAGGAACATCCCGTACCAAGGAGCCCAGGCGAAGAGGAAGTGGAGCGGCAGGATCAGGAAAAAGACCCAGGTGAGCGTGCGATGATCGCCGCGCGGGGTCGGTGAGAGCGTGAGGAACTCCCGGAGCGCGAGGAAGGAGAGGATGGTGTAGAAGCCGAAGACCCCGCCTTTGCCGAGGGCGAGGGAGGTGCCGAAGACCAGCATCATCCACCACCAGGCATTCACGCGCTGGCGCAGATTCACCAAGACGGGAGTTTCGCCGCCTTTCCGGACCAGCAGCTTCGTAATGATCGTGGCGATCAGCAGGACGGCGACCACGCCGCCCACCAGATAGAGTAATTCAGGATCCTGCATCGTCAGAAGGTGATAGGTTTCCGTGCGAGAGCTCCAGAACCGCCTGGCGCGCGCGCTGGAGGAAATCCGCCTTGCTCTCGTGTTCTCCGGGATGAGGCAAGGGTTCTCCGAAGACCGCTTGGCCCATCACGGGTAGGGGCAGCAGTTCGCCCTTCGGCAGGATACGGCTGAGGTTTTCCAGGAAAACCGGCACGAGCAGGATCTCCGGACACTTCGTCACGAGGTGGTGCAGGCCGGGCTTGAAAGGAGCGATCTCACCGCTGTCGCCGCGCGTTCCCTCGGGGAAGACGATCAGATCGCTGCCACCCGTGATGGCCGCTACCATTTTACCGAGCGGATCTTCGGCTTTCATGCGCGCGGGATTCCGGGGAATCAGCACCGCTTTAAAAACCTTGGAGGCTAGCAGGCGGCGGACCGGGCCTTTCTCCCAGTATTCGGCCGCGGCGACCGGCCGGGTCCAATTGCGCTGGCGCGCCGGAAGCGCCGCCCAGATCACCATAAAGTCCAGGTGCGAGCCGTGGTTGGCGAAATAAACCCGCCTCTTGCCGTCTTCGGGCAGGTCCGGGAGCAGCCGGACGCCCGTTGCCAGGCGGACTAGAAACGCCAGCAGCGTGCCGGTCATGGCTTGGCCTCCTTCAGCCTCGCGGCCAAGCGCCGGGTCCGGCGGAAGATGGTCACGCAGGTGCCTGCGGCGATGAGATAGAGGGCGAATCTCATGATCTCACCGCGGGGAACGATTCCGCCCATGGCCGGTTCGGCCGCCGTCAGCAGCGAGGCGATGGTGAGGATCGCCATCCGGTGCGGCTTCGCGAAAGGACCGCAATAGTCCTGGATCCCGGTGAGGGAAGCACCCATCGCGCGCACGTAGGCGGTCATGACGGCAGCCCACGCCGCGAGCGCGCCTACCCACGGCAGGCCCACGGCCCAAGCCGCGCTGACCAGGAAGATGCCATCCGCCAGCCGGTCCGGGATCTCGTTCCAGAGGTCCCCGGTCACGCTCTTCCGCCCGCCCTCGATGGCCACCATGCCATCCATCAGGTTGCAGATGAGGCGGAGTTGTATGCAGGCGGCCCCGGTGATCCAACCGGCGGCCCAAGGAATCTTTCCTCCCGCCGCGAGATAGGCCGCAGCCCCGCAAGCGGCAAACACGACGCTGAGGGCGGAAATGGTGTTCGGAGTGAATCCCGCCGCCGAAAGTTTTCCTGACATGGATCGCGCCCATGCCATCGAACGCGTCTTCAGGGGGCGGCGGGAGGGATCGTCCACTCCGCTAAAATGCCAACAAGAGGGCGCCATCGCAAGGTAATGAATCGGGGACATCTTGCCGGACGCCGCATCTACGGTTAGAAAGGGGGCACATGAAGGTCGGCATCATTGCCAATACCGCCAAGGAGGGCGCCCGGAGCGCGATCGACCGCTTGATCGGAGCTCTATCCATCAGGGGGATCGCAACATCGCTGGAGAGGGAGGTCGCTGCCTTCTGCGGCTTGCCGGGGGGGATGGACGGGCCGGATTTGGCGGCTGGCAGCGATATCATCGCCGTCTTGGGCGGGGATGGCACGATGCTGAACGCGGTGGCGAAGCTGGGAGCCACGGACAAACCGGTGGCGGGCATCAATATCGGGACCCTCGGGTTTCTGACGAGCTGCACGGACGACGAGGTGGAGGTTTTCGCCGATGCCCTGCTGTCGCAGGATTTCAAAACCAGCCGCCGCACCCTGCTCTGCGCCAAGGTCAAGGGTGTGGACGGATCCGAGAAGGAGTTCCTGGCGCTGAACGAAGTGGTGCTGGCCCGCGGCCAGACCGGCCGGCTGGTCTCGCTCGCCGCCTATGTGGGAGGAGAATTGCTCAACCGCTACCGGGCGGACGGCCTGATCGTGGCCACCCCCACGGGATCGACCGCCTATTCGCTATCGGCCAGCGGTCCCCTGATCAGCCCTTCCGCCGCTGCCTTCGTGATCACCCCGATCTGTCCGCACACGCTCAGCCAGCGTTCGCTCGTCATCAGCGACGACGTGGTGGTCGAGTTGACGCCGGAGAATGCGGACGAGGCGCCGATGCTTTTCACGGTGGACGGCCGCGATGCCGTGCCGATCCATCAGGGCGACCGGATCGAGGTGGAAAAGGCCGCTCACGTCCTGAATCTCCTCCGCCTGCCCGGGCACTCCTTCTACGAGGCCCTGCGGCAGAAGCTGAATTGGCGGGGGGGCTGAAACCGCATCGTCGTTGATTGGCGAAAACCATACAGTCCGAGTCCATGCACCTTCCCGAACCACTGCCCGACTACTTCCGGGCCGCGAATGCCGGCAACGCGGAGGACGCCGCAGCCTGCTTCGCCGAGGAGGCGGTCGTTCATGATGAGGATCATGAGCATCGCGGCCATCTGGCGATCCGCGACTGGGTCGTGGAAACCACGCGCAGGTATTCGCCGCGCCTGGAGCCGCTTTCGGTGACGGATGACGGGAAGACCGTGATCGTGACCGCGGCGGTCTCCGGAAATTTCCCCGGCAGCCCGATCGAGCTCGAATACTGCTTCCAGATCCGCCGGGGGCGGATTATCCGCCTTGAGATCCGTTGACCGCTCCCGCCGCCGATTCCGCAGCTTTCGCCAAGATTTCGGCGGCCCCTTGAAATCACGTTGCCGGACGCCGGGGCATCCGCTGGAGTGCAGCCCATGCGTTACGATCCGATCGACCCGCAGCTCTTCATCCGGAACCGGGACAAGCTCCGTTCGCTCCTCAAGCCGAACAGCATCGTCATCGTCCTGGCGAACGACATCTATCCGACGAATGCGGACGGGACGATGGCCTTCAAGCAGAACGCGGATCTCTTCTACCTGAGCGGGGTCGATCAGGAAGACACGGTGCTGGTCCTGATGCCGGACGCGAAAGATCCGAAGGAGCGCGAGATGCTCTTCCTCAAGGAGACCAGCGAGCACATCGCGATCTGGGAGGGCGAGAAGCTTACGAAGGAGCAGGCGAAGGCGGCCACCGGCATCGAGCGCATCGAATGGAGCCACGGCTTCGAGGCCTGGATTCACCGCCTGGTGCCGCAGGCGGATCACATCTATCTGGCCACGAACGAGCACCTGCGCGCCACGGTGGTCGTGGAGACGGCGAACGACCGCTTCATCAAGAAGTGCCAGGCGCGCTACCCGCTGCACCGCTACGAGCGGCTGGCGCCGCTGATGCACCGCCTGCGCATCACGAAGGATCCGGTGGAGATAGACCTGATCCAGAAGGCGTGCAAGATCACGGAGGCGGGCTTCCGCCGCCTGCTCGGCTTCGTGAAGCCGGGGGTGGGCGAGTGGGAGGTGGAGGCGGAATTGCTCCACGAATTCGTCCGGCGGGGATCGAGGGGCTTTGCCTACAGCCCGATCATCGGCAGCGGGAAGAACGCCTGCGTGCTCCACTATGTGGATAACGACAAGACCTGCGAGGACGGCGACATGCTGCTGCTGGACGTGGCCGCCGAGTACGCGGGCTGGGCTTCCGACCTGACGCGCACCATTCCCGTGAACGGCCGCTTCACCTCGCGCCAGCGGGACGTTTACAACTCCGTGCTGCGGGTCTTCCGCGGTGCGAACCAGATCCTGCGCCCCGGCAATACGCCGCTGGAGTATCAGAAGCAGGTGATCGAGCTGATGGAGGCGGAGCTGGTGAATCTCGGCCTTATCAGCGCGAAGGAAGCCAAGGAACAGGGCCCGGACAAGGCACTGGTGAAGAAGTATTTCATGCACGGCACCTCCCATCACATGGGCCTGGACGTCCACGACGTGGCGCCGCCGCACGAGCCTTTTGCGGAGGGCATGGTTTTCACCATCGAGCCCGGCATCTACATCCGCGAGGAGGGCCTCGGGATCCGGATCGAGAACGACGTGGTCATCGGCAAGAAATCGAATTTCGACCTGATGAAGGACATCCCCATCGAGGCGGATGAGATCGAGGAACTGATGAATCGATAAGCCGCTTCCATTCACGAAAAAGGCCCGCCGGACGGCGGGCCTTTTTGTTGAATGATCCGAACCTAATCAGGTGCTTACAGCTTCTTCAGGCGGATGCTGCGGAAGGCAACCTTGTCGCCGTGGTCCTGGAAGACGATGTGGCCTTTCTTGGCCTTGTTGAAGTGTTCCCAGCCGTTGAACTTGGACTTCGCCAGCAGGGCCTTGAACTCGTCCGTGCTGCTATCCACGTCTGCGGTGACGTTGCCGTTGAGGTAGAGGGTGATCTTGCTGCCCTTCACCACGATCCGGGTTTCGTTCCACTCGCCCACGGGCTTCGACCATTCCACCTTGCCGGGAATGATGTCGTAGAAGCAGCCGGCGATGTTGCCCTTCTTCGTCTCGTGGGAGTACTTGTGGCCTTCGCGGTCGAAGGAATCGAGGATCTGGTATTCCGGGCCGCTCACCCAGGGATACTGGTGGTCCTCGGTGGAGCGCCACATGATGCCGGAATTCCCCTGATCCGCGATCTTCCACTCGCAGCGGAAATCGAAATCGCTGAATTCGTTGTCGGTGACGAGGTCGCCGCCGCCGCCGGAGGTGAGGGTGATGGCACCGTCCTCCACCTTCCACTGCTCCTTCGGCTCCTTCTCCTTGTAGGTGTGCCAGCCTTTGAGGCTCTTGCCGTCGAAGAGCAGCTTGAAGCCCTCGCGCTTCTCCTCGGGGGAGAGGGCGTTCGGGGCTGCGAAGGCGGGGAAGGACACGGCGAGCAGTAGCAGGATGGATTTCATGGTTTTCCAGCGGGTGATGCATTACGGCCATCCGGCGGCCAAGGTTTAGCCGAGAACGTCATCCATCGCGTCGATCAGCTCCTGGACGGTGGCTTCGGTCTCGTTCCCCATGTTGGAAATGCGGAAGGTGGTGCCCTTGATCTTGCCGTAGCCGCCGTTGATCAGGAAGTTGTGCTTCGTCTTCAGCGCCTTGATGAAGCCGGAGAGGTCGAAGCCCTCGGGGGTTTTGAAGCAAGTCAGCGCGGTGGAGCGGTAGCCCTCCGGGGCGAAGTGCTCGAAACCGCGCCGCGCGCCCCAGGCGTGGATCATTTCGTTCGTCTTCGCGTGGCGGGCGTGACGGGCCTCGACTCCTTCCTTGTCGATGAGGCCCAGGATGTATTGCAGGCCGTAGAGGATCGAAATGGCGGGCGTGGAGGGCGTGTTGTTCGCCGCGGCGTTCTTCGCGAACTCCTGGAAATCAAAGTAGTAGCCGCGGTTCGGCGTGCCCTTCGCGCGCTCCATGGCGGCTTCGGAAACGGCGAAAACCGCGAGCCCCGGGGGCAGCGCGAGGGCCTTCTGGACACCGGCCAGCATCACATCGATGCCGAGCTCGTCCATCGGCGTCGGGACGGTGGAGAGCGAGGAAACCACGTCCACGATCAGCATCGTGTCCGGGAAGGATTTCACCACCTTTGCCACGCCGGCGAGGTCGTTCAGGACGCCGGTGGAGGTTTCGCTGTGGATGAAGGTGACGGTGTCGAAGCCACCCTCGGAGAGTTTCGCACGGACGGCCTCGGGGTCGATGGCCTCGCCCCAGCCGACTTGCACGGAGTCGGCCTCATAGCCGCATTTTTTCGCGACATCGAGCCACTTGTCGGAGAAGGCCCCGCAGCAGAGGCAGAGGACCTTCTTGCGGGCGAGATTGCGCAGCGCGCCCTCCATCACGCCCCAGGCGGAGGAGGTGGAGAGGAAAACCGGCCGGGACGTGCCGAAGATGGCCTGCAGGCCCGGCTGGAGGGAGGCGTAGAGGGCTTCGAACTCGGAGCCGCGGTGCCCGATCATCGTGCGCGACATCGCGGCGAAGGTTTCCGGTGAAACGTCGATCGGGCCGGGGCTGAACAATTTAGGCGAGGACATCGGCGCACACGGTAGGTCCGCTCGCCCGCTAGCCAAGAGCGAAGCGCGTCTGAAATCATTCCCGTGAAGGCCCTGCCGTCCGGAATCGGGGAGGAGCAGCGCGTGGCGGTACGCAGAACTGGAGCGGCGGTTACCCGCCGCTCCAGTGGAGATTTTCCAAGCGCAATGCGGATCAGGCACCCGGATCCCACTCTTCGCGGGTCAGGAGCTCGTCCTCGTTTTCGTCCTGGCCGGTGAACTTCTTCAGGATCACCTGGGACTTCACGGCGGGCGGGAAGGCGTAGGTGAATTCCTCCAGCGTGAGGTCGCCGCTTTCGTCCAGATCGGCGAGATCGAACTTCCGGAGCGGAAGGCCGGAAGTATCCTCCTGCGGGCTTTCGAGGTAACCCAGCCACTCCTCGAGGGTGACCAGATCATCGTCGTCGGCATCCGCCTTCAGGAAGCTCTTGCGCTTCTGGATCAGGGGCTTCTTGCCCGGGATCAGGGGGGCGAATTCGAAGAGGTCGAGCGAGCCGCTCAGATCCAGGTCCGAGACCTCGAAGGCTTGCTCCGGGGATTTCTTCGGATTCTTCAGGATCTCGGCGCTGCGGAAGGCGAGCCACTCCTCAAGCGAAATCTCCTTGTCGCCGTCGTCATCGGCGTTGCGGAGAGCCTTCTTGAGCTTGCCCTTTTTCAAGGCGGGCTCGTAGAGGCTGGCGAATTCCGTCTCCGACAAGAAGCCGGAGACATCGGCGTCAGCCGTATTGAATTGTTCCGTCAGGGTCGGGGAAGTCCCGGCCGAGGCGATCAGGGTGAGCGAGGCGCCGATGAGGGAAAGGGCGACCGCGGGTTTTGGCGAACAGTATGTTTTCATGGACCCGGTGAACTTCTGTCGATCTCCAGGAAAATCAAGAATTCACTCTCGCAAAAGGAATTACAGCGGGAAGCGCCGGATCCCGAATTCGCGGGTGGTCAGCAGGGCGTCGTCGTCCTTGTCCTGCTTGTCGAAGCCTTTCAGAACCTTGGTC
>CAMPGU010000123.1 GCA_946885645.1 uncultured Haloferula sp.
AAGGCATCCCCGCCGTCACCGCGCACTGGCATCCGCTCGTAAAGATCGCGGACGGCAAACGCACCTCCCTGCGTCTGCCCTGTTTCCTGGTCCGGGGGAACCGGGTCGTACTGCCCTCCTTCGGCAGCTTCACGGGGGGCCAGATCATCGGGCCCGAGGAAGGCGACCGCTTTTTCGTCTATCCCGGCGACGACGTGGTCGAGGTGCCCGCGGAACTGGTGCGGGGGTAGCACCTCCAGGTGGTCCCGGCGGGAGCCGGGAAGGCCCGCGGAGGCTTCCTAACACCTTCTTCCACGTGGCATTTCCCCTTGCGGCGGCTCGGGCGGCTCTTTAGTTTCCGCGCCCTATGCCTCGGAGCTTGTTCCGCTTTTCCGGTCGCGCCGGCTTGCTTGCCTGCGCTTGCAGCATCGCCTTTCAGGCGGGGCCGGCGGCCGCGCAGCAGCAACCGGAGATCCCGCTCGCCCCGCTGCCGGACAAGAAAGCGGTTCCGAATTTCGACCCCTCCGACGTCTATTTCCAAGCCTGGCTTCTCTACAAGGACGGCGAGAAGCTCCAAGCGGACAAGAAGTACGTCGATGCGCTGGAGAAGTACAAGCGCGCGCAACAGCTCTTCGATAGCATCGGCACCTACTTCCCCACCTGGAAGCGGAACATGGTCGGCGGCCGCCGCGCGAAGGTGATCGAGGTCATCGGTCAGGTAGGTCCGCTCGCCCTCGCGGAAAACGAAACCAAGACCCGCAAGATCGCCGAGCTCGAAGGCGGGGTTCTCACCGGCGCGGTGGAGGGCGCGGCCCCTCTCGGTCCCGCCATCTTGCCCGCGCCCATCAAGCCGGCGCAAGAAGTGGAGACCCTTGAGTCCCGGCGCATCGCCGAACTGGAGGACAAGGTGAAGGTCCTTCAGGAGGAGCTCGCGGCCAAGCCTGCGCCCGCCCCTCCGCCTCCGGAAGCTCCCAAACCCTCCGGCGCCGATGCCGCGCAGCGGGAAGCGGCACGCGCCCACGACATCGCGAAGCAGCGCGACATCGCCCGCGCGGAACTCAAGCGCGCCCAGGACGAGCTCGCCCAGCTCCGCGCGAAATATGCCGCCGCCCCGGTACAAGAGGAGCTCGGCAAACTCACCGACAAGATCGAATCGCTGCAGAAAGACACCGCGGCGATGGGCCAGGCGCTCGGCAGGAGCCAGGAGGAAACCCGCGTCGCGCGCGAGCAGGTGGCAGCCCTCCAGGCAGAGCGCGCCCGGCTCGCCCAGCAGGCCGCCGATCTTCATCGGAATCTCGAAGTGGAACGCAAGGCGCAGGGCGACCTGATCGCCGCGCAGCAGAAGCAGCTTCGCAAGTACGAGGAAGAACGGCGCGCAGCCGATGCCAAATACGCGCAGGCCATGCAGCGGATCGCCTCGCTGGAAACCCAGCTTTCCGAAGTACGCGGGGCGTACGACGACCTGCGGCAGTCGCACGATTCGCTGGTGCGCGAGCGCGATCAAATGCGCGAGATGCTCAAGATGGAAGATGGCCGCCGGATCGAGGCGCTCATCGATCAGAGCATGGGCCTGGCGAAGCAGCTCCGGGAATCGGAGGAGACGGTCGAGCGCCTGAGGATGGATGTGACCGTGAGCCAGAACGAGCTTGCGGAATCGATGCGCGATTTCGCGATCGCGAAGGGCAACATCAACGATCTCAAGCGCGAGAAGGCCGCGCAGGAAAAGAGCATCGCCGAGCTGGAGGCCCGCCTCCGTCAGGAGGACAAGAATCTGGCCGACAACGCCGCCGATGCGGATCCCGCGGAAGCCGAGATGCTCCGCGACATCATCAAGAAGCAGCTCCGCATCCGCGACCGCCAGCGGCAGGCCAACCAGATGCTGCTGGATGCCGTGGGCGAGAAGGCCAAGGAGGACACCCGGATCGCCGATGCCCTGAAACTTTTCGAGCAAGCCGAACTCCCCTTGAGCGCGGACGAGTTGAAACTCGTCCAAGGCCACAAGGTGGACGACACCTTCGTATCCCCTTTCCGCCGCACCAAAAGCGAGGTGGATGCCAGCGTCGCGCAGCTCGAGCAGGAGAACCTGCCCTACACGGATGCCGCCAAGCGCGCCTATCTGAACGAGCGCTTCGAATCCTGCCGCGAACTCTTCGAACTCGTGCTGGAGCGCAACCCGGGCGACACCGAGGCGCGCTGCCGTCTTGGCAACGTGCTGATGCGCCTGGACAACCTTCCGGAGGCTTCGGAGACCTTCCGCCGCGCCGCGGAACTCAGCACGACTAATCCTTACGCCCACCGGATGCTCGGCTACACGCTCCTGGAAATGGGCGATCCGGTGCAGGCGATCGAGTCGCTGAAGAAGAGCGTGGAACTTGCCCCGTCCAACGCCAACGGCCGCGTGATGCTGGGCCGGGCCTACTTCGAAGCCGGTCAGGAAGCGGAGGCGGAGGAAGAGCTGAAATCGGCCATCGAGTTCGACGACACGATGCACGAGGCCCACTTCAACCTCGCCTATCTCTACGCGCAGCAGGGCAAGAAGAAGCAGGGACTTGAGTATTATCGGAACGCGGTCATCCGCGGAGCCGCGCCTGACATGGAGCTGGAGAAGAGCTTGGGGAATCGCGATCGGTGAAAAACGGTATATTTCCCGTAATTTCCTGCGTTTTTTGACCTTTTCTTTTGACAAAATGAGGTGCCCTGCGGCACTTCCCGGCCATGACTGAGTCTCTCCCGGTGCGTGTCTTCCCGGATCGAACCGCCGCCAGCCGTGCGCTGGCGGAAGAAGTGGCGGCGCTGGTCCGCGAGATCAACGGGGAAGGCCGTTCCGCAGTACTGGGCCTCGCAACCGGCCGCACGCCGCTCCCCTTCTACCGCGAGCTGATCCGCCTGCACCGCGAAGGCGGGCTGTCCTTCGCGAAGGTCGTCACCTTCAATCTCGACGAGTACCTGGGCCTGCCCGGCGACCACCCGGAGAGCTACCGCGCCTTCATGCAGCGCGAGCTTTTCGCGCACGTGGATATTCCCGCGGAGAATATCCACATTCCAGATGGGATGATCTCCGCAGCGGATTTGGAAGCCCATTGCGCCGCTTACGAGGAAGCTATCCGTACGGCCGGCGGCATCGACTTCCAGCTTCTCGGCATCGGCCGCACCGGCCACATCGGCTTCAATGAACCGGGTTCCCCGCGCGACAGCCGCACGCGCCGTGTCGATCTCGACCCGATCACCCGGCAGGACGCCGCCGCCTCCTTCGGCGGTTTGGAGAAGGTGCCGGAGCATGCCATCTCAATGGGCTGCGGCACCATTCTCGATGCCCGCCGGATCGCCCTCCTCGCATGGGGCCCCGCCAAGGCGGAAATCGTGAGGGAAGCGCTTGTCGGGCCGGTAACGGATCAAATCAGCGCGTCCTTCCTCCGGAAGCACCCGGACGCCACCTTCTACCTCGATCGGGAAGCTGCGGCGGCGCTGTAAGACGGCCAGCCGGTCGAGAGCCGGCGGCCTTCTCTCCCCCACCCCATTTTAGGGGGACGGGACGGCTTTCTACTGCCGCGCCAGGGAAAGCGCGTCCATGCTGCCCGGAAAGCATGTTCATTTCCCGCCCGGCTGTCCTTCTTGCTCTCGCCATGATTTCCCCGGCCCGTGCCGGTGTGAGCGGCCCCTATGGCCCGGATGCGTCCACGGTGCATCTGTTCCACTTCGATGAAGCCGCGGGCGGCAGCAGCGCCGCGAATGCCGGCAGCTCGACGGTCTCCTTGCTTGCCTACAGCGGCACCGCGGCCCCGGCGACCGCCGCCACCGCCCAGCCTGCCAGCACCGCCATCCTCGGTGCCGCGGCCTACTCCGAAGCCTTTGGGAAAGCGGCCGATATTTCCGCCGCCTCCCTCGGCCTCGGCCTGGATGCCGACGGCTCCGGGGGATTCGAGCCCGGCACCGCGACGAGCCCGGACTCCGTCACCCACGCCTCCCTCGCGGGTGCGGACGGCTCCTTCACCCTGGAGGCGCTGGTGAAGCTTCCCGCCATCACCGGATCCGTCCGGGAAATCATCAGCACGGATAGCTCGCAGGCGAACCGCGGCTTCCAATTCCGCATCGATTCCTCCGGGCAGCTCGAGTTCAATTTCATCACCGGTGGCGGCTCGGCGGCTTTCGCGGCGATCCCCCTCACCGGCACGCACGCCTTTGCCGCGGGCGAATGGTTTCACGTCGCGCTGGCTTTCGACGGCCCTGCGGGCACCTCCACGTTTTATTGGACGAGGCTGACCGCAGCCCCGATCCAAGCAAACGCCATCGGCAGTTCCGCGAGCGAGACCACCGTGGGCACCGTCACCGGGCCGCTGGTGATCGGGAATGAAGGCCGCGCGGCTTCCGGCGAGGGTTTGCTCGGCCAGATCGATGAGGTCCGCGTCAGCAGCGTGGCGCGCGGCGCGGGAGCCTTCCTCTTCGCCAGCGACGATAGCGATGACGACGGGCTCTCCGACGCTTGGGAGGTGCTTCACTTCGGGAATCTCGGCCAGGACGGCGACGATGATCCGGATGGAGACGACTACGACAACCTGGCCGAGCAAAACGGAGGAACCCTTCCCGGCGATCCGGCCTCGAACCCCGGCGACACCGATACCGACGGGCTCCCGGACGCCTGGGAAATCCAGCACTTCGGCGGTATCGCCGCTCAAAGCGGCACCGGCGATCCCGACGCCGACTTCGCGGAAAACGCGATGGAATATGCCGCGCACAGCGATCCCCTGGCCCCGGCGGATTGGCCGGACACCGACAGCGACGGGATGAACGACGGCTGGGAAACATTCCATTTCGGCAGTCTCGCCCCCGACGGCAGCGCGGACGCCGATAGCGACGGCTTCACCGACAAGCAGGAGCACGATGCGGGGAGCGATCCCGCGGATCAGGATTGGAGCCCGGCACGGGTACTGCTCGCGCACCGCTGGAGCTTCAACGGCGATCTGGCGGATAGCATCGGCGAGGAGGACGCGGTGATCGTCGATCCCGACGCGAACGCGGGGACGGGCGCGGCCGCGCTGGGTGCGGAGGATGTTTTGTTGGAAGGCGGCGCCCGCGGGGAAGCTTCCTACGTGGAGCTGGGCAGCGGCCTGCTGGGCGGGCGGAAGACGCCGGTGACCCTGGAGCTGTGGGCCACCCAGGTGGCGGTGCGGAATTGGGCGCGGATCTTCGATTTCGGCAGCGGTACCTCGGAGTATCTCTTCATGACCTGGACGCAGGGCACCAATGCGGCGAGCGATCAGGTGCGCTGGCTGGACGGCAGCTCCACCCTGTCGAACAATACCGCCGCTCCCTATACCGCCGGCACGAAGTATCATCTCGTGATGACCCTGGAGCCCAGGGCGGGCTCGGGCGGCACCACGCGCGTTACTTGGTACGCCGCTCCGGCAGACTCTTCCGTGCTGGGCGCGGCGAAGGGCAGCTTTGACACGCCGAACACCCTCGCCAGCCTGAATGACACGGCGAACTGGCTGGGCCGCTCGATGTACGCCGCGGACGCCACGGCAAACGCCCGCTACGATGAATTCCGGATCTGGGAAGGCAGCCTGACGGCAGCGGAGCGGGAGAATTTCCACGTCTTCGGGCCGGACGCCGCCTCCTATGCGGATAGCGATGGAGATCTGCTCCCGGACGCATGGGAAATGGGACGTTTCGGTGATCTGGACGAGGTCGCCACGGGCGATCCCGACGGTGACGGCCACGACAACGCCGCGGAATACGCAGCAGGCTCCGACCCCGCCACGCCGGCCTCCGTTCCCGGCGACCTCGATGGCGACGAGCTCGCGGACGCCGCGGAACTGCGCTACTTCGGCAATCTTGCCGCGACCCCCGCGGGCGATCCCGATGGCGACGGCGAAAGCACTTCCACGGAGCTGGCGAACGGCTCCGCGCCGAACAACCGTGCCTCCCTTTCCACCGACACGGATGGCGACGGCCTGCCCGATGCCTGGGAGACCGCCGCCTTCGCCACCCTGGAGTTCAACGGCGGCTCGGACCCCGACGGCGACGGCTTCGGGAATCTGCAGGAATACGAGGCCGGCACGATGGCCATGGATGCCTCCTCCCGCCCCGCGGGCACCGCCGTGCGTCTGGTCCCGCTGGACGATGGCGATCACGCCACCAGCGAATACGGCTACGCGGGAGCTTCCGCCATCAATACCGTTTCCTTCGTCCGCTCCTCCCTGAAAACCATAGGCGACCAGCAGTTCGTCACCTGGTACGGCCGCC
Organism: uncultured Haloferula sp.; assembly: GCA_946885645.1. The sequence continues at coordinate 6,223 of CAMPGU010000123.1, forward strand.
ACCAATACGATGCCGCCGCGAAATACAACAATACCATCTGGATCGGCCGCCGCACGCTCGGCTCCTCCGCGTGGGAAGTCTTCCGTCACCCGGTTTTCACCGCGAACACGATCACCGACGGCCACGATGTCATCAGCTACGGGATCGACGGCGACGGCTACATGCACGTTTCGTGGGGCATGCACGGGGATGCCTTTCACTACGCCCGCAGTATCGCCCCCGTCACCGGCACGGAGCCGATCGTGCTCGGCGCGGACACCACGATGACCGGGCGGGAGAACACGGTGACGTACCCGCAGTTCCTGAAGCTGCCGGATGGCGACCTGCTCTTCCTTTTCCGCGAGGTGGCTTCCGGAAACGGCGATACCTTCCTGAACCGCTACGACACGGCCACGCGCACCTGGGACAACGTCCACCGCAGCGGAAACACCCAGCTTCCCTTCATCAAGGGCACCGGCTGGACGCCGAACTACAACGCCTACCCGAACATGCCGCAGCTCGGCGGTGCGGACGGCGACGACCTGCTGCTCACCTGGTGCTGGCGCTACGAACCCGTGGGCGGCGACTCCCCGGCGAACGAGAACGGCTATCAGACGAACAACAATTTCGCCTTCGGCCGCTCTCCCGATGCGGGCCTGACCTGGCAGCGCCACGACGGCACGCCCTACGTGCTCCCGGTTTCCCGCGACGGCGAGAGCGGCGATCCCGCCACCGCGGCGGAGCACATCATGAACATCCCGGAGGGCAGCAGCCTGATCAATCAGGCCAGCATGTGCCTGGATGCCGCCGGGAACCCCGTGATCGCCTCGTGGTGGGCTCCGGAGGCCGCCGCCGGGAACCACCGCCGCCAATATATGGTGGTCTTCCGCGATGAGGTGGGCGTGTGGCAGAAGCGCGCGGTTTCCAACCGCACGCTCGACCCCGCCGGCACAAAGTACGACGAGAGCGCCGTCCGCAATCTCGGCCGGCCCATCGTGGTGACCGATGACAGCGGCCGGATCATCGTGGCCTACCGCGACAACGCCAGCACGAACGGTCTCACCGTGGTCCACAGCCTGCCGCAGGCGGAGGACCCGCAGCGGCTGGTATGGATCCAGTTGGACCTCAGCTCGGCGAATCTGGGAAACTACGAGCCGATCATCGACAACGAGCTCTGGGACCGGGAGCGGAAGCTGCATTTCCTCTATCAGGCCGCGGAGGGCGAGGGCTACACGGCCCCGGCGAATACCGCGTCGCGTTTCTCCATCCTGGAGTGGGACGCGGCCTCATACTTCGCGCACCGCCCCCAGCCGCAGGTGGCCTTCGCGGCGGATGAAGCGACGCTGAGGATCGCCTCCGAACCGAGCTGGGGCTACCGGCTCTGGAGCAGCACGGACCTGACGGAGTGGGAAGTGGTCGAGACCCGCGAGGGTACCGGTGAGGATCTCACCTTCACCCACCCCGCGGAGCAAGGAGACACGAAGCGCTTCTGGAAGGTGGAATACGTCGAGGGCGGCTTCTAGCCGTCGCCGCGCCGAGCTCCCGGAGCAAAGTTGGCCTACTTCCAGTCGATCTCCTTGGCGTCCGCCCAGAGATCCTCGAGGCCGTAGTAATCGCGCAATTCCTCGTGCATCACGTGAACCATCACGTCGATGTAATCGAGCACCACCCAGCGGGTATCGGCGTTACCTTCGGCGTTGGCGGGCTTCACGCCGTGCCAGTCTTCCACGTGGCCCCGCACGTCGCGCAGGATGGCGCGGAGGTGGGGCATCGAGGAACCGGAGCAAACGACCATGAAATCGGTGAGATTCGAGAGCCCGCGCAAGTCCCACACGCGGATCTTCTCCGCTTGGATTTCATCCGCCGCTTTCGCGCACGCCTTTGCCAATTCCAATCCTTCGATCGCCATAGAGTCCCGTCCGGGGCGCGGACCCTAGCGTGTCCGCGGCGCTTGGCCAATCAATTTAAGGCGCTTGAAGCCGGGAAACCGGGGGGCGCATTCCCGGGCCGCTCTCTCGGGAGGACGGATTCGAAAAGCGGGACTCCCCGGGACCCGCGGACAAAGCAATGACTCTGGCGGACACGCTGCGGCATCATCAGACGGCTTAATCCACGGATAGATATCAAGTGTATTTCAGTTAAATTAGAGCTCCGCGCCACCAAACAAATAAATCGCCATTTTGCAAATATGATATCTTGACCCCCTGTCACCAGATGATAGGCGTAGCCCAACCTCCCCGACCACATGTCTATAATCCCCCTCCAGTCAAAGTTTGCCGTTTGCATCCTCGCCCTCATTTTCACCCCTAGCTGCGCACCTCTTTTACAGAGCGAATCAGTCAATCTTCGGCAGCACGCCGTCGATTACAATATGGCTCAAATCATGGACAATCTAATTAGAGGAAGCAAAGGGCAATTGATGCTCCACGTGGACGTGGATACGATCACGACCAATGTAAAGGCCAACAATTCCGCTGGTTTTGCCGCCGGACGAACATCAGCGGCAAGCGGCGAGATCACCCGGCTTGCAACTTCCGAAATGGTGGTATCCAAAGTGGCAAGCGTTATTACCAAACCGATAGGCCTCAGTGGCGGCTCGACCTTGGAAGGCAGCTTGAATTCTCAAGCCAAGCCCTCTAAAGATTTCCTGATCTACAAGTCTTATTTGCAATTCTTAAACTTGAGAACCGGGCAAGATTTAGCTGACGCCCCCATTAATTATCAAGTGGCCAGCGGATCATCCTCACTAAGAACCGCGAAATCGGAAAGCGACATAAAGGAGCCTTATATCACCGGAACTGTCGTCAAAACCGATGGTCTTTGTTACTACATTCCGCAAGAATTTCAGCAGCAATTTTTTCAGCTAACGCTGGCAATTTTAGGTAAACTTGACCCTACCGGCAAAGCCCCCGTGCCGACACCGGGACAAAAGCAAGTTACCCTACCCGGAGTTGAAATCCCGAGTCCCGAAAAAAGCAGCTTTAAGGAGCTCCTGCAGGACGAAATCCAAGATGAGATCCAGCGGCAGGCGGAGTAGAGTGGCTTTCCGCTGCTACGGAACGGAGCAAGACTCTTGGGCGGCGATTTGATCCGGATTGGGTTACGAACGTGGAGGATAGCGGATTCGAACCGCTGACCCCTTGCATGCCATGCAAGTGCTCTACCAACTGAGCTAATCCCCCTTACGTCGTGGCGGCCTTTGCGGGGCCGCGTGCGGGCGGTTTGGTAGGAGATGGACCCGGGCCGTGCAAGAGGTTTTTTCACGAATCCGAAAGACGCCGGATGAAGGCGGCGACGGCGTTCGTCGCGGCGGCGTGGATGGCGGGATCCGGGACGGCGGAATCCGCCTCGTCCGCCCGCACGACCGGCCGGGTCGCGACCCGCACGGCGGGGAGCCCGACCTCGAAAAGAACGGAGGAGAGGTCGAAATCGTCTTCCAGACAAATGGCTTCCGCCCCGGCGACCTCGCCGAGGCCTTCGACCCGGCGGAACGCCCGGCTTTCCGCATCGCGGGAGCTGACCATGAGTTCCCGGGCGGCACCGGTGGATTCGACCACGAGGACCTCGGAGGCGGTTCCGATCCGCTCGCGGAGAACCGCGCAGGTCTCGAGGACCGGGGAATCCGGATCGTAGGCATGGGGCAGGAAAGCGAAGCTGACGGTCCGGTGCGGCGAGCTACCCGCCAAGGCGTGCGCGGCGGCGAGGACGCTGGCAACGCCGCTGGCATTCGCTTCCGCGCCGGGCGAGCTTGGGCGGGAATCATAGCCTGCGACCACCCATAGCGGCCCGGCTTTCTTTTCCTTTCCCCGCAAGGTGACCACGATGAGCGGCCATGCACCCGCGGGAGTGCCGGGGGCACGCACGCGCTCGATGGCGTAGCCGGCGTTGCCGGGGCCGAGGGAGCCCTCGATCATGGCGGCGGCGCGGTTCAGGCCCTGCACCCCGGACGGGCTGGCCGTGTGGCGTTCGCCGACGAAGCCTAGCAGCTTCCCCATGTCATCCCGCAGGCCCTTTTCGCTGACCGCGGTGGCGAATCTGGCCTGCTCCTCCGCCTCCGCGGCGGCTTGCTTGCGGAAATAGATCCAGATGCCCGCCCCGCCGGAGACAGCGAGCCAGAGCGGAAGCATCCAGAGCAGCAGGAGGACACGGCGGTCGCGGCGCGGGGCAGATTCCTCGGTCACGGCCCCATCCCTCCGCCAAGGGGCGAAAGGGCGCAAGGCCGGAGCTTCCCCGGCGGTCCGTTTCGCGGTTTTTTACATTGCGCCCCCGCACCGGCACGACTCCCTTGCGGCCATGTCGTCGCTCAACATCCCCCAGACTTGCGGCGTGATGCTGCTGCCCGACTGCACCCTCTTTCCCCACGGCGGCCTTCCCCTGCACATTTTCGAGGACCGCTACCGACAGATGCTCGATGAGGCGCTGGAGGGAACCTGCTTTTTCGCGGTGGCGAGATTGATGGGAAAAGAAATGGAAGATCCCTCCCGCTGCGTCGCGCCGATCGGTACGATGGGGCTGGTGCGCGCCTCGCGGGAACTGGAGGACGGTACCTCGAACCTGCTGTTGCACGGGGTGATCCGGGTGCGTTTCATCGATTGGCTGGAGTCGTCCTATCCGAAAGCCCGGATCGAGCCGGTGCCCTCCGTTTTCGAGCCGCCGTCGCAGGTCAATGGGGCTCTGGAAGCGCTCCACGAGGCGGTGCGGAAGATCACGGCCGATCTCCCGGACGAGGTGCGGGAGGCGCTGACGAACATGACCTCCCAGATCGACGATCCCTCGATCCTGGCCGACGTGATCGCCCAGCAATTCCTGCACGATCCGGACGAGCGCCAGGATCTGTTGGAAATGGAGTCGGCGGCCGCGCGGATCGCCTGGATCTGCAAGAAATTCGACACCCGGTGAACCCGACCCGGCACGGTGTTTCGAGCGCTATCTGCGCCTTCGTCCTCTGGGGAGTGCTGCCGGTTTTCTGGAAACAACTGGGCTTCCTGCCTCCCGTCTCGATCATCGCGCACCGCACGCTGTGGTCGCTGGTACTGCTGGTCCCCCTGCTCGTTTATCAAGGGCAATTCAGAACGATGCTCCGGGGCATCTCCTCCTGGCGCGGGGCCGGGTGGCACCTGCTTTCCGGGGCGCTGCTGGCATCCAACTGGCTGCTCTACGTGTGGGCCACGCTCAATGGC
>CAMPGU010000124.1 GCA_946885645.1 uncultured Haloferula sp.
CGCAGCCGGAGAAGCCGGCGGCGGAGGATCGGGCAGGGGCGCGGGCCCGGCAGCGACCGGAGAAACGGACGGGGGCTCCGGGAGCGGCGGCGCGGTGATGCTCTGGCGGCAGCCGGGGCAGGGACCGGTCACTCCCGCCAAGGCCGAGGGCACCGTGAGCCGGAGATTGCAGTGGGGGCAGCCGAAGGAGAGGGTTTCGGGGGAGGGCATTGAAGAAAGCGCAGCTTCAGGAAGCGGACGCTATCGGAACGGGAAAGAGAGGTAAAGTGAACATCGGCGCGGGCGGGGTACGTGAAAAAGGCGGACATCGCGTCCGCCTCCTTCGAAATTCGTCCATCGTCCCCCTCAGTGTTCCAGCGGGCTTTCGCCCGAGGCGTCACCGAGATGCGAGGAACGGTCCGGCAGGAATTTCTTGAAGCGCGTCTTGTCGATCGCCTTCATGTAGGCTTCTTCCGGAGAGATCACGCCTTCCTGGAGCCGGTTCCAGATGGACTCGTCCATGAACTGCATGCCCTCGCCCTTGCCGCCGGTGATCACGTCGTAGAGCTTCTGGGTGGCACCCTCGCGGATGATCGCGGAGACCGCGGGCGTCGCGAAGAGGATCTCGTGAACGGCCGTCCGGCCCGGCTTGTCCACGCGCTTGCAGAGGAGCTGGGCGAGCACCCCGCGCAGCGATGCGGCGAGCATGGTGCGCACCTGCGACTGCTGGTCGGCGGGGAAGACGTCGATGATACGGTCCACCGTCTTGCGCGCGTTGTTCGTGTGGAGGGTGCCGAAGACCAGCAGGCCCGTTTCCGCCGCGGTCAGCGCGAGCGAAATCGTCTCAAGGTCCCGCATCTCGCCCACCAGCACGATGTCGGCATCTTCACGGAGCGCGGCGCGCAGGCCGTCGGAGAAGGTTGGCGTCTGGATCGGCACCTCGCGCTGGGTGATGATCGAGCGCTTGTTGCGGTGCACGAACTCGATCGGCTCCTCGATGGTGATGATGTGCCGGTTGTAGTTCGTGTTGATGTAGTCGAGCAGCGCCGCGAGCGTGGTGGACTTGCCGGAACCGGTCGGGCCGGTGACGAGCACCAGACCGGAGCGGATGTGGCCGAACTGCTTCACCACTTCCGGCACGCCGAGCGATTCGAGCGACATGATCTCGGTCGGGATCAGCCGGAAGACGGCGGCGAGGCCGCGGTTTTGCTTCAGGTAGTTGCAGCGGAAGCGCGACTCCTCATCCATCGAGTAGGCGAAGTCGAGGTCGCCGGTCTCGAGATAGCGCTCGAAGGCTTTCGGGTCGCAGATCTCCTCGAGCATTTCCCTGAAATCCTGCCCCCCCAGCACCGGCTGGTCGGGGATGGGAACGACGGAGCCGTGCTTGCGGACCTTCGGCGGCTGGCCTTCCGAAAGGTGAAGGTCGGAACCCTTGTTCGCGACGAGGTATTGGAAATAGGCGTCGATGCGGGCCATGGCAGGTATCGCGGGAAATCAGGATTGGAAGAAATTGCGCATCTGGTTCTTGTCCTCGCTGCGGAAGAGCGCTTCTTCCTGCGTGATCAGGCCCTTGATGTAGAGGCGCCGGAGGGACTCATCCATGGTGATCATGCCGACGTTCTTGCCGGTCTGCATGATGCCCGGGAGCATGAAGGTCTTCCCATCGCGGATGGTGGCGGAGACGGCGGCCGTATTGACCAGGAGCTCGAGCGCCAGCACGCGGCCCTGGCCATCGGCACGGGGTACGAGCTGCTGGGAAAGGATCCCGCGCAAGGACTCCGAGACCATGATGCGGATTTGTTCGCGCTGGTCGGTCGGGAAGACGTCGAGCACGCGGTCCAGAGTCCGGGGCGCGTTGCCGGTGTGGAGCGTGCCGAGCACCAGGTGACCCGTTTCCGCGGCGGTGAGGGCGAGCGAGATCGTTTCCAAGTCGCGCATTTCACCGACCATGATCACGTCCGGGTCTTCCCGGAGGGCACCGCGGAGCGCCTTCGCGAAGGACTCCGTGTGGGTGTGGACCTCGCGTTGGTTCACCTGACAGCCCTTCGATTCAAACACATACTCGATCGGGTCTTCCAAGGTCAGGATGTGGTCGTCGCGGTCCTGGTTGATGAAATCGACGATCGCCGCCAGCGTGGTGGACTTGCCGGAGCCAACCGCTCCGGTGATGAGAATAAGGCCGTTGTGGTAGCGGGTCAGCGGCGTCAAGTGCTCCATCGGGAGATCGAGCTCCTCCATGCTGCGGAGCGTCGAGTTGATGATCCGGAAGACCATGTCGTAGCCGAGACGCTGCTTGACCACGGACGCGCGGAAGCGGCCCTCGCTGTTCGAGTAGGCGAAATCGACATCGCCCTTTTCCTGGAGACGGTTCCATTCGCGCTCGCCGAGAAAGGACCGCGCGAGCTTCTCCGTTTCCTGCTCGGTGAGCGGGGGATGATCGGCCCAGATCGGCAGGAGTTGACCGAAGCGACGCCAGGCCGGCGGGAAAGCCGTCGGCAAATGGACGTCGGAACAATCATACTCGCGGCCGAGTCTGAGATAGTCGTCTACGTGGTCGAGAACGCGGTGCTCGGACATGTGGGCGAGCTTTAGAGCGGGAAGAACCGGAGATGGGAAGCGGGAACTTTCACCATGTCTCAAGAATGTCACCTGCTGTCATTACGCGGTATTGCAAAGCGCCTGCGGGCCTCCTGCATGGCCCAGTTTTGGAGTGCGGGGCGCGCGAGGGTCAAGGCACCTCCCAGCACCAGGCCAAGCAGGCCCTTCTTGGCCTTTTCCGCCGCGGGACGGCGTCTTTTGAAAATGGAGCTGGCGAGAAAGCCGGCACCAAGGGAGCCCCCGAACCACGCCAGCGGCTTGGAAAGGATCGAGTCCTTCACCCGGGCGGGAACATCAAAGCGGCGGCGGAGCTCGGAGAGATCCGCGGCGAGCGCCACGCGGGAAGCGGCTATGCGTGCGATCAGTGCTTCGGCCTGTCCTTGAGATTGAGAAGCCATTCGCGGTCTTTGGAGAGTTCGGTTTTCGTGAGCTGGAAAGCCGGCGGGGCGGGCCGGCGCAGGACAGCGGCGGCGATCCCGGCGATCAGAAGATGGAAAACGGCGGCACCGATGGCCACGAAGTGCCATCCTACCCCGTCTCCGGCGGTTGCGATCCAGCCGATGACGCCGGCGACCGCCGCCATCCAGGCGATCATCGCGCAGCCGGTGATCACGCCGATGAGGATACCGCTGCGGGCGGCCGTCTTTCCTGCCTCCCGGGCCTCCATGGAGAGGAGTTCCAAACGGGCGGAGACGAACTCCACCGCGGACTCCCGCCACGAAGAGGGGGGGGCGTGCATTTCGGTGTCCGGATCTTCGGTCATGAGATCAAATGGCCCATGCGCGCGCGGTGTCCGGCACGCAGCATGGGCGGTCCGATTGCTTGCGCCTCAGCGGCGGGCGATGAGGCCGATGACGAAGCCGAGGCCGAGAGCACCGATGACGCAGCGGGTGGGATGCTGGCGGATGTAGTCTTCGGTCGTGATGTGGATCTCCTTGGCCTTCGCCCGGGTTTCGCGCCACTGCTCGTCCGCGGCAGTGCGGATCTGCTGGGCCTTTTCCCCGGCCACGTGCTTGAGCGACTCGGCCTTTTCGGTGGCGGCGCTCTTGAAGGCGACGGCCTTCTCGCTGGCGACATCGCGGAAGTGTTGCACCTGTTCGGTGGCCCGCTCCTTCAGGGCCTTGGCTTGATCGCCGGCCTGATGGGCGAGGTCTTTCGCCTGGTGGGCGATTTCCTTGGCTTTTTCACCGGCAGCGGCGCGGAGGTCGTTGGCGGCCTGGCCGACGGAAGGAGTCTTGGAGAAGCCGGCCTCGGGATCGAGCGAACCGGCGCTGGTGGCGAAAGTGTCTGACATGACTATGGATGGTTAGGAGTGCTCCGCGGACCGTGTGATGGTCCCGCCAAACGCTGGCACGGATAGCATGGGCGCGCAAGGAAGGATCTGACGCCCGCCCCCTGGCGGAGACGAGGCGGAGAGCCGCGCCTTCCGCCTGGCCGACCGGTCTCCGGCGCGTTCTCAGGGTCGTCCCGGAGGTCTCCCCACGCTCCGTGCTTTCGGCGGGGCCGTGAGCTTCTCCTGCTCGTCCTCCGGCGGGGAAGTGAACATCACGTTGTCCCACTTCGGCTCGCGCAGGGGGCCCGCTCCGCGGAACTGGAAAAGTCCGTAGAAAGGTTTGAGCGGCAGCGTGATGACGCCGAGCAGGCCGCGCGCGTTCATGCGCAGGGTCATGTCCAAGGTCTTCCGATTGAGGTCGGCCACGGCGTCACCGGTGAAGACGAGCGAGGGCGTGGCGGTTTCAAAATCATTGGTGCGGAGGACGCCGTCCTTCACCTTGAAGGTGCAGAATGCTTCCTTCGCCTCCTGAAAGCCCGCCTTGCGGTTGGCAAGCACCGCTGAAAGCACCGGTGAAAGCGGCCCGAAGATCGGCACCGAGAACAGCTCGCCTTCTTCCAAGGCAACCAGTCCTTCCGCATCGAGGCCGGCCGGGCCTTTCCCCCGCTGCTCGAGCTCGATGCGGCCGGTGACGAAGCCTTTGGCCACCTTGTCGAAGCCGCAATCCTTCGAGATCTCCGGCAGGCTGAGGCGGGTCCAGTCCAGCTCTCCTTTTACCACGTCGTCGCCGTCGTAGCGGACGTCGAATTTTCCGCGCACCGGTCCTTCGTAAAGGCTGAAGGAGAGGTCGTTCACTTCGGTGTGGCCGGGGAGGACCCGCACTTCGGTACCGAGATCGCTCAGGCGCAGATCGGTATCCGCGAATTTGTAGGAGACCTCGCCGGGGGTGCTGCCCTTCACCCGGAAGTCGGTCTTCGGCGAGCCGCGCTTGAAAAGGCCGATGACGCCCTCCGCTTCCAGCTTCGGAGGCTGGTGAAAGCGGTATTGCTCCAGATGGTCGGCCACTTCCGGGAGGAACATCCGCAGTACCGGTGCGGGCCAGATGCTGCCCTTCACGTCCTCGAACACCAGGGTTCCCGGGCCGCTCTCCCAGCGGACGCTGGCCGCGGAGGCCTTGCCGCTCATCGGCCCGCCATGGGCTTTTCTCATGGCGTAGCCGGAGTAGTCGAATTCGACCGAACCGTCGTGGAAATCGAGGAAGTCGTGATTGAGCATCATCTTGGTGGTCGCCCACAGGAAGGGCGTACCCTTGTAGCTCATGTTTTCCGCCCTCACTTCGCCGACGGTGGACCAATCGTGCTTGTCATGGCGGTTGAAGCGGCCTTCGACACGGCCGGATACCGCCGGGTTGTCGTTCTCGGAGAAATCGGAGAAAATCCGGCCCAGCGTTTGTCCCTCGAAAAGGCCCCGCCAGACGCTCACGCGCAGGTTTGTCGAGACTTCGTAGCGCACTTGATCCGGCTCCACCAGCAGCCGGGCGTTGAGGTGGCCGTCCGGGCGGGTGGCTACCACGTTGTCGAGGTAGAGGCGCTCGCCATCCCAGGAAATATCGCTTTCCAGGCGGGAGGCGGAATGGTCGGCGAATTTCACGTCGCTCGCGGCGAGGTGGCCGATCAAATGAAAGTCCGGCGGCGCGTCTTCCGGCCACTCGAAATTCCCGCGCGCGGTGATCTCCGGGCGGGATTGGAAGCTGACCTTGTCGAGGATGCCGGCCGCGTTGACCTCCTTCAGCAGTGCCGGGAGTTCCAGGTTCGACCTCGCATCGAAATGCCCGGAACGGGTGGCCAGGTCGTATTCCATGCGGCCTTTCAGCGCGCCCCCGCCGTCCTCCACATCGAGCGATTCCAGCACCAGCAGGCGCCCGCGCATTTCGCCCGCGGCTTCCACCCGGGTGAGGGCGATGCCGCCGCGTTCCATGCCATCGCTTTTCAAGGAAAGATCCGCGCGCACGGACTTCGGGTCATCGAGGTCGCCTTCCAAGCGGATCCGGATGACCGGCGGCTTCGCGGGCTCGAAGCTCCACGGTTCTAGCAAGCCGATCACGCGGGACAGGAGCTTGCGCCGGTAGATCTGCGCCTCCTCGTTATCCATGTCCTTGACGGACAGTCGCTGCCGGTAGCCGAGGAGAAAGGCTTCGAATTCCAGGCGGATGCCGCCGATATCCCCGCGGGCATCGAGGATTTCCAGGCGGCGGCCGCCGGGCATGAGCACGCGGCCGCTGGCATTGCTCACCTCCAGAACCTTCGAGTCCGGATCATCCGGATCCGCGGGCAGTGCGAGGGAGCCGCCGATCAATTCCAGACGCTCCACGCGGACGTCCCCCCGGGCCAGCTTCGAGCGGTCCACGCTGACGACCACCTCCTTCGCGCGGGCGATCACCCGCTGGCGGGACTCGTCTGCATAGACGCGGATTTCATCCGCCTCGATGCCCCGCAGCGGCCAATAGCGGAGCTTGCCGATGTCCGCATGCAAGCCCTGTGAGGCGAGCGCCTGTTCGATCCTCGTGCGCCAGGTGTCCGGGAGGCCCGTCCGGTTCACCCACCACAGGCAGCCTGCCGCGGAAATCATCGCGGCAAACAGCAGCAACGCGACCAGCGTCCTGAGCTTGTGGATGATCCGGATGTGTCTCACGCGGCGGGGGAATGAGAAATCAAAACCCGCGGAATGAACAGCGGGAATGCCCGTTCCGAAGGCCTGCTTGCACTTCTTGCTCCCGCTCCGGCTTCTTTTTCGCTAAGCGACGGGTATGAAGAGCAGCTCATCCCCTTCGCGGCGCTTCCTTGGCGGCAGCGGCATGATTCTCGGGCTCCTTGCATTGGCTATCGCTTTCCTCTCGCCGCAAATCGCGCGGCGGATTGATCCACCATCGAAACCGGTGGAGGAGGTGGTGGTGGACTTGGCAGGCCGCTTGGCGGCTGCAGCGAAGGCGAAGATGAAAGGAGAATCTTATATAGCCCCGGCCTTCGAGGCGAAGCCGGCTCTCCCATCGAGGTATCTTTACCCCGGCGTGATTCTCGGAGGAATTTGCGCCGCCGGTCTGGGGATCGCCGGTGCGATGAGATCGGAGGATCGCTTTTTCGCCGGGGGTGCGATTGCTCTCGGGACAGGGGCGGCCCTGGTGCAGTGGTCGATGATGCTGGTGGGGGTCTTGGTTTTGATTTTCCTGGTTTGCGCGGTTGTTGCCGCCTTCGGAGCCTCATTTTGAACAGGGTACCGTAGGATTTCGGCTCTTTTGGAACTTGGAAGTTTCCGGTGAAACTTCAATTTCGCGCCGTGCGGTTCATCGTCCTGGGTAGCGGTAGCGGGGGGAATGCGGCGGTCGTGGAGGCCGGCGGCATCCGCCTGCTGATCGACGCAGGCCTCTCCGCGAAGCAACTGGTGGATCGCATGCGCGCCAGCGGGGTGGAGCCTTCCACACTCAGCGCCGTGCTGCTGACCCACGAGCATGGCGATCACGTGCGCGGCCTGCGCGTCCTGATGAAATCGCTTTCCGTGCCGGTCTATGCGACCCCTTCGACTTCACGGTTGGTGCGGGACGGCGGTGTGGACGGGGCCTCGTGGAAGATTTTCGAGTCGGGCGGCTCTTTCCAGCTCAACGGACTCTCCGTGCAATCTTTTGCCGTGCCGCACGATGCGGTGGAGCCGGTCGGTTTCGTTTTCCGCCATGAAGAGCGGGTCTTCGGGCTCCTCAGCGACACCGGGCACGTGACGAAACTGATCACGGAGCGCCTGAGGGGAGTACACGCGCTTTTCGTGGAGGCGAACTACGACGACGCCCTGCTGGAGGCGGACATGAGGCGCCCGTGGTCCACGAAGCAGCGGATCTCGTCGCGGCACGGGCATCTTTCGAACGCACAGACGGCTGCGCTGGTTAGCGAACTGGTGCCCGCGGGCTTGCGGCGCGTGGTGCTCGGCCACCTGAGCCGGGACTGCAATTGCCCGGTGAAAGCGGTGGAGGTTATCCGGAAGGGAGTGCCGGATCTTGCGGAGGTCGTCTGCGCGGAGCAGGACCGGCCGTGCGGGTGGTGGGATTAGAGTTTTTCCAAGCGCGATGCCCCCTGACCTTCTCCAAGTCCGCACACCCTTGGTGAACTTCCATGTGTTGCGCGACGTCTCGGGCCTCTATCTATTGGATGCAGGATTTATCGGCGGAGCGTGGGCGCTGCAACGGGGGCTCCGCCGCGCCGGTTGGGAGCGAGAGCGCATCCGAGGGATCATTCTCACCCACGGCCATCTCGATCACATTTTCAATGTCGCGCGGATTGCACGGGAAACCGGTGCATGGATCGCCGCACCCGAGGGTGACGCTGGTCATTATGCCGGAAAGCCCAGATATCGTGGATGGGGGAAAGTGACGGGTCTTATGGAATTTTTGGGCCGGGCAATGCCGGGCTTCGATCGCTTTACTCCCGACCGCTGGGTCGAGGACGGGAACCTCATCGACGTATGGGGAGGTTTGCGCGCCGTCCATCTACCGGGACACACCACAGGGCACACCGGATACTATTCAGAGCGGTGCCGGCTTCTTTTCTGTGGCGATCTCTTCGCGAGCTTTCAGGGCTTCGCGCATCTGCCGCCGGGAATTTTCAACTCGTGTGCCCATCTGAGCTCTTCGAGTTTGGCCAAGGCATTGTCGTTGGATCTGGAAGGCGTGATTCCAAATCATTCGGACAGAGCCGATCCGGACACCCACCTGGCAAGGTTGCGGAAGCTCGCCGCAGTCGCCGGATAGCCGTGTTCGTGGAAATATCCTCGACCCTCTGGCCCGGCGGAACGATGAAGGCAGGGGGAGCGTGCTTTGCTCATTTCGCGATGATCCGGAAAATCCTGAGACGCTTCGGAGTCGGACTGTTGGCCACGGTTATCGTGGTCGGCTCGTTCGGGGTGTGGGCGTATTTCACGCAGAGGAAGATGGATGCGAGGGAGCAGGAAGTCCTCGACCGGCGCTATCCGGTGAAGGCGGGGAAGCCAAAAGCGAAAACGCTCCCGGCTCCTCTGCCGGTTCGCGAGGCGGCCGGGTACGGCATTCGCCCGGAAAGTCCCGGTGCCGCGAGGGGAAAGTAGGGTTTAGCTTTCTCCCTCCTGCAGCGCTGGCGTGGCGGACGCAGGGCGGACGGAGGGGAGGAAAAGGGCGATCATGCCGAGGAAGAGCAATGCGCCTCCGAGGTAGAGGAGGGCGGTGCTTTCGCTGCCGGTCTTGTCCTTGATCTCGCCCACCAGCCTGGGCCCGAAGTAGCCGCCGAGATTGCCGACGGAGTTGATCAGCGCGATGCCTCCCGCGGCGGCGGTCCCGCTCAGATAGCCGGTCCCGAGCGCCCAGAAGGGGCCGAGCGTCGATTTCTGGCCTGCCAAGGCGACGACAAGCCCGAGCATGGCCAACCAAGGATTTTCAGCGAGCGCGGCGCAGGCGAATCCCGCCGCCGCGATGAAGGCCGATACCGCGAGATGTCCCTTGCGATCGCCCGAGAGATCGGAGCTCTTGCCGACAAAGATCATGGCGGCTCCCGCGACCAGATAGGGGACCATATTGATCATGCCGACCACGAAGTCGCTCCCTTTGGAGAGACCCTTCGTGATCGAGGGCAGCCAGAACTCGTAGCCATAGCCCGCGACGTTCACGAGGAAGTAGAGCAGGCACAACAGCCACACGCGCGGGCTGGTGAACGCGTCGCGCAGCCGGTGTTCCTTGATCGCGCTGGCGCTGCGGGCTTCACCCTCCAATTTTGCCAGAAGCCATTTCTTCTCACGCGGTGCCAGCCACCGCGCGTCCGCAGGCCCGTTGGGCAAGACGAAGAGCACGACGAGTCCCATGATGATCGCCGGGATGGCCTCGATGAGGAACAGCCATTTCCACCCCTCCATCCCGCCGATGCCGTCCATCTGGAGCAGCGCGCCGGAAATGGGGGATCCGATCACGCCCGCGGCGACTCCGCCGAGGGCGAAAAGAGCGATTGTTTTCGCCCTTTCCTTCGCTGGAAACCAGTAGGTGAAATAGAGGATGACGCCCGGGAAGAAGCCTGCCTCCGCGGCTCCCAGCAGGAAGCGCATGATGTAGAACATCTTGACGCCGTTGAGGAACACGAAGGCCATCGACACGATGCCCCACAGGATCATGATCCGGGCGATCCAGATGCGGGCGCCGAACCTCTGGAGGGCCAGGTTGCTGGGAAGCTCGAAGATGAAGTACCCGATGAAGAAGAGCCCGGCTCCGGTGCCGAAAACCTCGCCGAAGATCTTCGGATCGACGCCGAGCACTGGCTCAAGATGGGATTTCGCGAAGCCGACGTTGATCCGGTCGATGTAGGCGATGATATAGCAGAAGAAGAGCAGCGGGACGAGGCGCAAGGTGATTGTCCTCAGGACCGCACGCTGTTCCCATTCGGCGAGTTCCTCGGAGGCGTGGGGAAGATTTTCCATGGGTTAGCGAGCACCTTCCGGAGAGGGGCGCGGGCCCGCAAGGTCAAAGCCTGTCCCGGCCGTGCCAAAAGATGCAGGCTGCAACGAAAGGGATGGATGCGGAATGCACGATGCAGAAGCGGGAGTTCCGACAAAGCCGTATAAGCCTATGGATACCAGTGGAAAACCGGCGGCGGCACGAGGGCTGCGGATAGAAAGGCGAAACGAAAAACCCGTCGCAATGAGGCGGCAGGAACTCCCACCGAGCTATGATCACGAACCTTGAACAGCTTTACTTCGATCAGCTCCGCGATCTCTACAGCGCGGAATCGCAGCTCATCGCCGCTCTCCCGGATCTGACAAACAGCGTGACCGACCCCGAGCTGAGAAAATCTTTCCAGAAACACATCGGGGAGACACGGACTCACCGGGCGCGATTGCAGGATATCTTTTGCCGTCACGGTCTCAATCCCGGAGGGGAAGAGTGCGAGGCGGTGCGCGGGCTGATCCGGGAAGCGCGCAAGCACGTCTGCCGTGCGCGGGCCGGAACCGTGAGGGATGCGGTGTTGATCGCCGTGGCCAACCGGATCGAACATTATGAGATCGCCGGCTACGGCACGGCCCGGGCCTTCGCGGAGTGCCTGGGCTATGCGGACGATGCGGATGTTCTGGGAACCTCGCTGGAGGAGGAAAGCGACGCCGACGAGGCCATCACCCGGATCGCGACGGGAGGACTTTTCAGCGTCGGAATCAACGAGGCGGCGGTTATGACGGCTTGATCGATCTCCGGCCGAAAACGAGGTGCGCCCATGGCTGGCCGGGCCCGTCCTGCGGACGGGCC
>CAMPGU010000125.1 GCA_946885645.1 uncultured Haloferula sp.
CCCAGACTGCCATGCCTCAAAACCGAGTACCAGTGCCTTTTGAGATAGCTTCTAGCGCTTCCGCGCCCCGGCGGTGACCTCCGCGACGAGCCGGTGCAGCACCAGCCGGTGATCGAGGCCGGTGGTGACGAGCGAGCGATCGGCGCGTAGCGCGGACTCCATCGCGCCGCGCAGACCCTCCATGCTGAAGGCTTCCGCGCTGCGGAGGGAAAGGAAGAGCGGGTAGACATTCACGCCGCCGGCTTTCTTCTGGGGCAGCCACAGGCGCTCCATTTCCGGCAGGCGGTCGAGGGCGGCGGCGAAGTCCTTGTAATTGCGGGTCGGAAGCCGCTTTTCCGCCAGCACCTTCGCCATGAAGAGATTCCTCACGGTGGGGATGATAGAGGCGCGCATGAGGCCGATCGCATTCTCACCGCGCTCGAGCTGCTGGTCGATCAGCTCGAGGGCTCGGGCGGCATTGCCGTGCTGGAGGGCATTGCCGATTTCAAAAACCACACCCGCGCGGCTCAGGGGCACCATCCGGCGGACATCGTCCACCGTTACCTCCCGGCGATCCGGGCCCAGGTAGAGATCGATCTTCTCCAGCTCGTTGCCGATCTGGCGGGTGGCCTCGCCCGCGAGCATGACGAAGAGTTCAAGGGCTTCCGGGCCGAATTTCAGGCCGAGGTCGCGGGCCTTCTTTTCGACGAGGTCCGCCACTTCCTCCTGCCAGCCTTCGCGGGAGGTGTCGATCTTATCGAAAACCTTCACCTGCGCGTTCTTATCCAGGAACTTCCAGAAGGCGCGGCGCTTGTCGATGCCGGTGGCGCTGAGGAGGAAGACGACCCCGTTTCCGAGGCCCGCTTCCAAGCAGGCCTTCAGCGAGTCCACGCCGGACAGCGTGCGCTCCGAACGGCCGGTCACGTCGTCGATAAGGAAGGTCGCGTTCTTCAGCCAGACCACCTTCTCGCCGCCGAAAAACGGCATCGTCTGGAGGGCTTCCACCACGCTGCGGCAGATTTGGAAGGCTCCTTCGGAATTATCCGCGGTGCCATCGATCATCTCGTGGGTGAAGCCGTCGTCGTTCCCGCCCGTGAGTTCGCGGTGGAGGCGGAGGGCCTCCTCTTTCACGCGCCCGTCGTCGCTTCCGACGATGGCGAAGATGTTCGGCTTGGCGGCCACGCGGGAGGTGTAGGCGGCGACGGGAGGCGGGGCAAGCGGGCAGGAGGCGGAATTTGACCGGCCGGGGCTTCGCGAATGGAAAAAATGCGGCGAAATGTCGAAATGACGGCGAGCAGGCCGTCATCGATGCGAAGCCGGGCAATAATTCCCCGGCGGTATCCACCTACGAACCATGAAATACGCATTACTCGTCCACCAATCGCAGGAACACTTCGAGCGCCGCGACGACCAAGCCACGCTTGCCGCCGGCAGGGCCTACGGGGAGGCCTTGCAAGCCGCCGGGGTCTTCGTCGCCGGAGCCGGACTGGCCTCGCCCCAGGCGGCAACCACCATCACCGTGCGCGACGCGAAACGGCAGGTCCACGACGGGCCTTATGCAGAGACCAAGGAATTCCTCGCCGGCTTCGGCATCATCGAGGTGCCGGATCTGGACGCCGCGCTCGAATGGGCCGCCCGACACCCTGCCGCTTCCTTTGCCAAGATCGAAGTCCGGCCGCTGCTCGGCTCCCACTTCCCGGTCGCAGCCCCGAAAGCGTCGTAATGGGCGGGCCGGAGCCACATACCATGATCGAGATGGTGGCGCGCCAGTCCTACGGGCGCCTGGTCGCCTACCTCTCGGCGCGCTCGGGAGACGTCGCCGGGGCTGAAGACGCCCTTGGCGACGCCTTCCTGGCGGCTCTCGAACGATGGCCTGCGGATGGCATCCCGGACAAACCGGAGGCATGGCTGCTGCGGGTGGCGCGCAACCGGATGATCGATGCCGGGCGGCGCAATAAAGTCCGGCTGGAGGCTGCCGGACAGCTCGAACACATCGCCCGGGACGCGGAGGTTCTCGCCGCGGCCGGAGAGGAGTTCCCCGACGAACGCCTGGCCCTCCTTTTCGTCTGCGCCCATCCCGCGATCGATCCGGCCGCGCGCACGCCGCTGATGCTGCAGACGGTGCTGGGCGTGGAAGCCGGAAGAATCGCTTCCGCCTTTCTGGTTTCGCCCGCGGCGATGAGCCAGCGGCTGGTGCGGGCGAAGAACAAGATCCGGGAGGCCAGGGTGCCCTTCCGCGTGCCGGAGCTTCCGGAATGGACCGAGCGGCTCTCCTTTGTCCTGGATGCCATCTACGCCGCCTACACCACCGGCTGGGAAAGCCTGGCGGAGCCGAGCTCGACCCACCATGCGCTCGCCGGCGAAGCCATGCTCCTCGGGCGGATGCTGGTGCGCTGGATGCCTGCCGAACCCGAACCTGCGGGCCTGCTCGCCCTGATGCTGCATTGCGAGGCCCGCCGGAACGCACGCTATACGCGTGAGGGAGCCTTCGTGCCCCTCGACCGGCAGGACCCCACGCTGTGGTCCCGGCCTCTGATTGCGGAGGCGGAGGATCTCCTCCATGCCGCGGCTGCTTGCAAAAGCATGGGACGCTACCAACTGGAGGCCGCGATCCAATCCATCCACGCCTATCGCGCCACGAGCGGGAAAATCGACTGGCCGGAGATCCTCCTGCTCTACGAGGGCCTGGTGCGGCTGGCTCCGGGCATCGGTTCCCTGACCGGGCGGGCGGTGGGCCTGGCGCAGGCGGGTCGCCCGGCGGAAGCGCTGGCCGCGCTCAGGGAAATTCCGGCCGAAAGAATCGCAGGCTACCAACCCTACTGGGCCGCCCGCGGCCATGTGCTGGAGCTGCTGGGCCGGGGGGAGGAGGCTCGGCAGGCGCTGGCCCGCGCCGCCAGCCTGACCGAGGACGCCGCCATGCGCGCCCATCTTCTGGAACGGGCGCAGTCCGCGGGCGGCTGAGATTTCGCACCTCCTAATCCATGCCGTTCGGACGCGGCTTTTCTTCGCCGGCCTTCTTGCGTACCCGCGCCTCGCGGAAGAATCCTTGGAGCAGCGCCACGGATTCCTGCCCTAGAACCCCCGCGGTCACGTCGCAGCGGTGATTGAGCGGGGGATTTGCTTCGAGCAAGTTGATCCAGCCCCCGGCAGCCCCGCCTTTGGGATCAGGGCAGCCGAAAACCACGCGCTCCGGCCGGCAGTGGACGATGGCACCCGCGCACATCGGGCAGGGCTCCTTGGTCACGTAGAGCGTGCATTTTTCCAGCCTCCAGTCCCCCAGCACATGCTGGGCGGCGGTGAGGGCGAGCATTTCCGCGTGCGCGGTGGCGTCCTTCAGCGTTTCCACCTGATTCCAGGCACGGGCAATGATCTTTCCTTCCTTCACGATCACGCAGCCGATGGGGACTTCGGTAGCGGCGTAGGCCTTCCGCGCCTCCCGCAGGGCCTGGCCCATGAAGAAATCGTCGCTGCCGAGATCGATGATCGGATCCACAGGCGTCAGGAACGATTTCGCGGCAGAAGTGCCAAGCGCCAAGAAAAAGCAGCTGCGCTTTACCAACTGGTTTTCTGGATTCCAGCCGCCGCGACGGCTCCCGCAATGGTGCACAAGACAAGAACACCCAGGAAAAGACCGATGTAGGTGATTGCCCGGCGGAAAGGCGTCCATTTCGAGGTCAAGGGACTGCACAGGATCACGGGTGCCAAAATCAAGCATCCCGCCGCGGTGGTGGCCGAGGGAAGCACGAAAGCGAGCCTGAAATCCTCCGGAATGAGGTATCCCCACGCTCGGTAGAAAGGCCCTTGGAGCCAGATGCCGAAGATCCCGCCCAAGAGAAGAAGGCCACCCAAGACTAGACCGGCTCGCGCCAGCGTCCCCTTGCCATCCGCACTTCCCGGTTGGATCACGGGATCCAATCTGGCAAAAACAATCCGTCGGGTCGATTTCGGAATCGCATGATGCCTTTCCCTACCTTGGAACTTGGAACTTCACCGCCGGGCCTTCAGTTTCCCTGCCGTGATCCCGCCGACCTGCCGCGACCGAGTCATCGCCCCTTCCCTGCTAGCCGCCGATTTTTCCCGAATCCGCGAGGAAGTCACCCGTGCCATCCAGTCCGGGGCCGATTGGCTGCACCTCGACATCATGGACGGGCACTTCGTGGACAATATTTCCTTCGGACCCGCGGTGGTGCAGGCGGTACACGAAACGAATGACATCTTCCTGGACGTGCACCTGATGGTCTCGCAGCCGGACCACTTCCTGCCCCGCTTCGTGGCGGCCGGGGCGGATCTGATCACGGTGCACGTGGAAGCCCATCACGACGTGGAGTGCACGCTGCGGCGGATCCGGGAGGCCGGGTGCAAGGCCGGGCTGGCGATCAATCCGGCCACGCCTTTTTCCGAAACGATCCCATTCCTGAATCACGTGGATCTACTGCTCTGCATGACGGTGGTTCCAGGATTCGGCGGGCAGGCCTTCATGGCGGAGGTGCTGCCGAAGATCGAGGAAGCCGCGCGCTACCGGGAGGCGAACGGCCTCTCCTACCACATCGAGGTGGACGGGGGGATCGACGCCCTCACGGCCGCGTGCTGCGCCAGCGCAGGGGCGAATGTGATGGTGGCGGGCTCCTCGACTTTCCGTGCGCCCGACATGGCGGCCGCCATCCGGACGATCCGGGAAGCCTGAATCCGACGAAACCGGCGCGCGGCGGCGCTTTCTCTGGTGCATCCATGAAACCCACGGTCCCCATTGCCATCTTCGCCGCGGTTGCGGGTTTTTCAGCCGGCTGGCTGTTGAAGCCCTCTGACGACTTGCAGGCCCCGGCCTCCCAAGCTGCCACGGAGGATACGTCGCGCGGGAGTAGCAAAGTGCATGACCGCCGGAACCAACCCCTGGTGCTGAAGCCCCGGGGAACGCCTGCGGAGGCCCCGCCGTCCGGACCGGAGGTGGTGGCGGCGCGGTTTGATTTCAAACGGACCCTGAAGGGGGCGACGGAAAGGGGCGAAAACGCCCGTCTGGCCCGTTTTTCGGAGGCGCTGGGCCTCAGTTCCGACCAGCAGGAGGCCATGGCGGCTCTACTGGCGGGACGGCGGGACGGCTTTCGGGAATTGTCCGGCCAAGGCAAGACGCCGGCGGAGATGGTCGCCGAAGCGGCGGATGCGGAGCGGATTTTCCGGCAAGAGGTGGAAAAGATCCTGGATCCGGAACAGGTTGCCGCGCTCGATGCGAAGCTCGGACGCGAAAAGGAAAATGCCATTCAAGCCAGTGCCTACCGCGCCCTGGCCGACCTGAGCAGCCAGATCGATCTCTCCCCCGAGCAGCGGGAAAAGGCCTTGGCGTCCCTTGCCGAGGCGAGCAAGGCGGTCCACGACCGGCGGCCCGAAGGCTGGGCCGTGATGAGCGAAAGCTACAGCGTGCTAGGCGACGACCAGCTCGGAGCGCTGGAAGGGATGGTGGACATCCTCAATGATCCGGAGGTCCTGAAAGATCCGCAGGCGCTCTACCAGCACCAGGTGGCGGCGCGGCGGAAAGACGCGGAACAGAAGCTCGCCCAGCTTGCCGGAATCCTGACGCCCGCGCAGTTGGCCCAATACCGTGCCACGCTGAACTCCCGCCTGACGATCGTGGAGCAAATGCCTCCGCCGGCCTTCAAGAAGCGCTGACACTATGCTCCGCATCAATGGCGAGACGGCAGATCCGGGCTTGATCGAGGACGCTTTCGCCCGGCTCAAGGCCGAAGCGGAAATGCTCAGCGAGGTTTCCTGCTGCGAGCGAGACGGGGAATTCCGGCAGCGCGCCGAGGACGAGGTGATCGACGGGATCCTGCTCGCCCAAGAGGCCGAACGGCGCACGGCCGAACCTTCGCCTGCGGAAGTCCGCGAGGCCTTCGAGCAGACGCTGCGCCAGTGGCGGGAACACGGGGCTTCGTGGGACCTTCTGGACGCCCAACGCGAATCCCTGAGGGCGGAAACGATTTCGCGACTGCGGATGGAGAGTTTCACGGAGGGCCTGTGGCGCGACCTACCTGAACTCACAGAGGACGATCTGCGCGCCTGGTATCTCGATCATATCGGGCGCTTCCGCACCCCTCCTGCCGCGCGGGTGCTGCATCTGGTCCGCTTTCCGGAAAGCCCGGATCCCTGGGACGACTACGCGGCGATGCTGGACCTGCGCCGCCGAGCCCTGGAGGGCGAGGATTTCGAGGAACTCGCCCGCGAGCACACGGGCAAGCGCAACGGGGAAATCGACCTCGGCTGGATCGAGCAGCAGCGGATCTTCAACCCTTTTGAGGCGATGCTATTCTCCCTGCGGGAGGGCGAGATCGGGCCGGTGTTTTTCTACGAACAGGCCTTGCACCTGGTGAAAGCCGTCGAGATCCGGCCATCCGTGGTGCAAGCCTTCGACGAGATCGCGGAGAGCATCCGGGAGGAGGTGGAGCACGCGCGGCGGCTGCAGATGCTGAAAGAGCTGGCGGGGAAGCTCAGGGAGACCGCGGTGATCGAGCGGGTGTGAACCTCCGAGCTCACCGAGCCTCCTCATCTCAAAAGAATCCGGAGCTCGTCCATTACGGGAGCAATTCGCTCCCTTAGCCACGCGGCGTGTTCCAGCTCGGTGCGCGGCGCGAAAAGATTGGTATCCTCTTTCAGGGCCTCGTAATCCATTTGCTTCGCCCAGTGCTTCTCCTGCTGGGTGAGCTGCGGCACTTGCAGCGCGATCCAAGCGAAGGCTATGCACGCCGGCAGCAGGCTCGCGCGGATCAGGACCGCCCGGTGAAGCACCCGCCCGGGCCCGGCTGCAAGATGGATCACCGCCAAGGCCGCGAGCCACAGCCAAGGTGCGGAGACGGAGGCAATAATCACGGTCCAAAAGCATGTTTCCTCCAGTGAATCATCCGGGATCCACCCGACACCGGCAATCGCGGCGGGAATCGACAAGAGGGCGAGCCCGCCCAGCCAGATCCCCGGATCCGGGCCTCGGATGCCCAGGCACACGAGAGCTCCCCGTTTTCCCAGCCTCCAGGCTGCGGCCTGGAGCGTGAGAAGAGCCACCGCAACCGGCAAGGCGCAAGCGGCCGCCAACCATGCGTAGAAGCGCTCGTCATCGAGACCGAACGCCCGTTTGTCCAACCAAGCATTTCCCATGAAAATGGAGAATGTCAGAAGGGGAAGCGCGGCACCTACCACGATGATCGAGACCCAATCCCCCGCTTTCAAAAGCCCGGTAAAGCGGTCGGGCACGAGTCCCAACCGCTTGCGCCCGACAAAACGTAATATGACCATGCCGACGATGACGATCAGGAAGAGGGTCGCCGCCACATGGATCATGAGACGCCTGTAGAGGGCACGCTCTGCCAATCTGCCGCCCCGGACCTCTTCTTCCGTCACCGGCTCCGCACCCGGGAAGGCCGATCCCTTATATGCCTTGTAGGCCGCCGCGCTTGCGCGACGCTCATCGAGAGCATCCGGAACCCCGAACGAGGAGAACGGGGTGGATGACTTCAGTTTATCCGCGACGAATGTGAATGACATGCTCTTCTCCTGCCGGCCGAGAAGCGACCAAGCCTCCGCCTGAGTCCTGCCATTGCTCCCAAGGGTGGTTTTCACCACGAGGACGGGTAAGAGGAGCGAAGTCCGCGCGCCGAGCAGGCGGGTGGCCAGCTTGAGTGATCGCTGTCCGGATTCCTCCACGATCCGGACATCCCCCCGCATCGCCGCCTCCCTGCAGACAACGGACGTTGCCTCATGGTATACCCGCATGCCCAACCAATCGCCCCAGGAGCCCTCCGGCCGGAGAAAGGTCCAGATCGAAGGGGAGAGATGCCCGGCAAAATCGTCCGGGGCGGGTGTCACTTCAAAGCGGATGCGGTTCAGGATCGCGCGATAGTCCTCCAGCTCGGGCATGGACAGGGCTTCGTCGATGAGACGGAGACCCTCGATCAAGGCGACTCCGTCCAACACAACCATTGCGGGCTTCCCTCGCGTCGCGCGGCGGACGACCTGCCGACCCTCCGCCCGTGCCCTAAACCTCTCCTCTCTGGAGATCCGGGGCACGGGCGCCTCCCCCACCGTCCCCTTCAGCTTGGCAACTCCGGCCACCAGGCGGAACCAGCCGTTCCGAGGGTCGAGCCGTTCGCCCGTTTCGACGAAATCCTCCGGCCAACGGGCGTTCGTCTCATAATAGGCGAGGGCGTATGCAAAGTAGTGCGCCGGGCTCTGCGGGTATGCGTCCCAAACCTTTTTCCATCTGGCGACGGGATCGGGATTGGCATGATCGCCGAATAGAAGCAGGCGAGACCGCTCGGTCATCCCGGCGATTTCGCTCGGCTCCGGACCTTCGAGATCGTCCTTCCCGATGCGGGGGAGGTCGGGCACGCCCTCGCTGCAGCACATAGAACCCATGGCATCGGAGACGCGATTCGCGAGGTAGATCCGTTCGATGGAATGCAAGGCAGGAGTGCCCAAAACAGCGATCCACGCCGCAGGCAGGACGAGAAAGAAAATGGCCGCACGCCGAAGAAAGCGCTGGAAGCGGAAGCGATCCCCGGTCGCCCGCATGCGGCAGGTTGCGGGCTCAACCGCGTCTCCCTTTACCACAGGCGGCAGGGCAGCGGAGATCGCGAGGGCTTCCGCCAGACATTCCCGACCGGAGGCATCCTCGCCGAGCGGTTCCATGACCGCGTCCAGAAAAGTCCGACGTGTGGTATCCAGTTCCATTTCTACTATCTGCGAAGAGGCGGCAGGGCCTAGCAAGGTCCTGCAGCCACTATCTCATGTAAAAGTGCAGGAATGAGCGAACGGCCTGCTTGTCAGAACCCGAACTTATCCCTAATAAGACGACATGGATTCCCCCCTCAAGAGACAATCCCTATTCGACTCCCACCACGACGGATATCCCTCAGATCGAAGTCGTGCCTTACTTCCGGCGGGGAAATCTGTTATTCATTCGGGATGGTGCCGAACTACCCAAACGCTGCATACGGACTAACGAGGAGATCGACGGGACGGGCTGGCACAAACGCAAGCTGCTCACGTGGATTCCACAATGGGCATTCCTTTTCATCGTGGCGGGCTTCCTTCCTTTCGTGCTCTTGGCCGTTGTCTTGCAGAAAAAAGCAAAGATCACCTACAGCTTGAGCAAACACGCCAGGAAAAGCCTGTTCCGGAAGCGATGCATTGGCTTGGGATTGATGGCTTTCGGCGTTCTTGGCGCATTCGCCGCGGCAAAGTTCATCGAGTCGGATGCGGGAATCTTCATCATACTCGGGTGCATCCTCATGGCATTCGTGGGTCTTATTATCAGCATTTCGGTCAATGCGCTGGTCGTCCGCGGCGCGAAGGACGGATGGTTTCACGTGAAGGGCTGCTCGGAAGAGTTCCTCGCGGGCCTGCCGGAAGCTTGACCGGGGGGCCTCCGTTCATTCCTCCTCATGATAGGCGTGGTCGGCCTTCACGTCTTCACCCGACCAGATCTTCTTCTGCGTCCACGGGGCGGCGGGAGCAGTCCAAAAGGGATCATCGGCGGGTAGGCCGAGGTGCTGGAGACCGGTGAGGCAGAGATAGAGGCTACCGGTTGAGATATACCCTTCGCGGATGGAGGGTTGGTAGCCGACCGCGCCGACCTGGAGCCAGCCATCTTTGTCGAAAGTGCCGGAAGCTTCCAAGGTGCGGCGGATGACGGCGGTGAGGGCCCCGCGCACCGCGGCAGGCTCTGTTCCGGGCGGTAATTCCCGCCGCCATGCCATCATGGAAAGGTGCTGGAAGGCTCCGAAGCGGTAGGCGCTCGAGCGACCGATGACGGGGTAGGTGCCTTCCGGGGAAATCAGCCGCTCCTGCACGGCGGCATGACGTTTCGCCCGGGCCGTGACACGCCCCCATGACTCCCCCAGCGGATCGTTCTTTTCCCGGCAAACGCTGAGGACGGCCAGCAAGGCGGGCTGGATGACGAAACTATTGTAGTAATCCCAGTGGAGTTGGGGGCCGTCGCCGTAGGTGCCATCGCCGAGATACCATTCCTCGTGTTTCTCCAGGGCTCGCCGGATCGGAGCCATCTCGCACTCGCCGGTGAGCTTCCAAAGCGCGGCTTCGACGAGAGCGGAGAAGAGCAGCCAGTTGCTCTCGTAGGGCTTGATCGAGCGGGTTTCCTTCAGGGCCGAAACGACGTGCGCTTTCTCCGCATCCTTCAAAGGGTCCCATAATTGGGCCGGAGCCTGGATAAGGGCCTGGGAAAGGAAGGCGGCATCGACCAAGGGCTGACCGCCTTCCGAGAAATTCATGCGATCCGGCGACGCAGGATCCGTGGCCATGACGAGCGCCTTCCGGGCGAGCCCGAGGTAGCGGGCGCGCAGCTTGCCCTCCGGCGTGGCGTCCGGACCGAGGGCAAGCCATGGGGCGATGCCGGCCATGGTGCGCCCGAAGGCTTCGAGGTGTACCCATTTCTCGCGGTCCTTCTCCCCCGGGCCCAGCGGGAGCTCCTGCTTCAGCTTCCCTGCCGCCAGATTTTCCAAAACGGGCCGCGCGATCCGATCCAGGGCCTTGACCGTGAACTCGCGATCCTGACGGCCGGACTGTGCATGGAGGGTGCAGATGCCCAGTTGAAGAACCAGGAGGAGCGCCGCGGGGAATTGCATGGGGCCCAGCCTAGCGGGCGGCGTGCCCTTGTCCCGCAAAAGGACGCGGCTCCCACGTATCAGGGATTGAGCCACTCCTTGAAAGCCGCCTCGTCCGCTGGAAGCCGCGCCGCCATCTTTTCGCGGTTGGCAAGGATGGCAAGGCGCTCCGGGACCTCGACGGCCCCCTTGCCGATCTCCTGCTCCATGACATCCAGGAATTTCGAAGGGTGGGCGGTCTCCAGCGTGATGGTGGCATTGCCCGGATTCGCGGCCCGCCATTTGCGGGCGGCGAGCCAGCCGACGGCGCCGTGCGGATCAATCTCGTAATCGTAGAGTGACTTCACCTCGCGGATGGCCGCGCGCGTCTGATCGTCGGTAAACGCCATGCCCTCGATCTTCCCGCGCATCTCTTCCCAGGAATTCCCGAAGAGCGCCTGCATGCGGGCGAAGTTCGAAGGAGCCCCGACATCCATCGCATTGGAAA
>CAMPGU010000126.1 GCA_946885645.1 uncultured Haloferula sp.
CCCGAGTAGTGGACCTGATCGGCGGGCGCGGAGGCGTTGAAAGCAATCACGCCGGCTCCCGCGGGGCCCGAGCCATCCGCATAGGCATCGAGGAAGCCCATCGCGATCTTTTCACCCGGTGCCAGGGTCAGGGGCACGGGGAAGGCAGCGAAAGGCAGATTGTTCGCGCCCGTGACATGGCCGGTCACGGTGTCACCCACGGCGATCACGGTGAAGTTGTCGTCGCCGTTCACCCGCACCACGAAGGGCGTGAGCGGCGTGCCGGTGACCGCCGCCGCGTGGAAGAGAAAGCGGTCCACGGTGATCTCAAGCGCCGCGCCGGTGTCGTTGGTGAAGGTGTCGGTTTCATTGATCACCATGTTCGACGCCCAGGTGTCGGCGGCAGGGGGCGCGCCCGGGGACTCCTCATTGCCGATACGCCAAGGCTTGAGGAAACTGATGGAGAAGTAGTAGTTCCGCCCGAAGCTCGTGTTGACGGTCGAGGCAAAGTCCGGCGGAGAACCAACCGTGACGCTAAAGGAGCCATTGACGCCCGATGCACCGGAGTAGTGGATCGCATCGGCCGGCGACGCGGTGTCGAACGAAATGTCGCCCACGCCCCCGGCTCCGGAGCCGTTCGGATAGGCGTCGAGAAAGCCCATGGCGATGGTTTCCCCGGCGGCCAGCGTGAGTGTCACCGGCGTGGCGGCGAAGGGGACGTCGTTCGCCCCGGTTGAATGCGTGGTGACGGTGTCGCCGATGGCGCGGACGGTGAAGTTGTTGGTGCCGCTGTCCACCCGCACGACGAAGGGAGTCAGCGGAGTGCCGCTCGCATTGGTGGCGTGGAAGAGAAAGCGGTCGAAGGTGATGTCGAGCGCCGCGCCGGTGGAGTTGGTGAAGGTATCGGTCTTGTTGATCACCATGTTCGATTGCCAGGTGTCGGCGACCACCGTGCCCGCAGGCTGGTTGCCATTTCCCGCGAGCCCGGTCTCAAGTGCGGCGAGGCTGCCCTGAGGACCTGTGCAGGAATCGGCCTCCATGCCCGAGATCCAGTTGGCGAGGCGCGCCACCGCCTCGCCATCGATACTCCCCCGCCCGATCGGCGGCATGCGGTGGCCCGCATTGGTGTTCATCCGGCTCAAGGCGACCGATTGAGCGGGCAAGCCCGGTTTGACGACTGCGGAGCCGGCGATTCCCAAGTCGTCGTTCACCGCGCCGCAGATGAGATTCTGGAAGGCGAGAGGGGTGGTCAGGCGGGCATCGAAGCTGGCCCGGTTGCCCCCGGGCAGATGGCAGTGCGCGCAATTGGCATCGAGGTAGGAGCGGACGAAGTCCTCGTCGCTGACGTTCCCGCCGTCGCGGTCCGCCGAGGTCAGGGCGTTGCGAAGCGAGACCTCGTTCGGCTTGCTTTCGATGAGGCCGAGCTTGCCGAGCGTCTCGATCTGATGCGCCGTGCGGCCGGTCGCCGGGTAGAGGATGCTGCGGTTGAACTGCCGCGTCGTGAGTCCCAGCACGCCGCCGGCGACGGGCGAGTGGCAGCTATTGCATTGGGTGCGGGCAGGGAAAAGATAATCCACCGTTTGACCGCCGATGTTGAGCGTCTCGTTCCCACCTTCTTCCAGCAGATCCGCGTCGCTGCCATCGGCGCGCCATTTGTAGGTGACCCCGCCCCACTCGCCGTCGCTGCCGCGGAGCAGGACGCGGGTTTCGAGCTTCCCTCCGCCGGGCAATCCGAAATGCTTCACCAGCACCGAGCCGACCGGCAGGTTCCAGCGGCCGCTGTCGCTGTAGGTGATCCTTTCCGCGGCGGTATCCGGCGTTCCGTCGCCGGGGATCATCATCCAGCGTTGTTTCTCCGCACCGTCCGACCAAAGCGGCATGTTCACCTCGTAGGGAATCAATGCGGGAACCGGGGTCAGGGCCGGGAGATCGGTGAAGAGTCCGGTACCGGAGAGTGTCGCGGGAAAGACGGAGTTCTGGATCGCGCCGGTGTCCGGCTTGATGCGGAAGATCCGGCCATTACCCGCCTGCCCTGCGCCCATCTGCATCACGAACAGCTCGCCACCGGCATCCTGGCCGAACGACGAGATGCCGGTCCAGATGTTGCCGCTGCGCGCCTGCCCGATGCGCGTCACGGAGTTCGCGGTCCGGGTGACGGGGTTGTAGTCGAGCGCATGGATGCCCTGCGAGCCGTTATCGCCGAAGACGTACTTCCCCTGGAGAAAGGGGATCGCGGAGCCGCGATAGACGTAGCCGCCGATCACGCAGTTCCCCAGGGAATCCGCGCCGGCATGGCTGTAATCGAAGACCGGCGCGCGCTCGGTGCCGATCAAGGGCGATGGCACGGCACGGAAGCCGGGCGCGTTCCCTTCCCTGTAGTTCCATTGGAAATTCAGGCCCGGTGCGTCCAATAAATCGATCTCTTCACGGGTCTCATGGCCCACATCCCCGATCCAAAAGCCGGTGGCGGGGTCATGGCTCATGCGGTGCGGCTGGCGCAGGCCGATCGCGTAAAACTCCTCCAGCACGGATCCGTCGGCGTTTGCCCACGGGTTGTCGTCGGGGATGTAGTAGCCTTGGGTATAGGACCCGTGCGAGGCCGCTTCATTGTACGGCTGGCGGAGGATCGGGTGACTCATGCTTCCCCCCTGCTGGTCCACATCGATCCGCCAGACGCCCGAGCGTACGCGCCCATCCAGCATCTGGGTATAGCCCGTGGCTCCGGTGCCCTGGATGCCCTCGTCCCCGAAGGCGATGTAGAGGAAGCCGTCTGGCCCGAAGACCAGGCCACCGCCATCGTGGCCTTTGGTGGTGTCGTATTGGTTGATGAGGATCAGCTCGCTCCCGGGATCGAAGGCCGCGCCGCCGGGATTCCAGGTAAAGCGCGAGAGCCGGTCATAGTAGGGCGCACCGGCGGTCGCGGCGTCGTCCGGGTTGTGCAGGTAGAAGACATAGATGAAGTCCTTCCCCTCCCCTTTTCCGAAGCGGGGGTGCAGGGCGAAGGTCTGCATCCCGCCGTGCTTGGTGGAGTTGTCATTGGGGGTCCAATTGTAGTACCACGCCCGGTCGCGGATATCCAGGACCAGTGCCCGCGTCGTGGTGGTATCGTCGTCCGGCACGCGGTAGATACGGCCATCGGTCTCTGCGATGAGGAGGTCGGTGGAATCCGGAAAGGGCGTGATCTGGATCGGGGAGTCCCAGGCAAGATTCCCGAAGGCCCGCTCGATGGCCACGCTATCGACCGGCGTCGGCTTGGTCGGCAGGATGCCGTTATGGAACGGGCCGACCGCGGGGATCGAATCGAGCCCGCTCACGCCTTCTTCATAGGCGCGCAGCGAGATCGCGGCAGGCGTGGGGAAATCGGCGGGCACGGCAGCGCCGGGGTCGCGCTTGGCGAGCCACTTCATCGCGCGGACGAAGACCGTCTGGAAAGCGGCACAGCGCGCTCCCGGCGGCTGGGCGACATCACCCCAGACGTGGCAGTAGCTGCTCGCGTACGTACGGCCGGAACCGTACTCCACGGTCCAATCGATGGGAAAGCGGGTGCCGTCACGATCCGCAGCGTAGGAGAGCACGGTCAGATTCTCCGCCGGCCCGCGGGCGTAGCGATACACCTCGATATCCGCAACCATCCAGGCGGCTGGCAATCCGGCATGGATGGGATGAGTGCCGCGCCTGGTGACGAGCACGTCCTGGCGGGCGCCATGGCCGGTGCTTTCGCCCGCCCCGGCGGGGATCTCGTTCAGGGAGCCGTCGGCATTGACGGTGATGGCCTTCCCGAAGCTCTTGTC
The DNA here is from genome assembly GCA_946885645.1 of uncultured Haloferula sp. The sequence continues at coordinate 3,771 of CAMPGU010000126.1, forward strand.
GCGCCAGCCGAGGCCGATGATCTGGTTATACTGCGGCCACTCCACGAAGGAGTTGTTCGCCTCGTGGAAGGCGTAAAAGCCGCCGCCGCCATGGACGTAGGCGGCGAACGAGTCCTTCACCTCCTGGGGCCACGAGGGCAGCCCGCCGAGATTGTTGTAGCCGGAGATGACCACGTCATAGTCGCTGAACCGCGGCCGCCACGCATCCCACGCCGGATCGCCGGCCGCGGTCGGCGTGACGGTGAAGTCCACATCGAAGGAACCGTCCCTGGCGAGGATCGCACGGACGATGTTGAGACGCTTTTCCCAAGCGTGGTTCGTCACCCCCTCGACGATGAGTACCTTGATCTTCTCCGTGCCGTCCTCACCTCCGCCATCCGCCAGCGCCATGAAGACGGAGGCGAGCAGCAGAAGCGGGAGCAGGATGCGGAGCGGAAACAGCGCCCGTGCCCTCGCGAAAAGGCGGGCGCAACTGCAGATAGGTCGAATCATGGGGCAGACCGGTGGATCAAAAACGGCGGTCGAGTCCGCCGCGGACCCTGCAAACCCTCAGCAGGGGCCGCGGCGGACAATGTTCTTCCGGCGGGGGGACCTCGAACCCAACAAGGGCCGCCCCGCCGGAAGGCATTTGACCTCCTGGAGAATCAGATTCGCCGCCGGCGGAGCAATGCGAGGAGTCCCGCCGCTCCTGCCAGTGCCGCGCCCGACGGCTCGGGAACGGCATAAAGGGTGAAGGCGGAGAGATTGGTGTCGGCATTCGCGATGTTGTCCGTCTCCTCGATGAAGATGTCCTGGAATGCCGCATCGGCGGTGAAGGTGAACATCGTCATCGTCGCCGGGTTCTGCGAGAATGATCCCGAAGTCCCGCCGCTGAAGGTGCCGCCGGTGAACGTGTCCCAATACGCCTGGCTGCGGTCGGCAGTCCGCGCGTCGGCGGAGAAGAGGGAGACCAGGTAGGTCTGTCCGATGGTGAGGTCACCGATGCGCAGGGTCAGGGGCCGGGTGGCATCGCTGGCGTTGTTATGCCACGCGCCGCTATCGAGGACGGCATCGAACTGAGTGTCTCCCGTCGTTCCGGCAAACAGGGCGCCATTGCTCTGGAAGCCGCCGTTATACATCGCCGTGGAGCCGGTTGCCGCCGCGGGCATGTCCACACTCGTGGCCGTGGACAGGAGGGCGAAGTTGATCGTCTGGCCGCCGGTCGTCGCGACGCTCTGTGCACTTCCCCCGAAGGACACCGCCTGGGAGAGGGTCGCGGTCGGATGGAGCGCCAACGGGGCATCCAGCGCGGAATCGCTGGTGACGGTGGAGTTCGATACGAAGCTCAGAGTCGCCGCCTGGGCATGGACAGCAGTGGCGGCGAGCAGGATCAGGGAGGATTTCATGGTCGGTATCAGTTTCATTGGTTTTTTCAGGGAGCGGCGAGAGCGGAGGCTTGAAGGAAGCCCTTGCCGGAGAGTCCTTCGGATGCGGTCAGACGGAAGGTGTGGAGCTCGTACTCGGGATCGTCCGAAGCGGTCGAACCGACATGCGCCACCGCACTGGTGAAGCCGGCCAGGTCGAGCGAACCCCGGATCGTATAGGAAAGGCCGTCCACCGAGGCGACTTGCGTGCCGTCCACTCCGGCGGCAAAGGCGGCACCGCTGCGCACCGCCACGGTGAGCGTCAGCTCCTTTTGTCCGCTGGAGTCGGTGTCTTGCAGCGCCGGGGTATTGGCCCCGCTGTCGGAGCCGTCCTGCGGATCGCCCTTGAAGGCGAACTCGCCCAGGTTGCTCACGCCGTCGCCATCCTCATCCCCGCCCGCGTCACTGGTGTTCGGGTCCAGGCCGTGGGCTGATTCCCATGCGTCCGGCATGCCATCGCCATCCGAATCCCCGGCGACGACGGCGCGTAGGACGTAGCCATTGATCCCCACGGGGAAGCTCGCCTCGCCGGTGGTGTTCTGGATGAAAATGTCCATGTAGCCGGCCGCGGTAGCGGTGAAGGTGCCGGTGACCGAAGAGCTGGAAGAGGCGAGGAACGAAGCGCTCGAATTCCCCCGGCCATCGTGAAAGAGCTGGCCGCGGGTCGAACTGGTCGCCCGGTCGTCCGAGTAGAAGAGCTGGATGTGATACTCCTGTCCCTCCGTCAGCGGCACGCCGCCCGCACCCGCCACCCGCAGAACCATGTCGGTCGCGCCCGGGGCAGGGCCGGGATCGCCGTTCTCCCATGCAGAACCATCGAGCACGGCTTCAAAATCGGGGGAAACGGTGCTGCCTTCGGCGTTGAAAAGGGCGGCATTCACCTGACGGCCGCCCGCTCCGGAGATGACGCGCGCCTCCTCGCCGGTTCCGAGCACGCCACCCGCATTGTCAGCCAGGCGGTTCTTGAAGGTGATCGTCTGCGAACCGACGGGAACCACGACTTCCAGGTTATCGGAGCGGAAGTTCCCCGCGTGCACCACTGCCCCGCCACCGCTGAGGATGGAGTCGCCGGTGATCGTGACGGGACTACTCCAGGCCACCGTCGTGACACCGGGAAAAGGATCGCTGGCATCGGCCGGGTCGCTGCCGTTGAGCCATTCATCGAGATTCGAGACCGTGTCGCTATCCTCGTCGCCCTCGGGTGCCCGGGAAGTGTCGGAAAAATAGAAGATCTCCCACCCGTCCCCCATTCCGTCTCCCGCACCGCCGATGCCGTCTTCATCCGGTGCATCCAGGCGGTCCGTGGGATCGGTGCCCTTTGCATGTTCCTCGTCGTTGTAGGCGAAGTCGTCGTCCGGATCGTCGAACTCGGTCTGGCCGAGCCCTCCGAAGTGCGTCGTTTCCCACGAGTCCGGCAACCCGTCGCCGTCCACGTTGCCGGGGACCGATGCGGCGAGCTGGGGATCGGAGCCGGCGGAGTACTCGTCGAAATTCGAGTGGGTGTCGCCGTCGGGGTCGCCGAGTTTTCCATTGATGCCGGTAGCGTTTTGGGGATCGAGGGAATGGGCGGTTTCCCACAAGTCCGGCAGTTCGTCACCGTCGGTGTCCTCGTTGGAAATCACGCGCAGCACGTAGGCATTCACAGCGACCGGAAAGTTCGCCCCTCCGGTGGTATTCTGGACGTGGATGTCCTGATAGCCGGTCGCGTCCGCCGTGAAGGTTCCGATGACGCCCGTACTATCTCCAGCGATCACCGGGTCGCTGAAATTCCCGAGGCCGTCATGGTAACGTTGGCCACGGGCGTTCGGGCCGGTCCGGTCGTCGGAGTAAAAGACCTGGATCTGGTAGCTCTGGCCTTCGCTCAATGGAGCGCCGTCCACGCCGGTGACACGCAGGATCGTGTCGGTCAGCCCCGGTGCCGGACCGGCGTCGCCGTTTTCCCACGCCGACCCGTCCAGTACCGCATCGAAAGCCGACGAGACGCTCGTGCCCGTGACGTTGAAGAGCGCCGTATTCGTCTGCTTGCCGCCCGAACCTTGCACCACACGTGCTTCCTCGCCCGCGAGCAAGGCTCCGGCGGCATTCTGGGCGGGACGGTTCTCGAAAAGGATGTTTTCCGCGCCGACCGCCACCGAGATCTCGTCGCTGCTGCGGAAGTTGCCCGCGTGAACAAGGAAGCCGTTCAGGCTGATGGCGTTGTCCGAGGTCACGGTGGCCGGAGCCTGCCACGCAAGCGGCGCGGCCGCGCAGGGCACGGAAAGCGCGGCAAGGAGCAAGGCCGGGCGACAAAACTGCAGAGCACGACCGGTGTCGGAGAGCTTGGATTTCATAGGGGTTTCGCCTCCGGGTCCGAGGCTTCAGTTCCCCACGCGCCATTCGCCCGGCAAAACCTGCCAGCAAACTTGGAATATTTTTCGGCCCCTCCGCTAACGCTCCGGTTCCGGGTCTCCCATCAACATCGTCGCCTCGCGAACCATAATGCGGGCAAAGAGCCAGTCGTACCAGAAGCCGCGCCCGCCGTCGCCACCGCTCATCGGCTGCACGAACCGCCGGTCCACGGCATCCCGGGCCTGGGCGAGATGGAGGCGCGCCTCCTTCTCGTCTCCCGTGCGCCACTCCGCCATGGCCAGGATCGCTTTCACCGTCGGGTGGAGCGCGCCGGCCGGGGTCGAGCCGTCCGCGGCCGGCCGGGCGGTTTCGATCGCCCCGGGGTAATCGCCCTGACGATAGCGCCACAGGCTGCACGGAAGCGCTGCCCAACCGGATTTGTCACCTTTCAGTGTGGCGAACCATCGCTCCGTGGTGTCGCCAAACGGTTGCAGGCGGCTCATCTGGTCGCCGTTTGCAGGCAATAGCAGGCAGGTTTTGAGAACCCGGCTCACCGCGTCGCCATTGCTCAAGCTGGCTTGAGTCGCTATGGCATCCACCGAAAACTTGCGGAAGGCCTCCGTATCACCGCTCTCCACCAGGACCACTCCGCAGGCTTGGATATCCAAGGTTACCGGTCCCCACGGATCGAGCTTGTCGATCTCCAACAACCACAGGAAACGCTCCGCGGCTTCCTGCCAACGGCCTTGGAGCGCAAGCCACTCGCCGACAGAGCGAAGCGCGGTCACGCCGTCCAAGCTCGGCTGCCTCGGGCGCTCCTTGATCCCCTCCAGCGCCTTTGCAGCTCCCTCGTGATCTCCTTGCCGCACCCGGATCACAGCATCCGTGAGCTTCTCCCGGGATTCCGCCTCCTGTCTCAACACCTCCTCATTCGCGAGCGCCTCTTTCGCTCTGAGATAAAGCCACGTGGATGCTCCCAATCCCGCGATCAAGGCCAGGGCGACCGCGGCGCCCGAGAGAAAGACGATGGTATGCCGCCGCACCAGCTTCCGCAGCAGGTAGAGCCGGCTCGGAGGACGGGCCAGGATCGCCTCGTTGGACAAATACCGTTGCACGTCCATGGCAAGCCCGTTGGCGGTATCGTAACGGCGGGTACGTTCTTTCTCCAACGCGCGCATCACGATCCAGTCGAGATCGCCCTTGATTTGGGACAGGAGCCGGGCCGGTTCGGTGTGGCGCTCTTCCGCCGCTGCCTTCAACTCCGCGGCATCCATCGCGGCCAAAGCCGCGGAGGGTCTCAGCGGCTCCCGATCCTTCAAGATCCGGCGCATGCCTTCCGGGCCGGCGAGGGAAAGCTCCTTGCTATCGAAGGGCGTCCTGCCGGTCAGCAATTCGTAGAGCAGGACACCGAGGCCGTACACATCGCTACGCGTGTCCACGTCGATGCCCCGGAGCTCCGCTTGCTCCGGGCTCATGTAGGCTGGCGTTCCGAGCAGTTGCTCGTGATGGGTGTGCAGGGTCTCCTCCGTCAGCCGCCCCTCGATGGCCTTCGCGATCCCGAAGTCGATCACCTTCGGGACCGGCACGCCGTCGTGCATCGCCACCAGCACGTTGGACGGCTTGACGTCGCGGTGGATGATGCCCTTCTGGTGAGCGTGCTGGATCGCCTTGCACGCCAGGATGAAGAGCTCGAGCCGTTGCCGGAGATCGCTGCGGTTGGAATCGCAGAATTCGGTGATGCGGGTGCCCCGCACCAGCTCCAGCACGAAGTAGGGCCGGCCCGTGTCCGTCGCACCCGCGTCCAGAACCCGGGCGATATTCGGATGGTCCATCATCGCCAGGGCCTGCCGCTCCGCGTCGAAGCGCGCGATGACGCTCCGCGTGTCCATGCCGAGCTTGATGACCTTCAAGGCCACCAGTCGCTTCACCGGTGCCTCCTGCTCCGCCAGATAGACCACTCCGCAACCGCCTTCGCCCAGGCACTGCACGATCGTGTAGCGGTCGATCCTCTTGCCGATCCGATCGTCCGCCAGCTCGCCCTTGCCCGCCGCCCCGTCCGGAACCGCATCCGGCAATTCCTCCGCACTCAGGACCAGCGCCGTATACCCGCGGTCGATCCACCGGTCGGCATCCTCTTGGGATGCCAGCATCTCCTCGACGACCGATCGCAACCCGGGATTATCGAGGCAGGCCTGATCCAGGAAGACCTTCCGCTGTTCCGCGTCCGTCACGTGGAGGGCCGCGAAGAACACCGAGTCTTCCAGTTGCTTCGCTACTGACATTTGAAACCTGTTTGATGAAACACGCGTCGTTCGCGCGGAAAACCTGCCAGAAAAAAATCCGGCTCATTCATGGGGCCGCACCCAGCGGAAAAGCCGCGCTTTGGCACAGACCCATTGCCGGTACACGGTGCGTTCGCCGATGCCCAGCGTCTCGGCGACCTCCTCGTTGGTCAGCCCGCCGAAGAATTTCAGCACCACGATCCGGGCCTGCTCGGGGTCCTCCCGCTCCAGCTTCTCCAGTGCCTCGTTGACCAGGAGCAGGTCCTCATCCGGAACCGCTTCGGCAATCTCCACCTCCCCGATGTCAACGCGTTCGCACCCGCCGCCCCGCTTCTGCCGGGCCTTCCGGCGGGCATTGTCCACCAGGATCCGGCGCATCGCATCCGCGGCCGCGCCGAAGAAATGGCCTCGATTTTGCCATGAACGGTCGCCCGTCGCGGAGAGCTGGAGCCAAGCCTCGTGAACGAGTGCCGTGGCCTGGAGTGTCTGCCCGGCAGCCTCTTGCGCCATGCGGGCTGCCGCCAGCCTCCGCAAATCCTCATAGACCATGGAAAGCAGCTCTTCGGACGTCCGGTCGTCCGTCCGCAAGATCCTGGTGACGTCGCTCATTGCGCACGAGAAACTAAACGAAGGAGCGAGATCCGGCGAATTCCAAATCGGTTCCAGATTTGATGTTTCCGCTCTCCCGGACCTTGCATGGAAGCGCCAGCGGCAGGTCGGGCGCCACCGGATTCCCGCCCCCGCATTCGTCATCTGCCACCACGCCGCTTGCCCTCCCCATCCGGAGCGATTCATCCGCCCTGAAGCGGTCTTTTCTAACAGAAAATCCCGAGGCCTTTCAGCTTCGGGACTCGTTGCAAATAAAACAAAGTGCGCGCGAGAGGACTCGAACCTCCACGGGGTTGCCCCCACTAGAACCTGAATCTAGCGCGTCTACCAATTCCGCCATCCGAGCGAATGACTTCCCCGGCGGGTTGCGCCGGGGCGGAGAAAACAGCATGCGCCCCCGGGGAATGCAATACCGATTTTACAGGGAATCGCATTTAACGGCAAACAAGCCCTTGCTCCGGCACCGCTTTCGACGTTGCCACCCCGGCACCCAACCGCCACTTTCACCCCATGCAAAAGGCCACGCCGCTCATCCTCGTCCTCATTCTTGCAGCGACCGCCACTTTCCTTGCCCTGCGCCCCAAAGCGGAGAAGCCGGCCCCACCGCCTGCGCCGCCCGCCGCCGAGGCCCGGTCGGCGCCTGAAGCGGAACCTTCGCCGAACGCAGCTC
>CAMPGU010000127.1 GCA_946885645.1 uncultured Haloferula sp.
CCACATAGACCTGGCGGAGTTCAGGCGCGAGTGGACGGCGGAACGCCCTTTCTGCAAAGGTCGCGCAAAAATCCTTCAGCCGCGGAACGCGATCCGGCGCATCGTCCTTCACACCGCTCAGGCGCTCCAGGCGGCCGACCACCTGATTGGATACTTCGATCGCCGCAGCGGTGGTCGCCTCGTGCCAGGCCTTTGAAATCTCCGTCCCGCGCTCGTAGCCTTCGCTAGCATCGTCGGGCGGGAAAACAGTGCTCGCCACCGCCACGTGCGCGGCTCCCGCGGGGGAGAGATGAGGGGCGCAGAGAACGGCCCAATCGGCGCGGGGTTGCTTCCACTCCAGCTTCACCATGCCGCGCTTTTCCTGGAACTTGAAGTAGTCGAGCCGGAAAGAATAGCTGCGCCCTCCCAGCAGGAAGACCCGTGCTGCCTTCACACGCACCTCGCTGCCGGAACTCACCCATTCGTCGATCAGGGCCGTCTGGCGTTTGGCGCTGCTATCGTCCCGGAAGTTGCCGTCGCCGTCCTGCTGCTCGCCGTTGAGATACAGCCTGGCACCGTTCGGCGTGCTGAGGCGGAACTCGTACCAACCGGTGGCCGGCGCAATTAGAGAGCCGCTCCAAGCAATGGAAAATTGATCCGGGGGGATCCCTTCGGCCGGCGATCCCTCGGCGAAATCGAAGTCCAGATGCCGGTCCTCCCGGTCCAGCACCTTGCGGGCCTTTTTATTCATCCCGTCCGACTGGAAGTATTGGGCCTTCAAGCCGTGGCCTTCGCCCGGCGGGGTGATTTTGTCGAAGCTTCCCAGCAGATCCGCGATCGACTCCCGGTATTGCCGGTTCGTCAGGCGCGCGACCGCCCTTTTCGGGGGTGGGCTGTTCCTTGCCCGGGCCTCGGGCGAATAAAAAGCGCCCATGATGTAATCCGCCACCCGCCGGGATTCCTCCGCATCCAGCAGATCCGGGTCATCCTCCGGCATCCGCTTGTCGATGTAGCGGGCGAGGGACTGCAAGGAACGCTCACCCTGGAGCGGCTCGGCGCACTCGTCCTCCACGCCCTCGCCATTCTTCCCGTGGCAGGACGCGCAGTACTGCGAGTAAATGGCATCTCCCGCGGGCACAGCCTCCTGAGCGGGCAAGAAGCCCGACAGCATCGCCAGCAGATAGAACGGAATCCCTCGCATCGACCCGCAAGGCGATACGCCGGGCCACAGAGGCATCTATCCAACTCCGTTCATGCATTGCGTTACGGGGGCGCGGCGGAGCGGCAGAAGATGCCGGGCACGCGGTGCCTGGCTGGCATGACGTCATCGGCCTCAAACCTCTTCCCGCCTCAGCCAACGGAAGCTCTTCACTTCAAAGCGCCTGCCAAAGGCGGCTCCCGCGCCGTCTTTCTCGGGGTTCAGGCCCAGCTGATCCGGGGCGAGCGGAGCGGGCGTGCGCTGCACCACCGCCTCGCACCATACTTCGGCCTCCAGTGTGCCGCCGGGTGCCTTGCAGCTTCCATAGGCACGGACCACGAAGCTGTCCGAGCGGGCGGAAAGAGCAGGCCCCAGGAATTGGAGCATGTCCGCCTGCGTGATGAAACCTAGCGCTCCCCAAGCCATGGTGGAGGGCATGTTCGTTTGCTCCATACGGGTCGGGTCCGCGATATGGTCCACGTGCTGATAGTCGGGCAGGGATTCCCGGTTGTTCAGGGGGTAGCGCTGCTCGAAAGACGAGTTGATTCCCGCGCGGTCGATGGCCGCCTGCAATGCACCTTTTTTGCCGGTTTCGCCAGTGCTCAGGCGGCGGTTGACGAAGTCGGAGAGGGAAAGGAAGGGGCCGCGCGTTTTCACTTCGCGTACGATTTCCTCCGCCAGGGAACGGACTTCCGACCGGGAAAGGGTCCGCTGGCCGGCCCAGGCACCCTCGCCTTGAGGATCCCCGCCGTTCCAATCGCGTTCCTGCAAGCCGAGGATACGGGGGAAGGCGACCCAGGTGTCCACGAACAGGCTGCAGATACTCGAGAGCAGCATCGCCTCCCACGCCGGGACACTGGTGGAGTTCACGTTGAAGGCACCGTCCACCGCGAGCTTGGAAGCCGCGCGATGGAAATCCAGGATGTCCGCTTCCGCGCTCCCGCCGGTTCCCGAGAAGATCTGCATGCGCCCGTTCGGCAGGGGCGACTTGGCGGGATCCCGGGCAAAAGAGGCCTTGTCCGCGGGACTGCCGCTGGAGAGGAAAAACTCGTCCCACAGCGAGTGGTTCAACTCGTAGCTGAGGTCGTAAATCAAGGTCTGATTGATCGCCGACTGTTCGAGGATGCCGCGTGCGCCGTTGGCCCAGCTGTCCTCGCGCGGCACGCTCGCATTGCCGTTGGAATTCGAACGGCCGTCATCGGTCCAGCCGATGGTGTCGCCGTTCCAGCCGCCCTTGTCGCGGTTCTTGCTATCCGTGCGGCGGGGTTCCGTGCGGTCCAGCTCGATGCGGGGATCGGCGATGGAGTTCCCGATCGCGTAGGTGGGGTGCCAGATGAATTCCGACATGCTGGCGTGCTGGAAGGCTCCCAAAGAGGCGATCTCCGTGCCGGCGCGGGGGATGTCGAAAAGGATGCGCGGTGAATCGAACCGGATCGGCTGGCCGAAAGGATCGCCATGGTTCTTGCCGTCCTTGTAGCGGGGATTGATCCGGCTGAAACTCACCTCGCCATCGAAGAGGTCCCGCGTGTAGATCCCGAAGAAGTTCGGGGCCTTGTCCGTGACGTTGTCGAAAGGATTCCGGAAGGCGTAGGAAGCGCGCATGTTCCAATTTCCCAAGGGAGAGCTCTCGAGGTGCGGGGTGCTGGCGAGGTTTCCGGACCCCACGCGGTTCGACTCCGTCTCCTCGAACCAGCGGAGGCGGAAGCCATCCCGGGTGCGCCGGTCCGGTTCCATGGAAACCGAGAAATTATCGGTGGATTCCGGGAAAGGCGCCACCAGATCGCGCTCGCTCCAGGAAACCGGCATCTCGTCCTCATCTCCGAATTGCCAGGAGCACGATGCGTAGCGCCCCAGGGGCAGGGCGGCGAAGGTCTTGGAATTGACCTGGGACGAGCCGCCTTGGATCGGCTTCCAGATTATGAGGTAGTCGTCGGCCTGGGTGTGATTCCCCGACTGGACGTTGCCGCCGTTGTCCGGCAGCACGTATTCCCGCCAGCCGAGCGGTCTTGCCGGGAGCCTCTCGTCCTTGCGGTGCGGAGGAGGACGGCGTTCCGCCGGCCAGATCTTGAAAAGGGGATGCCCGTCGTCGAGCCGGGAATCCTGGTAAAAGCTGCGCAGGGGAGAGGGGGAAACGGTTGGCGAGAGGATGTTCTGCGAGAACGTGAATTGTTCATACGGCTGATTCGCTGCCGGAGACCACACGAGCGTCTCGCCGGGGCCCAAGGTGGCACCGTTCAGTTTGAAGTAGAGCTTGCCTTGATTATGACCGCCGCTGGCACTTTTGTTCGGATCCATCTCCCCCCAATGCATGCGGAAGATCTGCTTCTTTTCCGGCGCGGTGTCGGGAAGCTCGATTTCCACCCATTTCTTCCCGTTCATGTGGAAGTTGATCATGGAGGCGTCCAACTTCATGTCGAAGTTGTAAGGATTCCACAGGACCACGCGGGGATAGAGATGAAGCCGCAGGCCGTAAGGGGTGGCGCTGCCGGGGATCTTTGTATCGTAGAAACTGAGGTTATAGTAGAGGGAGCCCTCCACCAGTACAGGCTTCAGGTCCGTCACCGAGCGGTCCTTGTAAGCGACGGCGCGGGACAGCACGCCGCTGCCGCCGCGGTTGGCGGGTTCGCCGAAATCGGCGGCGGTGCTGTAATTCGCTCCATAGGTGGCGTCCCCGGAGCGCTGCGCCCAATCCCGCAGCAGTCCGAAATCCGGCGAGACCTGCGAGAAGCGCGCGGCCTGCCCCGGATTGGCCGACATGGAGTCCGCTTTGGAATTGCGGGGACCTACCAGATTGTCGGAATCGCTTACTCCGAGGGAGAGGGAATCTCCCGACCCGGCATCGTCGATCCCGCCGCTGCTATTCAGGAATGCCGTGAGATCCTTCTTCAGACCACCATCCCTGACATCCACCAATAGACCGAGGGAGTCGGTAGTGAGATCGTGGAAATGAGTCTTGGCCGTCTCCTCGTCGCCGGAAGCCAAGGCGATCTGTCCGTGGGAAACCGTCTTTGAACGGGCGTCGTTGGCCAGGTCCGGTTGCTTTTCCATCCCGCTCAAGGAGGCGTCCTGGGACAGGAGGCTGGACCGTATTTCGGCGAAGCGGGCATTACTCTCCCGGGAGGCGTCGGGGGTGGCGACATTCGCGCGGATGCCAAGGTCCCCGACCCACCAGGCATAGGAACCTGTGATCGTTTCCCGCTCCAGGAGATCCACCCGCGGCGCGCTCACCCGGTCATTGTCGCTCTTGTCGCCGACGCTTCCCTCGCCGACCAGTTCGATCATGTCTTCAGCCTCCGGCACGCTCGAGCTGCTGCCGTCGTAGTACACCATCTCGCTTTCATTTCCGCTGACAAGGCAGGCGATGCGTTCGTCGCCGGCGTCCCATCCGCCGTTGCGGCTGTCGCTGAGGCCGCCGTTCTCGGCGTCGCGCGTGATGTAGGGCTGGCCGTCCTCGCGCGTGGTGCGCCAGACGTTCACCCAGTGCGGTTGCTTCAAGCCCGAGTTGCCGGAAGAGTTTCCCTCGAGGATGCGGGAGTCCGCGCTCACACGCTGGTCCGGGCCGAGTTGCTTCTGGAGCTGGCTGATCGCCAGGCCCAGAGCCAAGCGGGCATTTGCCTGCGCCTGCATCCGTGCGGTCTGAGCCGAGGATTTCCGCATCTCGATGGAGGAGAGGCCGAGCAATCCGACAGCGAGGATGGCGAGCAGGGGAACGATCAGGAGCGTGGCGACCAAAGCAAATCCCCGCTCCGTGGACGAGAGCTTCGTGTGACGTGGTAACATGGCGTGTCGAGAAAGAGATAATCAGCAATTGTCCTTAAAACCGAAGCATCGGGATGTAACGTTTCCGTGGCCTGAGCGGCTCCACCCGGGCGGGGCAAGTGGCGGATTCGTCGCAGTGGCCAAAGGCGGGCCGGATGCTCCGACAAAGGGACGGCCGCCCTTGCGGAGCGACCGTCCCGATCCCGTGAGCGTCTCTCAGAAAGCGGAATAGCTCACCACGAGGCGGTGGAACTTCTTGCCGCTGCCCACCGGAGCACTGAGGGAGATGACGCTGGAATTATCCACCGTGGCGGTCTCGTCCGTCCAGAGGCTCAGGTTGGTGCTGCTCTGGATCTTGTAGCTGACGCGGGGGTCTGCGGCGGCGGCGGCACCCTTCGCGAAGGAGATGGAGCCGGTGCCGGAGGCTATCTGATACTTCGGCAGTCCGTTGAAAGCCTGCGGGTCGAAGCCAAGCGCATATTCCAGCAGCGCGACAATGCCGTCCTTATCCATATCCGACTCCTGCGTCGCGCCGCCGATCCCGTTGCCGGAAGCCCACTCATCGAAACCGCTGCGCCCACCGGTGCCGGAGGCGATGGTAACCACGCGGATGTAAGGGGCGAGGCCGGCGGTGGGGCTCCCGGGGAAATGGAATTGCCAGCCGTTCTCGGTCTGCGGCTTGATGTTCAGGCCGAGGTTGTCCTGGCCGTGTTTCCAAGCCTGCACGGCGTCGGTGACGTCGAAGTAGGTGATCGCGCCCTGGCCCAGGCCGCTGGCGGTGCTGATGGAGCTGCCGAAGTCCACGCCGGGCACCGGACCCTGCGGATAAGTGGTATCAACCTGCCAATCGGTGTACATCCGGTGGATCGAGACAGGGCCGGGGGAGTGGGCATCGCCGCTGCCGCCCTCCAGCGGGGTGGCGGTGGAGAGCACCAGCTCCGCGCGCACGATTTCCTCGCCCGCGGGGATCTGGCCTTCCAGATCGCCGAATTCTACCGGGAAGCGCATCAGAGCCTCCGCGGTCTGGTTGGTCGAAGTCAGGTCGATGAAAGCGAAGTGGATGAGGCTACCGTCTTCCGTGCTGTTGCCGCCAACGACGCGGGCGGACTTATCGGCCAGGAAGGTGTAGGTCTTCGTCTGCTGTGGCACGTAGGACACGACCAAGCGCGGACGGCTGGCCATGTTCGCGTGGGCCTGGGAGCAGATCGTCCAACCGTCCGTGGTGCCACCGGCGTAAACCGAGAGGCCGTAGGCCGGGGTTGTCGCAGGGGTCTCCGCCCATGAGCGCACGATCTCGCTGACGTCCGCCGCCAGCGTCTCGTTGATCGACATCGAGCCGAAACCCGCGACGGGGAAGCCGGTGGAGATATTCCGCACCCCCTCGAAGCCCGGGTCGGGATTGTCGATCGATCCGTAGGTGGTGTTCTCGTCCACCGGCTCGATCAGGCGGTCCACGACGAAGGGGCCGCCGGATTGCGAGTTGCCGCCATTGTGGGTGGTCAGGAAGAGTTCGGCTTTGGCGATCTTGGCACCCGGCGGAATTTGGCCCGGGCCGTTGCCGAAGAGGTCGTCGAAGCGCACGATCACGTTGTAGTCCGGGCTGTCCTGCGCCGGATCAGTGGCGTGCTCGTTGCCCGGATAACCGTCCAAGCCGAGGGTAGAGGAAACGGAGCCGAGGGTCTTGCCATAAATGGGATCGCCGAAGACCTCGTCGAAGATCGGCTTCCCCGAGCCATCGAGGACCGGCTGGCCGTTTTCATCCACGCGGGGCACCAGGCTGCGGTTATGGCTTTTCCCGATGCTCATGGAGAAGGTGCCGGCGTAGCCGTTCAGGCCGTTCTGGAAGGTCAGCGTGGTCACCGGGGCAAGCGAGTCTGCATTGCGGATGATGCCGGAGCCGGAAGTGGAGATTCCCAGGCTGTAACCGGTGCCCGGCTGGAGCTCGATGCCGAAGGTTTCTTCAAGCTCGAACTCGGTGTCGTCGATGAGCGTGACGATGATCGTGGCAGTGGGCTCGCCCGCGGCGAAGGTGGCGGTGAGCGGCAGCGGTTGGTAATCCCCGCTATTTGCGGTTCCGCTCACCGTGTAGTTCACCGTGAGGGGGCTGTCGAAGCCGGTGAAGCGGGTTAGGCGGAATTCAAGGGTGTTATCCGCGCTACGCTCCTTTGCCGAGCTCTTCACGGTGGTGAGCTCCACGTCCTGCCCGCTTACCTGAACCGGGCTGAAGGGTACTGCCAGGAAACGGAAGCCGCCGGTCTGGGCGCTGCCGGCGAGACCCGGCATGTCGTGGGAGAACACGACGAATTTATTTCCCGCAGCGTTGTAGGAATACACGTTGTCGAAGCCGTTGCCCGCGTCCGAATCCCCGGCGAGGAAGAGTGCGGCAGTCGAGGGATTGATGGTGTTTCCATCACCAAACTGGATTTCATAGATGCTACCCGCGGCGGTGCAGGTGGCTCCCACGGCCTGCAGACCGTCATTCAATGGGGTCAGCGTGGCGTCGTTGGCCACCTTGCCGCTGAGGACCTGGCGCGATTCCTTCGGAATGAAGAGGAAGGAGAAGGCGCTGTTTTCGGGGTCCTGGCTGTTGTCACGGCTCTGGACGACCCACTCGCCTCCTTTTTCCGCGGTGGTGGCGACGTTGTCGGAATCCGCTCCGGAGGTGAAGGCGATGAGGTTGCCATCCTTCGGCAAGCCGAAGATGTTATAGATGCCCGCGCCCGGATTGGTGAAGGTGATGCCGGCGGGGAGATTCGAGCTCCCGTCGATCACTTGCAGATCGGTGCCGATATGAGCGCCGATCCAGCCGTCCGCATAGGGGAAGAAGCCGAGCGCGAAGCGGCCGGATTCCGGTTGCAAGGTAGGATCCGCGCCCGAGCCCTGGAGCGTATCGCGCACGCCGAGGGCGTAGTTCCCGGCTTCGTTGCGGGGGGCGAGGATATTGTCGATCGAACCGCGGGTGCTGGTGTCGCCGAAGTTGTTTCCCGCGTAGTTCGTGGCAAGCAGGACGCCGGAATTGAATGCCAGGGGCAGGCCGTTCACGGAGAGGGCAGGCTCGCCGGAAACATTGCCGGGCGTGGTGAAGGCATCCGGGGCCGGGGTATTCAACGCGTAGGCCCAGGCAGGGTTGGCGGATGCGGGGCTCTCCACGTTTACTTCGGCATCGCCGCCGTCCAGGATGGCGGCGGAGTAGCCGGGCATGACGGGCACGGGGGTGAGGGCTTCCGCGCGCACCTCCCGTAGCACGCTGCGGACCACGGTGCCGCCCTGCAGGGTGGCGCGAGCTTCCACCTGGTAGTAGCCGGGGGTGGAGAAGGTGTGGCCGACCTGATAAGGGGCGCTGCTATCCGTGCCGATGGGCTGGCCGTTCACAAAGAACTCCACCTGCTGCACGCTTCCCGGGGGCTGGCCGGTGGGTGCCGCGGAGATGACCTGCGGCAACGTGGCGGACACGCCTACCTCGAAGGGCATGCTGGTCAGCGCGACCACCGGCTCGTCGGCGAGGAAGACGAAGCTGAACATATCTTCATCCGGCGTAGCGCCGTCTTCCAGGGCGGGGGAGAGCGCCATGACGGTGTCCACGGTCTGGTCAAGGTCCCGGCTTTCAATGATCCAGCCGCCGTCGGCCGGGCTCCACTCGTAGCTGACGATGTTGTCCAAGGTATTCGGTGCGGGGTCCAGGGCAGGCAAGCCGCGGCCACCGTCGGCGGACACGATAAGCGTGCCGCTTGCTTCCGTTTGGCCCTCGATCTTGAGAAGCCACCGGCCGGTGCCTTCCTTGGTGACGGTGAAGTCGCCGCCGGAGACTTCCGCGCTCGCATCGCTCTGGATGCGGCCCACGGCTCTCACGTAGCCGCTGCCTACGGCGGCGATCGGCACATAGACAAAGGCGACGCCGTCCTGCTCGGAGCTGGCGCCGGTGGTGCCGTTGTCCTTCACGGTCAGGGAAAAGGTTCCGTCGGCATTGTCGCGGGACATCGCATAGTTGTCCTCGTTCTTGCCGCCGATGGTGAGGATCACGCCATTGGCGGAGGTGGCGGGTACGCCGTGGGATTCCAGGCCGCGCAGGTCCAGGGTAGCGATCCCCGGATCGGTGGCACGATGATCCACGAATTCCATCCCTTCACCGGCGCGGATGAGCGGGTTGCTGTAGAGGGTCGTAAGGGCGCCGCCGTTGGCGGAATTCTTCGCGTGACCGCCGAGCCAGCCCTCCGAGTAGGGGAACCAGGCGACGGCGACATCGATATTGAACTCGCCGCCGTCGGGCTCGACACCGCCCGAGGCGGCCTGGGTGGGGAGGTAGAAGCCGCCGGAGATTTCCGCGTGACTGGTGGCGTAGGTGATGCCGTCCGGACCGCCGCCGCCGACATTGTTGCGGCCGTTGTTGATCACGGAGGTGATCATCACGCCTTTGTTCGGGTCCTCGGCGTGGTTGGGAGTGAAGGCCATGTCCACATCGCCCCGGTTGCTACCGCGTATCCTCACCCCCGGCGTGGCACCCGGCATGATCGTCACCGCGGTGGAGGGTTCGATGTGGGTCTGGTTGTTATTGGTGGCATTGAGCTGGACCACCTCCAGGCTGGCGTGTTCCAACCCGGAGACCAACCCGGGAGTCGCGAATGCGAAGAGCGTGGCGAGACACGCGGATGAATTTTTCATGCGGCGCGGACCGTATGACAAGCGGTCCGGCTGGCCATGAAACAAGAGTTACAGATGAGACACGAAAAGGATCTGCATCAGAGCGCAATGTAACGCAGCCGACACATGGGGAAACATACGGGCAGGGAATGAGGCGAGAACGTCACTTTGACGTTCATGTAACGCTCCGGGATTTCCCCTACGCGAAGCTCCATGAAGCACTGCTTGTCCTTGCTGCTCGTTCTTTCCGGCACCCTTTTCTCGCAGGAAGAATCCGTGAAGCATTCGTTGAGGATTCTCCCGCTGGGTGATCCGCCGCCCTTTATCCAGGAGATCCGCGACGGGATCCGCTACGAGGTGCCCGCGGAGGAGGGGACCATCCCGCCACGGAACATCGAGCTTTCCACGAAGCCGAAGGAAGGCGAGCAACCGGTGAAGCTGCCGATGCGGCTCCGCCTCGGCTACCTGTCCCCGGTGCTGACCTTTCCTCTGCCGGAGAACCGGAAGATCGACGCGAAGCTGGAAGGAGGCGGGGCCTGGCTGGATATCCCTCTCTCCAAGGGAAAATCGACCCTTGCTCTCGTCTGGCGCGGCGGGAAGGACTGGTACCAGCCCCGCGTGATCTCAGTAGCGGACGACACGAAGGAAGGTGACTTCCTCTTCGTCAACGTGACCGCCAAGCCGATGGGGATCGTCTGGGGAGCGGAGAAGCTGAAGCTCAATCCCGCGGCCTCGATGGTCCGGCGCCTGCCGCAGGGAGCCCGCACGCTGGAGCTGAGCATCCAGTATCCGGCCCCCGAAGGGGGGCTGAAGCCGTGCTTGTCCACCCAGGTAGAGAAGCTCCCGGGCTCCCGCCAGCAGTTCGTGATCTACGCGGCGGATGGCAAGAACAGCCGGATGCCGGTGAAGGTGTTGTCGCTCTCGGACAAGTTGTGAGGAAGAACGGGCGGACGATTTCCCGATCCGGGCGCGTCGGGGCGATCCAGGCGGAATATTGGCCACATCTGCGGACGGGTTTCCTGCTTTTGGCGGCAGCGGCCGCTACGTTTGCAATCTGCTGGTGGGGCTTCGGGTTCATCTCGAGGTATTTGCTTTTCCTGGACCGCGCCGGCTTGGCCTGGGGGGGGCGTCAAGATCATCGGCGGCTTGGGAGGGATGGCGATGGCGGCGGCGAAAGAAGGCCCCATCCGCGAGCAGCTGCGCATTTTTCCGGCTGTCCCGTTTCCTTCACATTCCCTGACTCTTCAGGCTTCCCGCAAAGGGGGAATCATGCTAGTCCCCGCTCATGAAATATCCTTTCGTGGCGGCGATGCTGACTCTGTCGGC
>CAMPGU010000128.1 GCA_946885645.1 uncultured Haloferula sp.
GACCACGGCTATCGCGGGATTCACCACGAACATGATGACCGCCGGGGTGCAATCCGCGACCGGGGCCTATGCCCAGGCGATGGCCGAGGGGGACAGCCACGAGCGGGCGATGGCGAAGGCCGGGACGGCGGGCCTCAATAGCATCATCATCGCGGGCGTTTTCAATCTGAAGGGCTCCGGTGCCACGGCCGCCGCGCTGGGGAAACGCAAGGCGGCGGAGCTGACGATGCGGGACCTGACGGAGATCGCCGCGAAGCAGGGCGTGGGAAATCTGGCCCGGAGCAAGGAGCTGCGGACGATGGCACGGCAGATCCTGACGGCCTACGGCATGGAGGCCGCGGAGACGGGCGTGGAAACGATGCTGCAAGCCTTTGCCACGGCGGATCCGGACGACAACCTGAGCCACGTGTGGTCGGACGGGCTGCGGTCGATCGCGGAGGGAGCGGTGGCAGGAACAGGCATCCGCCTGATCCGGCGCGGCGACCACGGCGGAGGCAATGGAAACGGAGGCGTGATACCGCCCGCCGCGAACGGGGCGGTGGCGGACGGCGATGCGGGATCCGGGGATGTGCGGGCACTGCTCCAGCGCACGGACGCCAGCATCCGGGAATACGAGGCACGGGTGGCGGCGGAAGCGGCGGCGGCGGCCGCCGCCGCGGGATCGCCGGAACGTGAGGGTCCCGCCGGCGGGGCCTCCCGGTGTTCCGCAAGATGGGGATGGATTGCCAAAACGTGAGTCTTCCCCGCCGGCACAGGCTCCGCCCGGCCGCGGACCCGGAGCCGCCGCCGCCCCGCCGGAAGCGCCGGAGCAAAAGCCCGCGGGGCCGGACCCCGCGATGCTGGAGGACATCAACACGCGCCTCCGGGAGCAGGACCCGGAGGCCCCGCCGGTGACGGCGGAGGAGATGGCGGCGGCGCGGGAGCTGACCGGCCGCCGCGGGCCTGCGGAGGGAGATTTTTCAGCGGATCAGGACATCGCCGCGGCGCCCGGGGAGGGTGGACCGGAGCGGCAAGACGGGGGAACGGCGGCCGCGGAGGCTGCGGAGGGCGTGCGGATCCACCGCACCCTGGCCGCGGAGGAAGGCAGGGCGGCCGCGGCGATGTCCGGTGCGGAGGCAACAAAACGTCACCCATCATCCGGAGGGGATACGAAGACGGCGGTACGGGCGGAGGAGGCCCTGAAGCAGGCGCGGCAGGATTACGCGCGGGTGCCGCGGGCGCGGGCGGCGGCGAGAATCGCGAACGGCGCGGGGCTGGACGCGCTGGATCCCGGACAGAAGCGGGCGCTGGGCCTGACGCCGGAGGGCTTCCCGCTGGACGCCGCGGGTCTGGTGGAGGTGGGGCTGGAGCAGCCGCTGGTATCGCTGGACGAGGCGGGCCGGCCGGTGCTCGCCCCCGCCGCGGTGGAGGACATCGCGCGGGTCTCGCCGGAGCTGGCGGATCGGGTTGAGGCGACGGAACGTGATCCTTCGATCTACAGCGCGGGCGCGGGAAATGTCCTCGCTTCCCAACCGCCCAAGCAGGCCCGAGGCCGGCGCTCCCGGGGGCACCTCCGTCTGCGGGCGCTCCCGGCAGGGGCCTCCCCCGCCCCGCCGGGGCGGACGCTCCCGGCTCCCGGCTCCCGATGGATTCGCGGGCGGGCGAGCGGGGGATCGACAAGCTGCGGCGGAATCTCTAAATCCCCGATACCGCGGCCTGAACGCACCCGTTTCCGGCACCACCTCGCGGATCGGAATCCCATTCACCCTTTTAAGACATGAAAGCAATACTGCTGCTCGCCCTTGTCTTCACCCTCCCTGGAAAAACCCTGGCCCGCGATCCCTGGGTCACTCTCACCGGCTTGACGGAGGCCCAGTTGACCTCCCGCGTGACCACCTTTTCAAACGATCAGCTGGGCGTCGTCCCGGAACAGGTCAGCGGCTACGTGGAAAACGATCAGATCCGCTTCGCCGCGCTCTGGGGCCCGCGGACGGATGCCTACACCCGGCGCGTGGTGCTCGATCAGACGGAGTCCCAGCTCGCCGGCATCAATACCACCCTGCAGGCGGCCGGCTGGCGCCTCACGTGGATCAATGGATTCGCCGTCAACGGCGTGCCGCACTTCAATGCGATCTACCGGAAGACCAGCGGCGCGCCGCAGGTCCTGCGCCTGGGCGATACGCTGAGCGAGCACCAGGGCGCGGATTCCTCGCTGGGGGATACCCACTATCTGGAGAATCTCTGCGTTTACCGGGACGGAGCGGCCGTGAGGTACGCGGCGGTGTGGAATCAAGCGGTCTTCCAGCTCGTGACGAAGGCTTCCTACGGCCTCACCGCGGAGGGATTAAATGCGGACGTGGCCGCCAATCAGGCCGGGTGGCGGCTTCACAATGTGTGCGGCTACACCAATCCGATCGTGATCGGGGGCGAGAGCCCGCTGCGTTTCACGACGGTCTGGAAGAAGCCCGTCCGGAGCACCGGCTGGGGCATCATTCCCGCCATGACCAAGGAGAACTTCTTCGCGGCCGATTCCAACCAGACGGGAGTCGGCTGGCGGACCTCCTTCCTCCAGGCATGGAACCAGGGGGACCAGGTCAAATTCAACGCCATGTGGCTGCCCAACGGAGGGCTGGAGCAATCCTACATCACCCAGATCGACACCCTGGTGCGGAATGCCATGCAGGCGGAAGATCTCCCCGGCTTCACCCTGGCGATCTCCCGCCGCGGCAAGCTCGTCTTCAAGCGCGCCTACGGCCTGGCGGATACCGAGAGCAATGAATGGGCCGGCACGAACCACCGGTTCCGCATCGCCAGCGTCTCCAAGCCGATCACCGGGGTGGCCGTGGTGCACGCCCTGGCCGGGCAATCCACCTGGGATCTGGACAGCACGGTCTTCGGCAGCGGCGCGCTCTTCGGCACGGACTACGGTGCCGCTCCGTACAGCGCCTTCGAGCAGGACATCACGGTGCGGAATCTCCTGCACCACACCGCCGGATGGACCTCCGAGGGGAAGCTCTGGTACTTCGACGAGCCTTCGTGGGGGTCCGAGCACGAGCCTTTCATCGACTACCAGCTGCAGAGCGAGAGCGTGACCAATGAACCGGGCACGGTGGGCCGCTACTCGAATCTCGGCTATACCATCGCGGCGCGGGTGGTGGAGAAAGTCAGCGGGCAGAGCTTCGAGAGCTACACCCGGAGCCAGGTCTTCGCGCCCTGCGGGATCTCGAACTTGCTGGGCCCCGTGGTGGGCGAGCGCACGCGCGCGCAGAAGAAATTCATGGAGGTCTCCTACTACCCGAATGACAACCCGACGGACCCCGAGGTGGTGGACCCGCGCCGGATGGATGGCAGCACCGCCTGGATCGCCCGGCCTGCGGATCTCCTCCTGCTGGCACGGCGTGTCGATGGGGATGCCGCCTATGAAGACATCCTGGACGCCGCCGGCATCACCGCGCTCCACACCCGCGGCACCCCGGGTTCATCCTCCGGCTATAGCTGGCAGACGTACGGGCTGGGGTGGGCGTGCAACGATTACTCGAACCCCACCAGATGGGGGCACAATGGCAGCATGGCGGGCACCCGGGCGGAGTGGTGGTACCGCACGAATGGCCTGGCCTACGCATGGGCGGCGAATGCCCAGGGCGGCATCTCGAATACCGCCTTGGAAAACATCCTCAACGACATCACGGCAAACAGCGATTGGCCGGACATCGATCTCTTCGGCACCTATCATCCCGCCTACAATGCCTGGCTGGCACAGCACTTCGAGGCGGTGGAGCGGTCGGAAGGGCTGGACGCCCTGCTGCTAAGTCCGGACGCCGATCCGGATGGAGACGATCTGCCCAATGCGGCGGAATACTACCTGGGCCGCGACCCCCGCGAACCGGACCGCTCTCCATTTTCGGTCACCGTGGTAGGCGACCAAATGCGCGTCCGCTGGAGCCGGAAGCTCGGCGTGGACGGCGTGGATGCCCGCATCCAGTGGAGCCAGAACCTGAGCAGCTGGAGCGTGCCCCCGTCCTTCCAGATCGTCGATCGTTCGGATCTGATCAGCCAGGTCGGCTACCGGGTCCAGGAAATGCTCGTCCCCATGACCACGGCCCGGCGCTTCGCGCGCCTGGATTTCAGCGTGCGCTAGGCATCCATGCCTCCCGGACTTCGGAATGCCCCGCCTTTGCAAGAGACGGGGCATTCCCCCGCCGCCTCGTGGACGCTACTGCGGCAGTTTCGGGAGCTTGCGGGCCTCGATGAAGGCTGCGGCGGAGATCCCGGCGGGCGGGATGCCTTTCTTTGGCGTGGCGGTGGCCGCGCGCCAGAAGGCATCCACCTTCGCCGGTTTCGTACCGGAGGGGAAGAGGGCGGCGAATTCCTCGCGCGTGATATTCCCGTCGGAATCGCCGTCGATCGCCGCCGCGGCCGCGGCCCTGGAGGTCCGCAGCTTTTTCGCGGCGGCGTATTTCGCGGCGGAAGGCAGCTTCTTGCCCGCGATCCATTGCTTCAGGGAGATGATATCCGGGTCGTAAACGCGCAGGCGCTTGATGAAGGCATCCACCGCCTTGCCCTGGCCCGGCATCCATAGCGGCAGGATTTCGGCGCGGGAGAGCAGGAGATTGCCGTCCGCATCCAGGTCCGCGGCCAGGCTCAGGCGTTCCAGCCAGAGCTTGTAGGGGGCGGGTATCCCGCGCGCGCCGCGGATGGCGGCCAGCTCGGGGTAGGTCAAGTGGCCGGAGGCATCCGCATCGATGAGGTCGAAGAGCTTGCGCGTGGATTTCAACGCGGGCAGGTAGGCGTCCCATTCCGCCCGGCTGATCTGCTCATCCCCGTCGTCAAAGCTGGCGGCGCGGATCAGGAGGGTTTCCGGACCTTCTCCTTCCAAGAGCTCCCGCACCTCCACCCGGTCCCGGCTGCGCTGATGGGGAGCATAGGCGTCCGAGTCCGGGTCTTCCTCGTAGCTATCCACCAGCAGGGTATCCCCCAGCAACGCGAGCCCGCGGGCATAGCCGCCGTGTGTGCCGACGTCGTAGGGCGGCAGCAGTTGCTTGGCCGGGGTCCAGAGGCCGTCCCGCTTCAGGTAGAGGAAGGCGCAGCCGCCCATGCCTGCGCTCGGGGCCCCGATCGCGGCCCGTCCGCCTTCCAGGGACATGATGCCGCCGAAATTCGCGAAAAGGCCCATGTCCGCGGAGACCGGGCAATCGAGCCGCTGCGCGAGATTCCAGGCTCCGGCCTGGCGCTCGTACACATAGACCTTGCCCAGGCCGGAGTGCACGCCGCCCTGCACGGCGGCGATCAGCGCGGTATCCCCCTCCATCTCGATGGAAGCGCCGAAGAAATCATATGCCCCGCAATCGGCGGGCGAGAGGCTGCCATCCGCGCTCCAGACACCGGCTTCCCGCTTGAAAAGGAAGGTCGTGCCCACGGAGGGCTGGTTGCCGCGCGCCGTGTGTTGCGCGCCGATCATCGCCGTGTCCCCTTGCAGGGCCAGATTCGGCGGATTGCCCAGGTAGGAGGAGCCGTCCGAGAGATAGGGAATGGCGGGGAGCTTGCCCTGCTGGACCCAGGTGCCGCCCTGGCGGTGGAAGAAGTAGGCGTGGCCCGCGTTGTCCCCGCCGTTCAAGGGATCCCCGTGTGCCAGGGCCACGATGGTATCGCCATGCACGGCCACGGCGAAGCCGAAGCGGTCGTTGCGTTCGGCATCCTCCGTCTGGATCTTCGCCTGCAGGCTCCAGACGCCGCCGGAGCGGTGATAGACGAGCAGGCAGCCCGCGCCTTCGATCTCTCCCTTGTCCTCGGCGGAAGCGGCGACCACCAGCGTATCGCCGTCGATGGCCATCGCGGTGGCGAATTCCACGTCAGGGGCGATGGCATCCCCGCGGAGCTTTTGCTGGAAAGTCCAGCCCTCCTCCTGCCGGGTGAAGACATAGAGGGCCCGCGTCCAGTAGGGGCCCTCCGTATCCGGCCCGTAGAAGACGGCGGTATCCCCGCTGGCGCGGAGCGGGCCGCCGAGGCCCATGCTGCCGGAGAGGCCGGGGGCGCTGTCCCAGCGGATGACCTGGCGCTCGGGGGTGAAAAGCATCTCGCCCTCCGCCGCGGCCCGGCCGCCGCAAGCGGCACCGGCGGCGAGGAAGAGCACGGCGAGCCGCCGGAGAAAGATGCGTGCGGCGGAGCGGGGTGAACGGATGGAAAGCATGAACCCTCCCGGAATACCAAAGACGGCCCCTGCGTCGAGCGCGATCATCGCTACCGCGGATGGCAAGGCGAGGCGGCCTCCGGTGACGGCGTTTTCACCGAAATTCCATCTTCCATTCATCTTGGCGGAGTTGCTTCCGTGCCCTATTTCGGGGTCATGTTCCTGCCCGCAGCACGCCTGATCCGTGCCCTGCCCGCTCTTTTCCTCTGCGCCCTGCCGCTGCGGGCGGCGGTGCCGGTGCCGGTGGCGCCGTATTTCAACGGTGTCTTCCCGAACAAGGCACCGGGGCAGACGGATTGGGCGGTGGAGGATGCCTTTCCGAACCTGAGCTTCACGGATCCCCTGTGGATCGCGCAGGTGCCGGGCACGGAGGAGATGATCGTGGTGGAGAAGGCGGGCCGCATCCTGCGTTTCCCGAGGAATGCGGAGGTGGCGGCGGAGGAAATGGTCACGGCGCTGGATATCCGCGCCGCCGTGCAGACCTCGGAGGACCAGGGTCTCTACCGGCTGGCCTTCCACCCGCAGTTCGGCGGCGGCGGCCTGCATGCGGATGAGGTCTTCCTCTGCTACAATCACCGGCCGGCGGGCGACTCACCAAATTCCAGCATGTGGCGGGTCTCCCGGTTCCGCTGGCAGGCCGCCAGCGGCACGATCGATCCGGCGAGCGAGGAAGTGCTGATCCAGATTTACGATCCGCACCGCTGGCACAATGGCGGGGCGCTGGCCTTCGACAACGACGGCTTCCTGCTGATCACCTGCGGCGATGGCGGCGGGGCAAATGCGGAGTACAATCCCACCCCCAGCCTGACGGGGAGCTTCTTCGGCGGCGTGCTGCGGATCGATGTGGACATGGATCCGGAACGGTCCCACCCGATCCGGAGGCAACCGACAAGCTCCGGCAAGCCCTTCGCCTTTCCGCCGGTCCTCACCCAGGGGTACTACATCCCGAATGACAATCCCTGGCAAAGCGCCACCGGCAGCGTGCTGGAGGAATTCCATGCCCTGGGCCTGCGCAGCCCGCACAGCGCGCACTACGATGCCGCGACGGGCGAGCTCTGGGTAGGAGACGTGGGGCAGAGCAAGCAGGAAGAGCTGGACCGCGTGACGAAGGGGCTGGACTACGGGTGGCCCTACCGTGAGGGCACCTTGGCCGGCCCCCGCTCGGGCATCCCTTACGGACCGGAGGCACTGCCGGCCTACTCCTACGGCCGCACGCAGGGCGGCTGCATCATCGCGGGCATGCGCTACCGCGGGGAGCGCTGGGCCGCGGAACTGGAGGGCACGGTCCTCTTCGGCGATCTGCTGAAGGGCAATCTCTCCGCCTACACGCCGGACAGCGCGGAGCCGCCGCAGGAGCTGGTGCCTTACATCGGGAATGTCTTCTACAGCGGATTCTCGAATATCTGCACGGATGCCGCGGGGGAGATCTACCTCCCGAAGCTCAATGGGCAGGG
Source organism: uncultured Haloferula sp. (assembly GCA_946885645.1). The sequence goes on from CAMPGU010000128.1 coordinate 7,621, forward strand.
GCAGCCCGGAGCAAAAATCCTGATCCTCCGGAAGCTGGCTCCCGTCCCGGAGCCGCCCGCCCTTCTTTCCCAGACGGGGCTCTTCACGGACACCGCGGCACTCGTACCCGCAGCCCCGATGATGCCCTACGAGGTGGCCAGCCCCTTGTGGTCGGATGGCGCGCACAAGCGGCGCTGGATCGTGCTGCCCAGCGGCACCACCTCCCGCTCCTCCAGTCACAGGATCACGTGGTCCGCCACGGGGAACTGGGGCTTTCCCGCCGGCGCCGTCTTCGTGAAGCACTTCGAGATCCCGGATGATGCGCGGGATCCGGGCTCCGTGAAGCGGCTGGAGACCCGGGTGATGGTCTGCACCGCAAACGGCGGGAAATACGGCCTGACCTACCGCTGGAATGCCGCGGGCACGGATGCCGTGCTGCTGAGCTCCGGGGAGGACGAGATCTTCACGGTCACGGATGAGAACGGCGCAAGCACCCAGCGCACCTGGAGCTACCCCTCCCGCGCGAATTGCATGGAGTGCCACACCCCCGCCAGCGGCCAGGCCCTGGGCCTGCGGGCCCACCAGATCGGCATGACCGTGATCCCGCCCGGGGGAGACTCCGTCGATCAGCTCGCCTGGTTCAAGGCGCAGCAGATGTTCTCTTCCGACGCCAGCGATCAAGAGATCCATGCCACCATCCAGGCCCGCGCGATCGACGATGAGTCCGCGCCGCTGGAGCACCGCGTGAGATCGTACCTGGATGCGAACTGCGCCCACTGCCACCAGCCGGGCGCCACGGTGGGCCACTTCGATGCGCGGCTGCAGACCCCCCTGAAGAAGCAAGGCCTGGTGAACGAGGCGATCAAGGGCCAGTTCCACCTTCCCGGCGGCAGTTATATCAAAGCCGGGGACCCCTCGCTCTCCGCCATCCACGTGCGGATGGCCGGCACCGCGCCCGGCGTGGCCATGCCGCCGCTCGGGAGACATGTGGTGGATGAAAAGGCCGCCGGAATCATCGCCGGATACATCGCGGGCCTGAACGACGGGGAGTTCGCGGAGGAGCCCGGCCTGCACGCACGCTACCTCCGCCTCACGGCCAAGACCGGGTACCATACCTCGATCGGCATCCGCGAGTTTTCCGCCCTGGACCGGAACCACGCCGCCATTCCGGGATCGGAAGTCTCCATCGCGGCCTTTTCGGCCGAAACGGCGGCAGATCCAGCCGCCAACGCGACCGACGGCGATCTCTCCACGTATTGGAGAAGCGGCACCGGTGCCTTCCCTCACTTTGTCACCCTGGATCTGGGCAGCGTGCGGGAGATCGGCGGCTACGATGTGCGCCTGCCCTCCAGCGGCTCGACGGAGCACCTGCGCACTTGGGAAGTCCACTCGAGTAGCGATGGCATCGACTGGGCCCTACTAGGATCCGGATCAGTCTCCCGGTATAGCCACACCTTTATCCGCAAGGAGCTTCTCACAGCCAAGCGGCCGGTGCGCACCTCCATCGCCGCGCCCGCCCACTCCGCCGCCGCGGAATTCCCGGTGACGATCGCCTTCGACACCGCGGTCACGGATTTCTCGACCGGCGACCTGACGGTGGAGGGCGGCACGATCACGGCGGGCTCCCTGCGCGGCAGCGGCAGCTACTACACCGTGCGGATCACCGCCACGCAGCCCCAGGTCACCATTTCCATGGCGGCGGATCTGGTGAGCACCGGCGACTACGGCAGCCGGGCCTCGAACACGATCATGGTGACGAGCGGACTGCTGCAGCCGGTGAAGCCGGTGTTCGCCTCGTCCGGGTATTACTTCGGTACCGCCCTGGAGGCGCGGATCGACTTCGACCAGGCCTATACCGGCCTGACCAAGGACGACTTCACCCTCACGAACGGGAAACTGGAGTGGCTGATCCAGGAGGGGAACAGCGCGCGCCTGATCATTTCCTCCTCCTATCTGGGGAATTCATCGCCGACTCTCGTCATGAAGGAGGGAGCGGTATTGGGCGCGAATGGCCTCTGGATGGGGCAAGGGTTTTCGAGGACCTTTTCCTATCGGGTTCCTCTGCTGGACTCCGCCCATATCTATGTCGAGTTCCAGCCCGGCTTCAGTTACCAGGCGGATGCCGCGGCGGGCTTCCCGGGCTACTATTATGAGGTGCCTCTCGGCACGCGCTACGGCACTACCACGCCAAGCTCTACCCATAAGCTCCGTTTCGGATTCGTAAGCCCGCACGCCGCGGATTTCCGAGTGCGGGCATGGACCCGTGCGGATAGCGCGGCGAGCGATTCCTTCCACGTCAGCGCGGGCGGGACCGTGGACGCGCCCGTTTTCCCCTGGCAGACGAATCAGGGCGCGGGGGAGATCGGCTCCTTGCAATTCCACGAAGGCTTCGCCCGGCCCGCGGGCGGTGCCCCGCAGGTGCTGCAGACGGGCACAGGTCCCGGAGTGCTGGAGATCTACGCGGCGGAAGACGGCACGAAGATCAGCCGGATGGAGATCGTGCCGGTGCGCCCCTTTCCTATCTGGGAGGAGCTGCCGATGATCCCGGAGGGGCTGCGGGCAAAGCTGCGCTTCACCTCTCCCGTGCAGGGCCTTTCCCCGGACGACTTCGATGTCCTGGACGGCACGATCACGGCGCTGGAGGGCAGCGGCAGGGACTACACCGTCACCTTCCGGCCGGCCGGTGAACAGGCTTACCTGGCCGTGAAGGACGGCGCCGTGACGGATGTGGAGTTCGGCGGCACGGGCATCGCCTCGCTGCCCTACATCGCCAAGCTGGAGGACTGGACCTACGAGCAATGGGCTGCGGCACGCACTTTGTCCTCGGGCGACTACAATCTGGGGGTGGACACCGATCGCGATGGCATGGGGCAATTTCTCGAATACGCGCTGGGCCTGAATCCACGCCTGTCGGACCTGAAGACGGTGGTGCCCGGGGATCATACCTCGCATGGCCTGCCGAAGCTGGAGCTGGAAGACGGGCCGGAGGGCGGCAAGCGGCTCGCGCTGATCTATCACCGCCGCATCGGCGGCACGCCGATGGCCTACACCGTGGAATTCGGCGACAGCCCGGCCACGCTCGCCCCCGCGGAGGTGACGGAGACGGTGACGCCGCTGGACCTGCAATGGGAGGAGATCCGCGCCGTGGAGGCGGCTCCGCCGGCGGACGCCAGGGCGAGATTCGGGCGGCTGCGGGTGGAGAAACTGCCGGTGCCGTAGGCGGGTGCCAGATCCCTTGCTAAGGCCCGGCCACGGGGATGGGCTTGGCTTCGAGCTGGAG
>CAMPGU010000129.1 GCA_946885645.1 uncultured Haloferula sp.
AACCACCACGGTCAATGGAGGTCTGATCGGGATCGGCGCGGTCGCCAGCTTGGGCGCGACCCCGGCCCTGAATCTCGATGGAGGCGGCATCCAGTGGTCGGCGGAGGCGGATATCTCCGCACTGCCGGTTACCTTCGGCCCGGCCGGGGCCACCTTCGATACCAATGGAGTCGCGGTGTCCCTCGCTTCTTCCGTCGGCAATTCCGGCACCGGTCCGCTGGTGAAGGCGGGAGCAGGTGTCCTAACCTTGGGAGGCAGCAACCTCTACTCGGGCGGAACGACCGTGAGCGGCGGCAAGCTGATTGCCGCCAATACAACCGGTTCGGCCACGGGGTCGGGGCCGGTCACGGTGCAAACGGGCGCCGGCATCGGCGGTACCGGCACCATCGCGGGAACGGTCACCGTGGAGTCGGAGGCCAGTATCGCACCGGGGGCAGGCGTCGGCACCCTCACCGTCGGGGGTCTGGATCTGGACTTCGGCAGCACCCTCGCAATCGAGTTCGGGACGGGCAATGACCAGATTGCGGTATCCACCTCAGGGGCTCTGACCATCGACGGCGGTGCGGTGACCCTGCTTCAGGATGGCACCGTCAATCCCTTCGCCGCCGTCGGCACCTACAATCTCATCGCTTACAGCGGCGCCATCGGCGGTGCCGGTGCCTCATCGCTCTCCGTGGCCAATCCTCAGCCCGGGTTCAGCTACAATTTCGGTACCTCCGGCGGCTTCGTCACCCTCACCATCGGCACCTCCGGCGTCGTGCGGAATTGGCTTACAGACGGCGACGGTTCCTGGATCAACAACACCAACTGGAACGGCACTTTCCCCAACGCCACCGGTGCCATCGCCAACTTCCACACCGGTCTGAGCGGCCCGGCCACCGTCACCCTGGACGGGTCTAAAACCCTCGGCGGCATCACCTTCCTCAGCCCGCTTCACGGCTACACGATCGCGGCAGGAAGCGGCGGCTCCCTGATCCTGAACAACGGCGCGAGCCAGGCCTCGATCCTCGACAGCGCGGGGACCCACACCATCTCCGCCCCGGTCACCCTCACCTCGGACACGGTGGTCAATACCGCCGCGGCCGAGGACGGCATGATCCTCAGCGGAGCCGTAAGCGGGAATGGCTCCCTGACCAAGACCGGGCCCGGCAGCTTGGACTTGCTGGCCACCAACAGTTTCCTCGGAGACCTCACGCTATCGGGGGGCACCACGACCTTCGTCAATGGCGGCCTGGGTGCGGGCGACCTTTCACTTGCCTCTTCGACCCTGGTGTGGGCTCCCGGCAATACCGAGGATATCTCCAACCGCGTCGTGAGCTTCACCTCCGGAACCATCGGATTCGACGTCGATACCAACGACGTCGTCCTCGCGAACACGGTGGGCAACTTCGGCGTCGCTGACTTCGTGAAATCGGGGGCCGGCAAGCTGACCCTCGCCGCGGACGCCGACTTTCTCGGCTTGACCACCATTGCCGAGGGCACCTTGCAACTCGGCAACGGCGGCACGACGGGAGCACTCCAGGGAGACATCGTGAACAACGGAGAACTCCGGATCTCCCGAAGCGGCGATATCCTCTTCACTTCCCTCGTCAGCGGTACCGGCTCCCTCGTCCATGATGGCCCGGGGAACCTCCAAGTGGTCGCCTCGAACACCTTTACCGGAACGACCACGATCAACGCCGGCTCGATCGCCCTTTTCAACGGGCTGGGCCTCCAGGGCAGCACCCTGCTCTATAATGACGGCGGCGGCACTCTCGACTTCGACCTGAGCGGCGCGGTGACTCTCGGTGCCCTGGAAGGAAACAAGGACCTGACCCTTACCAATATCGTTCCCGGTCCGGTAGCGCTAACGGTGGGTGCCAACGGGGCCGACACGATTTACACGGGCGTCCTTTCCGGCGACGGCTCCCTGACCAAAACAGGCGCCGGCGTCATGACCCTCGGCGCAGTCCACACCTACACCGGGGCCACCGCCGTCAATGGCGGCACGCTCGAACTCCCCTCCGGGAGCATCACCACGACCAGCGCCAACGTCGGCGTAGGCGGGCAACTGCTCGTCACCGGCGGCAGCCTGACCTCCAGCGCCTTCTCCACCTATCAGAGCGGAGGAGTGGCCATCCAGCTCGAGTCCGGCTCGATCGCCTTCAACGGCGGCGTGCAGTCCTCCCAGAACGACGGGTCGGTTGCCTTGATCAACGGCGGCAACTTCTCCGCCCTCGACCTGATCATCCGCCGCACCCGCAACTACGGCACGGGTGTCGATCCCAGTGCCACGGTGGGAACCGAGGGCATCGTGGTAAACCCCGGCGGCACCGCCACCATCGCCAACACCTTCCAGGTCGGTACCGGCAACTCCGGTGCCGGTGCCTTGGTCAACGGCGGCGACATGAGCGTGGCCGGCGTGGTGACCGTGGGCAACACGACCAACACCCGCTGGTCGGTCTTCGAAGTCCGCGGCGGCACCTTCACGGCGAGCGAAGCCACCGAGGGCCTGCTTCTCAGCCCGCATGCCACGACGGCGAACCGTGCGCAATTCCTCGTCAGCGGCGGCACCGCCACGGTCGAGCGGATCGGTTTCGGCACGGCCACGGCCGCCGCAGGTACCGGGCGGGTCACGGTCAATGCGGGCGCGCTCTACGTGGGTGCCGGCGGCCTGGTGCAGGACGCTCCCGTCTTCACCAGCGAAGTTCAATTGCTCGGCGGAACCTTGGCGGCCAAGGCCAACTGGTCTTCCTCGCTGCCGGTGACCACGGCCAATCTGTTCATCATCCAGACCGCGGACGCTTCCTCCGTCCCCTTCGACATCACGCTCTCCGGGGCGGTCGGCGGTAGCGGCTCGCTGCTCAAAACCGGGGGCGGCACCCTCACCTTGGGCGGCAGCAATTCATACACGGGAAATACCGGGATCGAAGCCGGCACCCTGGTAGTCGATACCGCCACCCTGAGCGACACGGGCAATGTGGAGATCAGCACCGGAGCCACGCTCAATCTACCCCACGGCCAGATCGACACCGTCGCCGCCTTCCTCGTCGATGGGGTCCCGCAGGGCAGCGGCACCTTCACCGCCACCACTCATCCGGGTCTCATCACCGGCAGCGGCTCGATCCTGGTCGATCAATCCGATCCGTTTTCCGACTGGATGGCAAATTTCCCCACCCTCACCGGTCCGGATGCGGAAAAAAGCGCCGATCCCGACCAAGATGGCATGACCAACTTCGAGGAATTCGCATTCGACGGCGAAGCCGACAGCGGCATCGCCAGCGGCAAGATCCGCTCGCGGATTCAGACCGTCGGAGACGAGCAGGCTCTGGTCCTCACCCTGCCGGTGCGCAATGACGCCGCATTCGACGCCGTTCCGGGTCCCGGCCAGGATGCCACCATCGACAGCGTCGTTTACGCCATCCAAGGTAGCAACGACCTGGACAACTTCGACCAAGGGGTCACCGAAATCCCGGCGGACACCACCGGCCTGCCAACCCTCAGAGACGGCTGGACCTACCGCGCCTTCCGCCTGGACGGCGCGATCGGCGGTGCCAGCACCCGCGGCCCCAAGGGATTCATCATCGCAACCGCGACTGAGGAAGCACCGTAAAGCAACGCGGCTCTGAAAAAACAGGGGGCGGTTCGGGCAAAATGCCTGACCGCCCTTTTCGCGTCACCCGTGGTCGGCCGGCGAGTCCGCGTCGATCGGATCGGCCAAAGGGCTGATCCGTCCCGTGTCCAGCCGGTAGATCCAGCTATGGATGGAAACCGGCTGGCCGCGTTCCCACGCATCCTCGATGATCGTGGTGCGAGCCACGTTATCGGCGTTCTTCAACACGTTCAGCTCGCAGAGCCGGTCCACCGCCGCCTCGTGCCCCAGGCCCGTGAGCTCGTGCTCGTTGCGCCGGGCGGTGTTGCGGATGTGGCGCAGCCAGTTGTCCACCACGCCGTGCCGCTGGTTCTCCAGAGCCGCCCTGACGCCGCCGCAGCCGTAGTGGCCCACCACCATCACGTGCTTCACCTTCAGCACGTCCACGGCGAACTGGAGCACGGAGAGCAGGTTGAAATCCGTCTGCACCACCACGTTTGCCACGTTCCGGTGTACGAAGACCTCGCCTGGTGCCAGCCCGGTAATCTGGTTGGCGGGCACGCGGCTGTCCGAACAGCCGATCCACAGGTATTCCGGGCTCTGCTGGTTGGCCAGCCGCTTGAAGAAATCCGGATCCGCCGCCACTTGCGACGCGGCCCAGATGCGGTTGTTTTCCAAGAGATGGGAAAGTGTGTCCATGAGCGCGGGAATCAAGCCTCGCCCGGCAGCTCTTGTCCACTGCTTCCCGCGGGCATCCCGGCGGGAAAAGCTCCCCGTTGAAGCGCCCGGTTCTTCCGCTTGTCCCTCCCCGCTCCCGTCCTAAACTGGACCCGTGCCCGATCTTTTCGATGTCCCGCCTTCCTCATCCCCAGGTGGACAGCCCCGCCGCGATGGCGAGCCGCTGGCCTCCCGCATGCGGCCGCGGACGCTGGATGAAATCGCAGGCCAGCAGCACATTCTCGGGGCGGGAAAGCTGCTCCGCCGCGCGATCGAGGCCGACAGCTTCGCCTCGCTGATTTTCTACGGCCCGCCCGGCACCGGGAAAACAACCCTCGCCAGCGTCATCGCCCGCTCCACCGGCTCGCGTTTCGAGGCTCTCAACGGCGTGGAGTCGAATGTCGCCGAAATCCGCGCGAAGATCGAGCAAGCCCGCACCTGGCGTGATCTGCGCAATGAAACGACGATCCTTTTCATCGACGAGATCCACCGTTTCAACAAGGCGCAGCAGGACGTACTGCTCCCGCATATCGAGCGGGGCACGGTCCGTTTCATCGGAGCGACCACCCACAATCCCTATTTTTACGTCAATTCGCCACTGGTCTCCCGCTCGCAGATCTTCCAGCTCGAGGCCATCGCCACGGAGGACATGCTGCCGGTGCTACGCCGCGCGCTCGACGATCCGGAGCGCGGCTTCGGCGGAAAGAATGTCGAGGCGGATCCCTCCGCTCTCGAGCACCTCGCCGTGATGTCCGACGGCGACGTGCGGAAGGCCCTCACCTCCCTCGAACTCGCCGTTGTCACCACCCCGCCGGATGAGGACGGCACCATCCGCCTGACCCTCGCCGTCGCGGAGGAATCCATCCAGCGGAAAGCCATCGTCTATGATGCGGACGGCGACGCCCACTACGACACCGCCTCCGCCTTCATCAAATCCATCCGCGGCTCCGATCCCGATGCCGCGCTCTATTGGCTGGCGAAGATGCTGCACGCCGGCGAAGACCCGCGCTTTATCGCCCGCCGGCTGGTGATCTCGGCGAGCGAGGATATCGGGCTTGCCGATTCGAATGCTCTCCGGGTGGCCGTGGATGCCCAGCAGGCCTTCGAGTTCATCGGCATGCCGGAGGGTCGCATTCCCCTCGCCCACGCCACCGTCTATCTCGCCACCGCGCCGAAGTCGAACACCGCCTACATGGCGCTCGGGGAAGCGATGGCCGATGTCGAGAAGGGCCGCACGCTGGCCGTCCCGGAGCATCTCCGCACGAAGACCCGCAAGAAGCTCGCCGCTGCCAGCGGCACGGATGCTGAGAAGATGAAATACCTCTACGCCCACGACTATGAGGGCGGCTATGTCCCGCAGGCCTACCTACCGGAAGGGCGGGTTTACTACCACCCCGGGGAGAACGGGCTGGAGAAACGCATCAAGGAGCGGATGGATTACTTCCGGCAGATGCTCGCGAAGACGAACCCGGGATCTTGAGAGCGTTCACCGCGGGTGCCGCTATTTCGGCACCGGCCTCGCTCGGTCCAGGACCGCCTGTTTTTCCCGCAGTGTGTCCAGACATGCGTCCACCAGCCCTTCATCAAGCGCATGGACATCTTGCCCGATGCCTGCATCCCGCAAAAGCAACACCGTCAGCTCGCCGCCCAGGTGCTCGCGGAATTCTTCGAGACCTGCGTGTACCAACCGCCGGCCATTGACGTCCCGGAGGTCCAGAGCATCGTGCCAGAGCGGCAGCCTGAGACCGGATATGACATCCAGCACCCGCTCCGCCACGCAGTCCCTCAGCAGCCCGCAGCGGGCGGAATAGAGGGTATCCAGAGCCGCTCCGATAGCGACCGCGTGCGCATGGCTCACCGCGAAGCCGCTCAACTGCTCCAGCTTATGGGCGGACCAGTGGCCGAAGTCCAAGGGCCTGCTGCTCCCGGTCTCGAAAGGATCGCCGCCCTGGGAAATGTGGGTCGCGTGCAGCAGCGCCGAGCGTTCCACACATTCCTCCAGCGCCTCCGGCTTGAGCGCCGCCAGATCGTCCACCTTGGCCTCGATCCAGCGGAAAAATTCCCCGTCCTTCACCAGCGAAACCTTCACCGCCTCCACGAGGCCGGCACGGCAGGTCTCCTCGTCCTGGCTCTGCAGGAAGTCAAAATCATTGATCACCGCGAAGGGTACGGCGAAGGCCCCGATCCAGTTCTTCTTCCCGAAGCCGTTGATCGCGCACTTCACCCCTACGCCGCTATCGTCCTGTGAAAGCGTGGTGGTGGGGAAACGCACCAGCCGAACCCCGCGATGGGCGGTGGCCGCGGCATAGCCCGCGGCATCGAGGAACGCCCCGCCGCCAATGACGAGGATGTAGGAATGGCGGTCGATGTGCTCGCGGTCGATCGTTTCCCAGATCCGGCGGACCAGCAGATCGTCCGCCTTCACCGCCTCCCCGCCCGGCCATACATGCAGGCCCCGCCAATCGAAGCCGAGGTCGGCGAAATACGTTTCAATCTTCCGCGCCAGGTCCGGCCAGGCGTTCACGACGCTTTCTTCCACCGCCACGAGGACCCGGCGCCCCCCTCCTTCCGCCAGAATTTCACCCAAAAGCGCGTTGCCGGGGCCGAAGGCATCACGGGTGAAACAAATGCGGTGCTTGAAGGTGACGGGGATTTGGAAATCGTGGCGCGGCATCGTTTCGGCGGAAAAGGTGCCCTTGATACGCCCGTTAGCCAATCATTCTTCCTGCTATGATCGAGCCCGAGATCCTCTTTGAAACCCGCTGGCTGGGACTTTACCGGATCGGCCACTGGGATTTCGCCAAACGGCCGAATGCCGACGCCTGCGTGGGGATTCTCGCCGTCACCCCCGCCGACGAGGTCGTGCTGGTGGAGCAATTCCGCGTCCCGGTGCAACAAAAGGTCATCGAAATCCCCGCCGGCCTGGTGGGCGACGAGGAAGAATTCCGAGGCGAGGCGATGGCGGCAACCGCCGCCCGCGAACTTCTGGAGGAAACCGGTTACCGCGCCGGCAGGATCGAACTGCTGCTGGCCGCGCCAACCTCGGCCGGCATGACGCCGGAGATCACCCACCTCTTTCTCGCCACGGATTTGTCAAAGGAGCACGACGGCGGCGGCACGGAACACGAGGACATCAAAGTGCATCTAGTGCCCCGGCGAGAGCTGCGGGCATGGCTGAAGGAGAAGGAGGCGGAGGGTTTCCTCATCGATTTCAAGATCCACGCCAGTCTCTGGGCGGCGGGATTCTGAGAAATCGCAGCGACTCCTTCGGGTTTGCGGCGGGCTAGCCACGTGTGCGCGAAAACCACGCCCGGGGCCTGCCCACCTTGGTCCTCCGGCCTCCCCTTTGCGTGGGAGAGAGCCATCCCCTCATTGATCGCGCCGTACCGTGGTCCTACCGTGCCCGGTAATTTCCGCGGAGATCCCAAGTCTCCCGCTGCCCTCGGAACGGCTCCTTTCTCCGGTGTCCCTTCCTTCGGCGAAACCCGAAAACCCATGAAACGGAAGACCTGTCTGATCCCCGGCCTCGCGCTCGCGGCCCTCGCTTCAAACGCCGGAGCCGCCACCGTCACGCTGACGGCCGCCGACCTCATCAATACGAGTTCGTTCAACACGAACCTGCACTGGAGCGATGGCCAGGCCCCCTCGGCCGCGAACGATTACGTGGTGAACATTGAACGCCTCCGGACCCCGACCGCCGGAGCGGATTACACCTTCGCCGGGAATTCCCTCACCATCGGCACCACCACCGGAAAATTCACTTACAAGACCCTCGGCTCGCGCACGATCACGGTGAATAACCTGATCCTCGCGGGCGGCTTGGTGGAGCACCTTCAGGGCAGCACCGAGACCTTCACCCTGGCCGGAAACATCTCGGTGACCGGTACCGGCTCGCGCATCAGTGCCGCCCAGGGACCGGTGGTGGTAACGGCGCCGATTAGCGGCACCGGTGCGCTGGCATTCGACGGCGGCGGGGCCAACACCTTCCGCACCACGTTCACCGGCACCAGCACGCTGAGCGGGAATATCACCATAAACGGTGCCTTCACCGCCGCGGATACCAGCACCCTGACCTTCACCATCGGTGCCAGCGGCGTGAACAACAGCATCGGCGGCGCGGGCACCGCGGCCTTCAACGGCACCTTCAATCTCGACCTCACCGGTGCGAGCACCGCGCCCGGCTCCTCCTGGACGCTGGTGAACAGTGCCACCCTGAATGAAACCTTCGGCGAGACCTTCACTATCCCCGGCTTCACCAAATCCGGAAACATCTGGACCTCCGGCGACGGCACCTATGCCTTCAGCCAAGCCTCCGGAGTCATGATCGTGGACGCCGGGGACGGCGATGCCGACGGTCTGCCCGACATCTGGGAGCTCACCAACTTCGGGCATCTCGATCAAACCGGAGCGGGTGATCCGGACAACGACTACGCCACCAATACACAGGAGCAGGCCGCTTCCACCAACGCGCTCGACCGCAATTCCTTTCCGGATACCGAAAACGGCACCGGCGACGGCATGGCAGATGCCTGGGAAGTTTTCCACTTCGGCAATACGAACGCCCTGCCCGACGTGGATGCCGATAATGACGGCTTCCTGAACATCGATGAGTTTTTCGGCAACTCTGATCCCGAGGACGCGGAGTGGAGCCCGTTGAAGGCTGCGCTGCGCCACCGCTGGAGCTTCAACGGCAACCTCGACGACTCCGTGGGCGGCAGCAATGCCGTGGTGATCGATCCCGACAACGACAACCTCGTCGGCGGGACTTCCACGCTCTCCGGCACGGATCTGCTGCTGGGTGGCGGCGCGCGCGCCACATCCGCCTACGCACAGCTCGGCACCAATCTGATCCAAGGGTTGAAGACTCCAGTGAGCATCGAGTTCTGGGCCACTCAGCAGAGCGTGCAGAATTGGGCCCGGATCTTCGACTTCGGCAGCGGCACCACCGAATACCTCTTCATGTCCTGGACAAGGGGCACGAATGTCGCCACCGACCAAGTGGAATGGATCGATAGCGGCACGACATCGAATGCGGGGGACACCAACCAGCCTTACACCGTCGGCACGGAATTCCACATCGTGATGACGATCGAGCCGGGGGCGGGGACGAATAGCTCCACGCTGGTGACCTGGTATTCCGCCCCCGCCGGATCCGCCGACCTCGGCATCCCTCAAGGTTCCTTCAGCACGAACAATCAGCTCGCGCTGCTCAACGATACCTTCAACTACCTGGGCCGTTCCCAGTGGGAGGGCGACGCAACCGCCAACGCCCGTTACAACGAGGTCCGCATCTGGAATGGCGCCCTCATTCCCGACGAGCGCGAATTCCTCCACGACGCCGGGCCCCAAGTGGTCGATGCCGGCGACAGCGACGGCGATTTCCTGGTGGATGCGTGGGAGATCGAGAACTTCCGCAGCAGCCCCGGCGAAACCGACGCGGAAATCCTCGCCAAATACGATGGCGATGACGATCCGGACGGCGACCGCTACGACAATTCCTCCGAATTCCTGGCTGGCACTCATCCGCTGCAACTCCTCTCCTCGCCCGATGGCGATCTGGACGGGCTGATCGATGGTTGGGAAGTCCTTTACTTCGCCGAGAGTCCCTCCGAGGACCTCTTTACCATCACCTCCCGCCAAGATGGCACGGGGGATCCCGATGCGGACGGCTTCAACAACGAGGCCGAGGAAACGGCAGGTAGCGATCCCACCGATCCCGCCCAAACGCCGCTCGATACGGACAGCGACACGCTGGTGGACTCCTGGGAGATGTTCTATTTCTCCGATCTCGACGAAGTAGCCTCCGGCAATCCCGACGGCGACTCCGGCACGAACTTCCAGGAGCAGGCCGCCGGCTCGAACCCCGCCCTGGCCAGCTCCACCGTCACCGATGCCGATGGCGATGCCGTGCCGGACACCTCGGAGCCCTTCCAACCCTATGCGGTGGATGCCAGCACGCTCCACCTCTGGCACCTGGACGAAGTGACACCGCCCGCCGCGGATGCGGTCGCAGGAGGCACGCCGCTGACCTCCTTGCAAAACGGTGCGCAGATGTGGACCCCCTCGTTGCCGGGCTTTGGCACGGGGCTCAACCCCTCCGCGGGCCGCGGCACGGCAAATGCAGGCGTCCTCTCCGCGTTGCCGCTGGCGGCCAACGCCACGGACGATGTCAGCTTCGCTTACGCGGGAGCGGACGGTGCCTTCACTTTCGAGGGAATCGTCCGGATCGACTTCGATCCCGCCGTGGCTCCGGCTTCGGTGGCACCGATGCAGATTGTCACCGCCGAAAACGACCTGGATTCGGCACGGGTCTGGCAATTCCGCATCGTGCCGATCGGCGCGACAGGCAATACGGCAGGCACGGCACCGCTGCTGGAATTCATCAATCTTCACGGTTCCGTCGGCACGCAATCGCTCTCGGTGCCGCTGCCCATCGGTGCCGGAGCGAATGCCATCGCCCAAGGCGGCTGGTATCACGTCGCCGTCGCCTACAACGGCACGGAAGCCACCGCGGACAACCTCAAGCTCTATTGGACGAAGTTTGATCCCGCGAAAACCCAGGCAAGACAACTCGCCTCGTTGCAGATG
>CAMPGU010000130.1 GCA_946885645.1 uncultured Haloferula sp.
CGCCTTGATCACGCGCGCCATCAGCGACTTGCGGTCGAGATCGCTGAATACCGGGCACTCCATCAGGCGGCGGCCGAAGTTTCGGGCCTCGTTCACGTCCATGTTCCCGACGATGTCGCCGAGCAGCTCCTTGTCCTCCGCGAGCAGGGATTGCAGCCGGGTCGTCTTCCTCGGGCCGTCGCTGAGGTGATCGGTCTCCAGAAGGTTGAGGATACAGGCACCCACTTCCCCGCTGAAAACGCGGGCGGCGCTGCCGTTGCGTTCGCGGCAGACCCAGATCAGGGCGTCCGTGCCGAGCGAGCGGCGGGCCAGGGCGGAGACGAGGTGCGTCTCCAAGGTCTTCATATGGCCCTTCTCCTCCAGCAGTTTCGCGATCTCCGCGACGCCGCGGGAGCCGACCTTGTCGAAGATCCCCGTCAGCACCTCCACCCAGCGATCGCCGAAAGCAGCGGCAAACTCCTCGTAGATCGCCCGCTGGCGCCCTGCGGAGAGGGCGGTGAGCGCATCGGACAGCCGGTGTTCTTCCGAAGCGAGCACGTCGGAAAGACGCAGGGACTCGGCGGGAAGCTCGATGCCCTTGAAGCCGCGGATCATCTCATCCCGTGCGGAAAGAAGCTCCAGCGCGGGCCCGAGCTGGATGCGCACGCTCTTCGCGGCAGATTCGTTGATCCCCGCCAGCAGGCGCTGGAGCGCCGGCGGATCGTCGCGGAACAGCGCGAGGTCGAGCGTGATCGCCTCCAAGGCCTTGGACATCGTCCGGAGATCCCGCGCCTGCTCGAAATCCGAGACCAGCGCATCGGCCGGACTCAGGTCTCCCGCACGCAGCGAGAGCGGCTCGGTCCGCCGGGACGGGACGATCACGCGCTTGCTGTCGCGCAGCGAGCGCTTGGTGCTGTCCCACCATTTCTTGAAATCGTTGGCCGAAACCACGCCGCCGGTCAGTTCCCGCTCGAGCGCGTCAACCGACATCGTGCCGCCGTGGCTTTCCAGCAGATGGATCACCAGGCCCACCGGATCGGACTTCGCCAACAGGCGCAGATCCTCGAGCTGCTCCACCTTCTTCGCGCGGAAGTCCCCCGAGTCGAGCGGTTCGGTGCGCTGGATCGCGAACTGCAGGTCCATCACCTGGCCGCTGCTTTGTTCAAAGTCGATCGTGACCTTCTTTCCGGACAAATCCCAATCGATCACCTTTCCGGCACCCCAGGCCTTGTGAAAACAGAATTTCCCCGGGGAAAGCTGGTCGAGACGCCCCGCGACGGCTTGATTGATTCTTCCGGCATCGAGCAATTTCGCCAAATCTGGATGCATGCCGGGGCAAAATGCGAACCGGCACCGGAAAACGCAAGGCCCTTCCCGACCATTTCACGCTACCTCACTTGCCCGTCAGGTCTTTCCGCGGAGGGAGAACCCGCTTCCGCGGCTCCCGCGGGGTCAGGTTTCCCCGCATCGTGTTCGCCAGCGCGCGCTCCAGGGCACCCACCCGCGGCTTCCACGGGTCCGGCACCAGCGAGACACCGCCGGGGCCCGCCACCGGGCCTTGGAAAAGGATCTTCCCCGCCCTGGAGGTGATCGTCACCTCCGGCACCCCGTTCACCAGGATCAGCACCGCCTTGCCGTCCGGCATCTCGATTTCCGCCGACTGGCCGGCCGGATTCAGCGCCTTCATCGGAACGTCAGGCGAAGCTGTCCCGTCCTGCGGCGGGAGCTTCGCCAGCAGCTTCTGGTCCGGCATCTTGCCGAGTACCACCGGGAAAGACAGCTCCTTCCCGGAGCGGTAAATCCCGAGCTTCACCTCTTCCCCCACCTTTCTCAGGCGCAGCAGGGCGAAGATCTGGGCCTCGTTGGTCACCCATTGGTCGTCCAGCTTCCAGAAAATATCATAGGGCTTCACCCCGGCCTTCTCGGCAGGGCCCCCGGCATCGACCGAGCTCACCACGAAGCCGAAACCGGGCGGGAGATCCGGAACATGGGCACGCAGGGCGTCGTCCATCCGGCCCACCTGAAGGCCCAGCCACGGCGTCTCGAGGGCTTTCCCGGCTGCGGCTTCCTGCGGAGCGGGCCGCGCTTCCTGCGGGCGCGCATCCTCCGCGGCCGCGAGGCCGGCGAGCGCGATCAGGAAGAGGGTGGCGGTTCTCATCATTCGAAAAAATCAAAAGGCCGTGACCGGCATCAATACCACTTTCTCGTGCGGGCTGGAGACCGTGACTTCGTAGCCCGTCTGCACGTCTTGCACCCGGTTTTCATTCACCACCCGGAAGCGCCACGCGCGATGGGCGATGCCGTCGCTTTCCCACACCAGGTCTTCCGGTTCCGCGGCTTCCACGCGCTCCACCTGTTCCAGGAGAAGCACGCGGTCTTCATCAGGGAAGATGTTTCCGGCGGGCACCACTCCGGACTTCTGGCCGGTGCCGGGGCTCGGGCTGCCTGTCCCGGGGCCTGCCAGCGGGATGCTCAAGGAGAGCGCGACTGCTGCCGCGGCGGCACCGATGCCTCCCGCCCAAGCGAAGTAGCGGCGCTTCGGCGGTGTCATCTCCACCACCGCCTCACCGGCGGCGAGGCTGTCGATCAAATCCTCCAGATTGCGCTGTCCCCTCTCGCTCAGGGCCGAGGGCACCAGCTTCGACAGCGCCTTTTCGATGTCCTCAGGCGATTCCATGGCGGTCCTCCTTCACACGACGCATGTCCTGCGCCAGTTGTTCCAAGGCATAGCGGTAGCGCGATGCAGCGGTATTTTGCGA
Organism: uncultured Haloferula sp.; assembly: GCA_946885645.1. Next base: position 2,739 of record CAMPGU010000130.1, read on the forward strand.
AATGGCGAGAGCCTCCGAAATCTCCGCAAAGGTGAGGCCGCCCCAGATTTTCATGGTGACCACTTCCCGCAGCTTCGGGCTCAGTTTCTGGACCGCGTCCCGCAGCCGCACGGCGTCCTCGTCGTCTTCCAGCGAGGGATCCAGCCAGACGTCGGTGAAGTCGTTCAGGTAAATGATGGATTCCTCCCGCTTTTTCCTGCGGCTTTCCGAGCGATGGTGATTCAGCCCGCAGAAGCGGATGGTGGAAAATGCCAGCGGCAGATCCGGCACGCCGCCGCCCTTGTCCTGCTGGTAATTCCACAGCCGCAGCACGGCCTCCTGCACCAGATCTTCCGCGTCCTCCCGGCTGGGAGCCCATCCGCGTGCGAAAAGGAGCAGCCGGGCGCCGTATTCGGACAGCCAGGCCTTCCATGCCGCGGACACGCAAACCTTCATTCGATGTGAAAATGCCTCGGACGGGCCCGTTTGTCTGCAAAATCTTCCGTCGCCACATCTTTACGCCGCGCCGCTTGCGGCTAGGATGCCTGCGGAATAAGCGAATAAGGCCCGAAGGCCCCGCTCCCATCACCATGAAACGCCGCCACCTGCTCGCGCTGATCCTTTCCATCCCTACCCTCGCTTCCTGCGAACCTGAAAAAGCCATGCCCGCCGACGCCAAGCTGCCTGCCGACGCCCCGAAAGTCCCCGAAGGCTCCGAGGTCATCACCCTCGGGGCCGGTTGTTTCTGGTGCATCGAGGCCGCCTTCAAGCAGATCGACGGCGTCCATTCCGCCACTTCCGGCTACATGGGCGGCACCGTCGCCAATCCCACCTACGAGCAGGTGTGCGACGGCACCACCGGCCACGCCGAAGTGGTGCAGGTCGTTTACGATCCGAAGAAAGTCAGCACCGAAAAGGTGCTCGAGTGGTTCTGGGAACTCCACGACCCGACCACCCTCAACCGGCAGGGCGCGGACGTGGGCACCCAGTACCGGTCCGCGATCTATTATCACACGGACGCTCAGAAGGCGGCCGCGGAGGCCTCGAAGAAGGAATTCCAGCCGCACTTCCCCTCCCCGATCGTGACGGAGATCACGAAGGCGGAGAAGTTCTACCCGGCTGAGAATTACCACCAGGACTACTACTTCCAGAACAAGACCAAGAACGGCTACTGCCGCCTGGTGATCGAGCCGAAGCTGAAAAAGCTCAAGCTGGACCACTGAGGAGAGGCGGCTCGCCTATTCGCGGAGCCCCGGGTCGCCCTACTCCTGGATTCCGTCCATCTCGGCGCGCATGCGCTCCATCAGGCGGTCCATGTCCTCCAGATGACGGCGGAGCCGGTCGGCCGAGCCGGGTTCGATGGGGACCGCTCGCGGTAGTGTGCGCGGTACTGCCCGCGGTCGACCGGGGGCCGCCTCGTTCATGGCGGACTGCTGCTCCTCCTCTTCCGCCGCCTTGGCCGCTTGGACTTCTTCCGGAGTCGCCGGATCCTTGGCGAGCAGCTTCACGAGATGCGCCGAAGGAATGATGAAGCTCCGGGTACGATCCGCGCGGGCGATGGAAATCCCCACCACCGTGCCATCGAGATCCACCACCGGACCGCCGCAACGGCCACGGTCAAGCTGCATGTCCGTCTGGATCACCGAAGGAAAACCGGTACGGACGAGGCTCAGGGTGGTTCCCATGCGCTCCATCACGCGCAGGCGTGCGTTCGGGAATTGGGGCAGTTCCTTCTTCCTTCGCTGCAATTCCGCCTGTGTGGCGGCTTCCGCTCCCTCTCTCCGGTAGCGGATCTCCACTTTTTCTCCGGGCCCGCGGCCGCTGAGGGCATTTTTGAGTTCGAAAAGGCTATCTACTTTCCGGTCTGCCACGGCCAGGATGATATCCCCCGCCTTCAGGCCGGCCGGGAGCGCCCCGCCCTCCGGATCGATTTCCGAGATCCTCACGCCTTCGCCCCGGTAGTCCTGATCCAAGAGCACCCCCAGGAACGCCTGGTCCTGCTCCCGCAGGGATCGCGCTTCCACGGCGACCACCCCGATGCTCGCCGGCGTGTCGTCCGGCGAGGCGGCGACGAGGAAGCGCCCGAGCTGGGGCGATTCCCCGGTAGTCAGTTCGATCGGCGGGAAATGCGTCCCCTCGACTTCGAGCAGGGCGAGATCGTCTTCCTGATACACTCCCCGCACCTTCGCCTTTGCGGTCGTCCCATCCCCCCCGACGACCTGAAGAGTCCCGCGCGCCATGGCGATCTCGCTCCACTTGGTGAGCACACGCGTCCCGTCCCCGATCACGGTGCCGAAGGAAACCGGGCGGTTTCCCCGGCCGGTATTCGCCCACACCCATACCGTGGAAAGCACCGCCTTCCGGGCGGAAGGGCTGATCGCGTCGAAAAGCTGGACCGTCTGCTCGTGGACCGCGCGCGTTTCCTCGGGCCGCACCAGTGAATCGGGATCGATATCCCCGGAAGGCCGGCTCCTCTGCGCGGAGGCCGCTGCCAGAAGCCCGACCTGAGCGAAAATCAGGAGAGAACGGGTATTCATCGTTGATTTGAAAAGTGTCATTGATCGAGCTGTGCCTGGGTCATCAGGGTAACTTCGTACTCGAAAGGCCGCCCGTCGCGGACGCCGCCCACTTTGACTTTATCCCCGGGCTGTTTCTTCACCAGCAATCGGGTCAAGCCCGCCCCGTTGGTGACATTCGTTCCATCGATGGTCCGGATGATGTCGCCCGGGCGCAAACCGGCTTCGCCGGCGTTCCGCTTCACCGAAGCGACGACCACCCCGCCGCCGCGCACCGGCGGGCCCAAGCCGATACCGAGGAAGGGCCGCTCGGGGTTGAGGAAAGGGTTCATCTGCAGCTCGCCCCAGACTTCCCCTGCCAGCAGCCGGTCCCAATCCTCCTTGAAACCGTCCACGCCCGCGTGGTTGTTGTTTTTCAGGGACTGTCCGATGGAGGAATTGATCCCGACCACCTTGCCATCCAGGTCATAGAGCGGCCCGCCGGAATCACCCCCGATCAAGGTGCAATCGGTGGTGAGGAAATTCCCCGGCCCGTCCGAAACCACCCGGCCGAAGCGGACCGGCGGCGTGCGGGCGGCGTCGAATCCCGCCGAATGGCCCATTGCGATCACCCAATCCCCCGCTTCAAGCGGCTTCGATGTCCCGCGCTCCATGTAGGGCCAAGGCCCTTTCTCCTCGATCTTCACCAGACCGATGTCCTTGGAGAGATTCGCGCCCAGAACTTTACCGGTGACCTGCTTTCCGTCCGGAAAAACCACCATCACGCTTTCCGCGCCTTCGATCACATGGGCGGCGGTGAGGATCAGGCCATCGGGCGTCGTGATGACGCCGGAGCCCGAAGCCCCGGAATCCTCCGAAATCAAAGCCACGGTGGCGCTCATCGCCTTCTTCGCGACGGCGGCGATCCGCTCTTCGAGCTTGCGCACGTCGCCGATCGTGCCCACGGGATCCTTCGCCCCGGCGGGGCAAAGGGAAGCGGCCGCGAGCACCGCTCCGCTCACTCCTTGGAAAAATCTCCTGTGCTTCATCGCTTTCTCACACGTCGAAGCGACACGGTCCCGCGTCCTTGTCTGCCGCACGATATCGCATTCGCTTCCCCGGATCATCCGCGCTAATCTCTCCAAGTCCATGCCGAAACCATCGCCGAAGGATTCCAGCAGCCCCACCGGGAAGCTCTCCGACACCCGCTCCTCCAATCGCAAAAAGGCCCCCGCCGCAAAACCCGTCGGGCTCGGTTCGGTGATCCTTTTCTGGCCCTTCCACATCTTCCACGCCTTCCTGAAGCCTCTCCCGGCCTTCATCCGCTTGCCGCTCCGGGTGGGGGGCGATCTCGCCCTCACCGGCCTCTACATCGGCCTCGTCATGGCCGTCTTTTATTTCGTCCGGGCCCAGCCCTACGACATGGCCAAGGTGGCGGAAATGCCGCAGCGGACCATCGTCTATGACCGCCGCGGCCAGGAACTCGGGCGTATCCACGGTGAAAAACGCGACGTGATCGCCCTTTCGGAAGTTTCGAGGGATTTCCCGGCCGCCATCTTGTCCCGGGAGGACGAGCGTTTCTACAATCATGGCGGCGTGGACTGGATCGGCGTGGGCCGCGCGATGCTCGAGAACCTCAAGCGCGGCGGCATCGAGCAGGGTGCCTCCACGCTCACGATGCAGCTCGCACGCAACAGCTTCCCCCTGAAATCCAAGTGGCTCGATTTCTCGGGAAAGTTCCAGGAGCTCGACCGCAAGCTGCTGGAGGTGGCCGTGGCCTACCGGATCGAGAGGAACTACTCGAAGGATGAGATCCTCCAGCACTACGTGAACCGCATTTTCTGGGGCCATTCCATCCGCGGCATCGAGGAAGCCTCCCGCACGTATTTCGAAAAACACGCGAAGGAACTCACCCTTTCCGAGTCCGCCCTGCTTGCGGGCATCGTCCGCGGGCCGAACGCCTTCTCGCCTTTCAACGATATCGAGAAAGCGGTCCGGGAACGCAACAGCACCCTCGACCGCATGGTGGTGGCCGGTTCCATCAAGCCGGAGGAGGCGGAAGCGGCCAAGAAAGATCCCATCACCGTGCGCCCGGAATGGCGGCGCATTTTCCACGATAGCTACGCGATGGACGCGATCCGCCGCGAACTCGAGCGGATCCTGGAGGAGGAGAACATCGAGCTCGGCGGTCTGGAGATCACGACCACCATCGACCACCGGATCCAGAAAAAGGCCGAGGAAGCGCTCGATGCGAAGCTCCGGCAGATCGAGCGTTCCCCCGGCTATCCCCACCAGACGCGGGCCCGGTGGAAGGAATTGCCCGCCGATGCCAAGACCCGGCCCGAGTACATCCAGGGCAGCATCGTCGCGATCGAGAACCTGACCGGCGCGGTGCTCGCCATCGTCGGCGGACGGGATGCCGACGAGTCGAAATTCAACCGCGCGCTGCAGGGCCGCCGCCAGATCGGCTCGGTCTTCAAGCCCTTCGTCTATCTTTCCGCCTTCGACAGGGGCGTGCGACCGGAGACCCTCATCAGCGACGGGCCGATCTACCGCGGGGAGATCAAGGGCGCGGGCACTTGGAGCCCGCAGAATTCCGACGGGAAATGCGGCGGGATGCTGCCCGCCGCCACGGGCCTGATCCGGTCCCGCAATACGATGTCGGTGCGGCTCGGCAACCGCGCGGGCATCGACAAGGTCGCGGAGACGGCCCTTTCGGTGGGCTTCGAGACGCCGATGCCGAAGATGCCGACTTCCTACCTCGGCGCATGGGAGGCCACGACCTACGAGGTCGCCTCCGCGTACACCGTCTTCCCCAACGGGGGCCGCCGCTATCCCCAGCGGATCATCGATGAAATCCGCGACCGCAAGGGGAACATCCTCTACAAAAACGACAGGATATCCTACGAGGCCACCCGCCCCGGCTCCGCCTGGACCGTTTCGAACATCCTCCGCGAGGTCACCGAGCGCGGCACCGCCGCCTCCATCAAAACCCTGGGCTTCAACAAGCCCTGCGGCGGCAAGACCGGCACCACCAACGACTACAAGGACGCCTGGTTCGCCGGCTATACCTCCAGCATCACCTGCGCCGTATGGGTGGGTCTGGACACGCCGAAAAAGACCATCGACCGCGGCTACGGCTCGACCCTCGCCCTGCCCGTCTGGGTGGAGATCATGAAGACCGCCGACAAGCTGGGCTACAAGGCGGAGGGGCTGAAATCCCAGCTCTCTTTCGTGGAATGCCGGCTGTGCCGCGAATCCGGCAAACGCGCCACCGCGGGCTGCGAGAATGCCAGCGAAGCCTATACCGACAATGTCCCGGCCGACCTGGCCCCCGCGGAAAACGACCTCTGCCCGGTTCACCCTGCCCGCGCCCTGACAGTGGACGCCGAGGAAGTGCGGGACGACGACCCGATGCGCGCCCAGCCGGTGCCGGAGAGTGAACTGATCATGGAGGAGGAGGAAGCGCCGCTGAAGGCGCTGCCGGTGGGAGAGTGAGGCGGGAAAACGGTCGGCGATTTATTGACGATTGATTATTGGCGCTCCTCGCGGCCTCCTTCCCAGCCCGCGCACTCTCCGATACCCGATCATCCGTCTCCCGTTTCCCCGTGTCCACCTGGCGTCCCATCCGTAGAACCCCCTCCTGGCTTGCCTGGATGCCCGGGTGGCTGATGACGGCCCTGCGCTGGAGCTTCTGGATGGGGATCGCCGCGGCCGTGCTGGGGCTGGCCGTGGGCAGCTATTATTTCTACCTGGCAACCCGCTACGACCTCGCCGAAGTTGCCAGCCTGCCCGCGCATACGGCGATTTTGGACAAGGACGGGAAGGAACTCGGCGGCGGCGGCGGGAGCAACCGCCGGCTCGTCACCCGCGCGGACATCCCGGACTTCATGGTGAAGGCCCTGCGCGCCCGCGAGGATGCACGCTTCTTCGAGCACTGCGGTGTGGATTTCCGCGGCCTGGCCCGCGCCACGGTGAGGAACGTGAGGGACGGCGACTTCACGCAGGGAGCCTCCACGCTGAGCATGCAGCTTGCGCGGAACACCTTCGAGATCCGGCAGAAATCGATCAACCGCAAGCTGCTGGAGATTGCCCTGACCTTGCGGCTGGAGTCCCGCTACGGCAAAGACGAGATCCTCGCCAACTACCTCAACCGGATTTATTTCGGCTCCGGCTGCCATGGCGTCGAGCTGGCGGCCCGGACCTACTTCGGCAAGCCGACCTCGGGCCTCAACGAGGCGGAGAGCGCGATGCTCGTCGGCATCATCCGCGGGCCTCACATCTTCTCGCCCTTCCGCGATCTGGACGCGGCAAAGGAGCAGCAGTCCCAGGTGCTCGCACGGATGATAGCCATGGGCTTCGTGGACGACGCGGAGATCGCTCGCATCAAGAAAGTTCCCATCGTGCTGGTGCCGCAGGAGCAACGGGGCTCCGAACGCTCCTACGCGCTGGAGGCGATACGGGACGAGCTCCAGCAGATCCTCGACGACGAAGACATCCGCGACGGCGGCCTGACCGTCCGAACCACGATCGACAGCTCCTGGCAGTTGCGGCTGGAAACCGACCTTTCCGAATCCCTGCGGAAGATCGAGCAATCGAAGGACTGGAAGTACCCCGTGCACGCGGATCATCGGGCCGGGGAGGAGCCGGCCTACCTGCAATGCGCGGCGGTCACCTTGGAAACGAAGACGGGAGCGATCCTGGCGTTGATCGGCGGCCGGGATTTTCTCGATTCCCGGTATGACCGCAGCAGCAACGCGAGGCGCGATCTGGGAGCCGCCTTCGAACCGTGGATCGCCGCCGCCGCCGCCGAGAGGGGCCGGCTGGTTTTGCCCGGCAAGCCGGTCCAAACGGGGCGGCAGATCGGCCCGAAGGAAACCATCCGCATCGCCAAGCGCTGCGGCATTTCCGGGCCTTTCCTGGAGACCGAGGATCTCTTCCGCGGCAGCGCCGCCGCCACGCCGATGGAGCTGGCGACCGGCCTCGCGACCCTCGGAAACGACGGCAAACGGCCCAAGCCTCACCTGATCCAGTCGATCTCCGCTCCCGACGGAAAAATCCTCTATCAGACGACGACCTCCCTGACCCCGGCGATCGGCCGCCAAGCTGCGCGCGAAGCGGCCGCGCTGCTGGAGAGCACCTCCGGCACACGGGTCCATGGCGGTGCCACCGGCTCCGGCAGGGATGCTTGGCTCGCAAGGCTGGGACCGGCGGGATCGACGGCCATCTGGGTCGGCTTCGACAAGGCGCAGCGGATCAGCTCGGCGGCGAAGCTGGACGCCGTGCTGGAAGACCTGGCCGGACGGCTGGGGAACTGACGGCCACCGTTCCGGTGCGACAGGCGGCTCCGCCGCCCTTGGACTGCGGCAGCCTGCTGCCGCTTTTCTTCCCCGCAGCCTGCTGCGGGGCATGGGGAGATGATTCGCCGCCCTTCCGGAACCGCGACGCAGCGGAGATTGTGAAGAAAGGTAAAGCCGTTGCGGAGCCGGCCTCTGTCACCTCTGTCACCTCTGTCACCTCTGTCACCTCTGTCACCTCTGTCACCTCTGTCAC
>CAMPGU010000131.1 GCA_946885645.1 uncultured Haloferula sp.
CAATCGAGGATGGTGAGGGGATCGGAAAGGGCAGCCTCGGGTTTGCCAAGGAGGCTCTCATGGATCGCCTTCGCGCGGCGCTTCACTTTCAGACCACCGGGAAGGACGCCTTCCCCCGAGCACCCGCGGGTCACGCAGTCCTGCATGGCTTTCCAAATGGCGTCGAGTTGGCGGCGGGTGTCGGCCTCGGGTCGGAAGGCGGCTTCGTTTTCCAGCAGCAGCGAGGCGATGGAGAGGCCCGTCGCCTCGCTGCGCGCCATCAATTCAGCGGCGCAGGTGAAAGGATGCGGAACATCCGCCGCCGCTTTCACCGGGTGTTGCAATTCCTCTTCGGTGGCGATGAAGCCGCCGCCCAAGGAATAGATCACCGAATCCGCCAGAGGGACTCCCGAAACGTCGAGCGCCGTGAAATGCATGCCATTCGGATGCAGCGGCAACGGTTTGAGGCGCTTGAAATCAAGGTCGGTTTTCCCGTCGAATTCCAGATCCGCTCCCCAGGGAGCGCGGAGCTTGCCGGCGCGGATGGCGGCCAGCTTTTCCGTGATCGAGTCGATATCGATGCTTTCCGGTTCCTCGCCCAGGAAGCCCAGTAGAATCGCCGAGTCCGTGCCGTGTCCCTTCCCCGTGGCGGCGAGCGAGCCGTAGAGATCGCAACGGAGACGCGCCACCCGCGGGGCGAGCCCTTCCGCCTCCAGCCTCCGGACGAAGCGGCAGGCCGCCCGCATCGGACCCACCGTGTGGGAGGAAGAGGGGCCGATGCCGATGGTGAAGAGATCCAGCGCGGAAAGAGTCATGGTGCCGTTGCTCATGCTCGGGTTCCGTCCGCATCCATGCAAGATCGCGGAAAAAATTGACCGATTCGGCATCCGGGTCCGTTGGAAGCCGCCAATGAAAGCTCCCCGGGGACCCGGCGCCATTGACGGCGGAGCTCCACGGGGGCATGAGGGCGCTGCCGCGATGTTGAAAGACTTCTCCTTTTCCGCACTCGTCGCGGGGTTTGTTTCGGTGCTGGTGGGCTTCACCAGTTCGGTCGCGATCATCTTCCAAGCCACACGGAACCTGGGGGCCACACCGGAGCAGACGGCTTCGTGGCTTTGGGCCATAGGCCTGGGCATGGGAATCCCCAGCATCCTCTTATCCCTGGCGACGCGGAAGCCGATCCTCATCGCTTGGTCCACGCCGGGTGCGGTGGTGATCGGGGCGGCCGCGGCGGCGGGCCATCTGACCATGCCGCAGGCCATCGGTGCCTTCCTTTTCTCCGCCGTGCTGATCGTGGTTGCCGGTTTCAGCGGCGGATTCGAGAAGGTGATGAACCGGCTGCCGCTCCCGCTTGCTTCGGCCCTGCTCGCGGGGGTGCTTTCCCGTTTCGCGCTGGATGCGTTTGCCGCCATTCCCGTGAACCCGATGCTCGTGCTGCCGATGGTGGCCGCTTACGTGGCCGGCCGCCGTTTCTGGCCGCGGGCGAATGTCCCGGTGATCCTGGCGCTCGGGATGGCCATCGCCGCGGTGCAGGGGAAGTTCCATCTGGAAGGGGTGCCGTGGCATCTCACCGTGCCGGTCTGGACCACCCCGGAATTCTCGCTGCCCGTTCTGATCGGGGTCGGGATCCCGCTCTTCATCGTGACGATGGCGTCCCAGAACCTGCCCGGTATCGCGGCGATCCGGGTGGGCGGGTATGAGGCCCCTGTGTCGAAGATCATCGGCTGGACAGGTGTGGCGACCTTCCTGTTGGCACCCTTCGGGGCCTTCGGCATCAATCTCGCGGCGATCACCGCGGCTTTCGTGGTCGGGCCGGAGGCACACCCGGACCCGAAGCGGCGCTACTGGGCACCGGTGTGTGCGGGCTTCGTCTATCTGCTGATCGGGGTGTTCGGGGCGACGGTGGCCGGACTTTTCGCCGCATTCCCCCGGGAACTGGTGCTGGCGGTGGGCGGGCTCGCGCTGCTGGCCACGATCGGGAACGCGCTATCGGCGGCCCTGGGCGGGGAGCGCTACCGGGAGGCCTCCGCCATAACGTTTTTCGTTACGCTCTCCGGCATCACCTTGCTCGGCATCGGCTCCGCCTTCTGGGGAATCGTGGCGGGCGGTATCGTGCTTTCTTTGCACCGCAGGGCCCCGGCGTCCCGCGCCGGTTAAAGTGCGGTTTGACAGCAGGGCGGGCGGGGCTTTGTTAGGAACCCGATGAAAACGCTTCTCCTCTCCCTCATGACCGCTTGTTCCGCTTCCGCCGCCCTTGTCGAAGAGACCGTCGAGTACGAGCACGATGGCGTCACCCTCGAAGGTTTCCATGTCTATGACGACGCCGTGGAAGGGAAGCGTCCGGCGGTCCTGGTGATCCACCAGTGGACGGGGCTCAGCGATTACGAGAAACAGCGCAGCCGCATGTTGGCCGGGCTGGGCTACAACGTGCTGGCCGCGGACGTGTACGGCAAGGGCATCCGCCCGGTGCCTCCGGCTGCAGGGAAGGAAGCCGGGAAGTACAAGGGCGACCGCAAGCTCTACCGCGGGCGCTTGAACGCGGGCCTTGCGATGCTGAAGAAGGACGAGCGCACGGATGGCTCGAAGGTCGCTGCCATCGGCTACTGTTTCGGGGGGACCGGCGCGCTGGAGCTTGCGCGGGCCGGCGCCGACCTCGCAGGCGTGGTATCCTTCCACGGCGGGCTGGACGCCGCCGAAGGCATGGCGGCGGAGCAGGGCGGGGTGAAAGCGAAGGTGCTGGTCTGCCACGGAGCGGAGGACCCGCATGTCCCGCCCGCGCAGGTGGAGGCGTTTGGAAAGGAAATGAAGGATGCCGGGGCGGACTGGCAAGTCGTCGCATACGGCGGGGCTGTCCATTCGTTCACCCAGAAGATGGCGGGGGACGATCCCTCGAAAGGTTCCGCCTACAATGAAAAGGCGGATCTCCGGTCGTGGGAGGTGATGAAAGACTTCTTCGCCGAGATCTTCGGGAAGTGAGGCGGGTGCGAAACGCACGGGCGGAACTTCGCGCTTTGCGAACGGTGCGTCCGGCGTGAGGCTTGCGGTGCCGACGAGCTTTTCCGGAAGCGATCCCGGACTTTCGTCTCCTACCGTGCCGAACCCTCGCATGCTCCGTCCGATTTTCACTCTAGCCGCCTGTTCCCTTCTTCTCCTTCCGGTTCCGCTTCTTGCGCAGGGAAAAGGTTCCGCCGCCGGGCCGGTGGCGGCGGAGGTGTATGTGGTCAAGGCGACACCGATGGCGATGACCGTCAACACGGTGGGCACCCTGCGGGCGAACGAGGCGGTGGATATCGTGCCGGAGCTGACGAAGCGGCTGGTGCGGATCCAGGTGGAGGAAGGCGCGCAAGTGGCGAAGGACGAGGTGCTCTTCTTACTCGACGATGCCGACTTGAATGCGGAGATCGTGGAGATCGAAGCGCGCTTGAAACTCGCGCAGGCGAACGAGGCGCGCACCGGCAACCTGCTCCCCCAGAAGGCGATCAGCCGACAGGAATACGACCTCGCGAAATCGGAGCTCGATGTTTTCAAAGCCCAGAAAGCGACCAAGGAAGTGGAGCTGGCCAAGACCCGCATCCGCGCGCCCTTTTCCGGAAAAACCGGGGTCCGGCGGGTGAGCGAAGGCGCCCTCGTGACGCCCAGCACGGTGCTGATGACCCTGCAGGATCTCTCCCGCATCAAGGTCGATTTCCCGCTCCCGGAGCGGTATGCGAGCGAGGTTAAAACCGGCCAGAGATTCACCTTCACCGTAGCGGGAAACGCCACGATCTTCGAAGGCCAGGTGCAGGTGATCGAACCTGCGGTGGAAGCGGCCACGCGCAGCCTGCAGGTGCGCGGCATCTGCGACAGCCCGAAGGGACTCCTGCCGGGCGGATTCGCGGAAGTCAGCTTGCAGCTCGATACGGTGGAAAACGGTTTCGCGATTCCCAGCGAGGCGGTGGTTCCCTCTGCTCGCGGCCAAGGTGTTTACGTGGCGAAGGATGGCAAAGCCGAGTTCCGCGATATCGACATCGGGATCCGCACCGCCGGGCAGGTGCAGGTGCTCCGCGGGTTGAGCGCGGGCGATCAACTCCTCACCACCAATCTCCTCCGCCTGAGGCCGGGCGTGGAGGTCAAGCCCGTCGAGCCCTGAGTTCCGCGAAAGGCATCCCCTGCATCGCGCGATCCGCCATTTCCTTTCGTGAGCCTAGCCGAAACCAGTATCAAGCGCCCCGTCCTCGCGACGGTGATGTCGCTCGCCATCCTCCTCTTCGGGATCACCGGGTTCCATTTCCTCGGGGTGAGGGAATATCCCGCAGTCGATCCGCCGATCGTCACGGTGCAGACGCAGTATCCGGGTGCGAATCCGGAGGTGATCGCCTCGCAGATCACCGAACCGCTGGAAGCGGTGATCAACGGCATCGCGGGCATCCGCACCATGGCTTCCGAGTCACGACAGGAGCGCTCCACGATCACGGTCGAGTTCACCCTGGACACCGATCTCGACACGGCGGCGAACGACGTGCGCGACCGCGTTTCGCGGGCGGTGCGGAACCTGCCGGTGGATTCCAATCCGCCGGTGGTGGAAAAGGCCGACGCGGACTCCCAGCCGATCCTCTTCCTCTCCATGCGCAGCGACAAACGGAGCATCCTGGAGGTCAGCGATCTGGCCGACCGCCTGATCCGCGAGCGCATGGAAACGATCCCCGGCGTCTCTTCGGTCCGGATTTTCGGGGAGAAGCGCTATGCGATGCGGCTGTGGATGGACCCGGTGAAGTTGGCCGTGCATGGCGTAACGCCGATCGATGTCCAGACCGCGTTAGATGAACAGAACGTGGATCTGCCCAGCGGCCGGCTGGAGGGCAGCACGACCGAGCTTTCCCTGCGGACCTTGGGACGACTCAACACCCCCGAAGATTTCGAAAATCTCATCATCAAGGAAGAGGACGGCCGGCAGATTCATTTCAGGGATATCGGTTACGCCGAGCTGGGGGCCGAAAACCTGCGCACGGGCACGAAGACCGATCTGGTGTACTCCATCGGGGTGGCCGTCATCCCCCAGCCGAACACGAACGCGATCGCCATCGCGGACGAGTTCTACAAACGGCTGGATCAGGTGAAGAAGGAGGTGCCGCAGGACGTGACGATGGAGGTTGGCTATGATTTCACCCGCTTTGTCCGGCGTTCGGTCTCGGAGGTGGAGGAAACGCTGGTGATCGCTTTTTGCCTGGTGGCACTGATCATCTTCCTGTTCCTGCGGGACTGGCGTTCCACCGTCATTCCGGTGATCGCGATCCCGGTCAGCATCGTCTCCGGGTTCTTCATCATGTACGTGTCGGGATTCTCGATCAACGTGCTCACGCTGGTCGCCATCGTGCTCGCCATCGGCCTGGTCTGTGACGACGCGATCGTGGTGCTGGAGAATATCTACGCGAAGATCGAGGACGGCATGCCGCCGCTGGAGGCGGCGATCAAGGGCTCGAAGGAGATCTATTTCGCCGTAATTTCGACGACCATCGCGCTGGCAGCGGTCTTCCTGCCGATCATTTTCCTTTCCGGATTGACGGGGCGCTTGTTCCGGGAGTTCGGCGTCACGCTCGCGGGCTGCGTGCTTGTCTCCGCATTCGTGGCCTTGACGCTTTCGCCGATGATGTGCCGCTTCCTCCTGAAGAAGCACGACGAGAGGAAGAACTGGTTCTACCGGGTCACGGAGCCGTTCTTCGTCATGCTGGGCAGGGGCTACCGCGGTTCGCTGGGGGGCTTCCTGAAGGTCCGCTGGCTTGCCTTCGTCATCCTGGCCGCGAATGCCGTCCTCATCGTGTGGCTCGGCAAGTCGGTACCGCGCGAGCTTGCCCCGCTGGAAGACCGGGAAAATATCCGCGTCAGCGTGACCGCGCCCGAGGGATCCGGCTTCGAGTTCACGGAAAGCTGGATGGACAAGATCGACACCTACGTGCGCGATAGCATTCCCGAGACCTTCCGTACCTTTTCCATCTTGGGCGGCGGCGGCGGCCGGAGCGAGGCCAACGCGGCAATCCAGAACATCTACCTGATACCGCCGGAGGAACGCGGACGGAGCCAGGTGGAAATCCACAAGCAGATCATGGAGGACATGAACGCCTTCACCGGCGTGCGCGCCTTCGCCACCCAGCCGCCGACCATCGGGGATCGCCGCGGGGGCCAGCCCGTCGCCTACGTCCTGCAGGCGCCCAATCTGGAGGCGCTGATCGAGGTGCTGCCCGAATTCATCGATGAAGCGAACAAGAGCCCGGTGCTCCGCCAGATCGATGTCGATCTGAAGGTCAACCGTCCCGAGGGGATCATCTCGATCAACCGCAACAAGGCTGCGGAGCTGGGCGTGCCCGTGGAGCAGATCGCCCGCATCCTGGATTTCGCATACTCCGGCCGCCGCTTCGGCTATTTCCTGAAAGACGGGAAGCAGTACCAGGTGATCGGGCAGATGCAGCGTCAGGACCGGAACGACCCGGGCGACTTGAAGAAGCTCTTCGTGCCCACCAAGAACGGCGGGATGGTGTCCTTGGATAACCTTGTGACTTTCGACGAATCCGCGAGCCCCGCCGCGATCTTCCGCTTCAACCGCTCCGTGTCCGCCACGATCCAAGGCTCTCCGGCACCGGGGAAGACCCTCGGAGACGGGATCGCGGAAATGGACCGCATCGCCGATCAGGTCCTGCCGGAGGGTTTCCGCACCGCGCTGGCAGGGCAGTCGCGAGACTTCGCGGAGAGTTCTTCGAGCCTGCTGTTCGCTTTCATTCTCGCGCTGCTGATCATCTACCTGGTGCTCGCGGCGCAGTTCGAGAGCTTCATCGACCCGCTGATCATCATCCTCACCGTGCCGCTTTCGCTGGCGGGTGCTTTACTCACCCTGCATCTGACCGGGCAGACGCTGAATGTCTTCAGCCAGATCGGGATCATCATGCTGGTGGGTCTGGTGACGAAGAACGGGATCCTGATCGTGGAATTCGCCAACCAGCGCAAAGAGCAGGGATTGAAGAAACTGGAGGCGGTGCTGGAAGCTTCCGTGGCGCGTCTGCGGCCGATCCTGATGACCAGCCTCGCGACGATCCTTGGCATCCTGCCGATCGCGCTGTCGCTGGGCGCTTCGGCCGGCTCGCGGCAGTCCTTGGGCATTGCGGTGGTGGGCGGTCTGATCTTTTCGGGTCTGCTGACACTTTTCGTAGTGCCGGCGGTGTACGCGGTATTTTCCCGGGAGTTGAAGCACGGCGTCGGGAAGCCGGAGACGGATGCGGCGATCGCGGAAGCCTGAGCCGCCGTTGTCACGGCCACAGCATCAGGATCGTGGCGCCGCCCAGCAAGATCGCCCCGAAGCCCGCGAGGGTCGCCTTCACGTACAAGCCTTTGCCAAGGACCGCTGCCAGTCCCGCCTTGAAAACGGAGTTGGCAAGACCGCCAAGCAGGATGACGCGCCAGCCCGTTTTCGGATCGACATCTCCCGATGAGACGAGGCCGGCCGTCGAGAGAGTGATGGCGTCCATATCGGTGAGACCGGAGATGGCGGCCACGGCATAGAGGCCGGAGTTTCCGAAGTGCTGCTTGGCAAGCGCCACCCCGTAAAGAACCGCCACGTAGAGAAGCCCGAACATCACGGCACTCTTCAATTCGGAGGGAGCTTCCTCCTCTCCCGGCGAATGCCCGGAGCGCGCAGCCATCAGTTGCACTCCGGTGGCGACGATGCCGCTCCAGATCATCATCGCGGCCAGCGGCGGCAGCAGGCTTCCCATGTGTCCGCGCGCGGTCAATACCACTTCCGCGATCACCCGGACGAATCCTACCGCGGAGGCAAGCAGCGCCATCGCGGCGAAGGACATGCCCGCCGCGCCCTCCGCGCGGCTGCGGCGGGATACGCTGGCCGTCGTGGCCGTGCTGGACACCAGGCCGCCGAGAATTCCCGCAATCAGGGAGCTCTTCGCCCCGCCAATGAACTTCCCCGCCAGGTAGGCCACCAGGCTGATCCCCACGATCAGCACCACCATCAACCACACCTTGAAAGGATTCAGCACCCCCAGGTAGCCCATCTCCCGGTTGGGCAGCAGCGGCAGGATCACCAGCCCGGCCAGCACGAGCCGCGCGATCTCCTTCAGGTCCTTTTCCCCCACCTTCCGGACCATGCCGTGCAGCGGCACATCATCATGGAGGAGCACCTACACCGTGCCAGCTTCGATCACGGCGACGGCCAGCTGCTGTACTCCCGCGAGGGCACCGATGACGAACATCACCAGCATCGCGATTTCCGTGGTCAAGCCCACGTCCGGTTCCGACTTCTGCATGGCCGCCACGTTTCCGACCACCACCACGGCAGTGCAGCAGGCGAGCCCGGCGGCGATCATCCAACCGCCGAAGGCCCCCGCGAGGAGGCCGGCGATGCCCCCGAAAAGACCTGTCAGCCCGAAGGTCCGGATGCCCGCCACCTCGTCCCGCACCCATTCCCGTTGCAGGCCTACCAGAAGACCCAGCCCCAAGGCCGTGCCGAGTGCCTGGAGTACCCGCATCGTTTCGGGAAATTCGGGGATCTCGCTCATCGCTCCTACTGCCGTTCGGGGATGTTAGAGCCGGGATGGCTGTGAATCAAGGAGGCTTGAAAAGCGGCGGGAAGGCCTGGCTTTCAGCATCGCGTCTTGGACCGGATCAGCTCCCGGAATAGCGCCGCTTCGCCGGTTTCCGCCCGCCCCAGCGCCGGGTCCTTGTCGAGATCGACGAAAAGGAGGCCGAAATCGGTGTTCGGATCGAAGGCATGGCCCCACTCGCGGTTCGAGGTGATCGACCAGTAGTTGTACGCTTTCACCGGCACGCCCTTTGTCAAAGCCCGCTCCACTTGATCGAGGTGCGCCCTGATGTAGTCGCCGCGCGTCATGCCGTCGGCGGAGGGTACGCAGCCGTTTTCCACCACCAGCAGCTCTTGGCCGGGGAACCAGCGGTGGAAGCGTTGGAGGGCGTGGAAAAGCCCCTGGGGCCAGACCGGTGCCCGCAGGAAGCGCCCGTGAGCGGCCTCCTCCAGCAGGCGGAACCGGTGTAGCCGCCAGGTGGGCAGGCCCCAGTAGTAGTCGAGCCCGACGAAATCCTGCGCGCCCACCGCTTCCGGCGGGCAGAGCTCTTCGGGCAATCTTCCGGAGGTGCCGAGATACCACCAGTTCGCATTGGCAATCAGGCTGGTGGTGCCCCAGAAGCGCCACGCCCAATTCAACCAGCCGGATTTCGACTCCAGCACCTCCAGGCGTTCGCAGGGATCGAGCGGTTCGATGTCGAGCTTGTTGGCATCGCCCAGAACCTCGAGCGCGATCAGCCTGGCGAGCTTCACCTCCAGGCCCTCGGCCTCGCACGCGGCGGAGACCCCCGGGGCGTCCTTGCGGATGCCGATGCGGATGCGCCCGCGGCGTTTGATGCGCCGGATGCTGCGGCCGGTGGACATGCTGTCCGGAAGGCTGTCGCCGCCCGCGAAGACCTCGTGCAGGGAGAGCGGCCGGCGGATGTCCTTCGCGATTTCCTCCGGTCGGGAAATCCAGGGCTCTTCGCAGGCGAGGGCGAGTTCGTGCTGGAAGGCTGCTACCGCGCGGTTCACGCGTTTCAAGAGCCGCGCGTGGCCGTGCGGCGCCACCACCACATACTGCTCCTCGCTCAGGCCGGTGGCGAGGAAACGGAAGTGCCCGCGGTCCTTCAGCTCGAAGGGGAGCAGGAAAAAGGCGTCGCCATAGACCGCCTGGATCTTGCCCATGGCGAGGGCACTGCGGGCATCATCGTAACTCGCGAAGATTTTCTTCCGTGCTTGCGGGGGAAGATCGCGTTTCCAGTTTTCCGGCTGGTTGCCGATGCCGATCACGCCGACTTCCTTGCCAGCGAGCGAGGCGATTTCCCGGCCCGCGTAACCCTCCATCACCAGCACGGCCTTCCCGGTCCGCAGGTAGGGATCGCTGAATTCGAAGCGCGTCTGATCGCCCCGGGTGATGCCGCCGATCACCAGATCCACTTCGCCGCGTTCACTGACCAGCGCGCCCTTGGTGGTGAATTTGAAAACCGCTTCCGAGAGGCCGCGATGGCAGGCGCCCCAGTCCATCAGCATCTGCAGCCAGGTCGGGAAACCGGTCACCAGCGGATTCACGCCGACCTTGGCCGATTCATCGCGCTCCTTAATGCGGGAACGGGCGCGGGCGTGCGCGCGGAAAAGATTCGGGATCAGTTTTCCCACCGCCTCGGCCTCCGCCTCCACTTCCGTGCCCCGCGGCAGGCCGGGAGGCATGTAGTAGCGGTTCTGCCACCATGGCTTGATGTAGCCGAAGGTGAGCTGGCTCGGCTCGTTGAAGGTGATCCACCAGTCCACCAGGTCGCCCAGGGCGGTGGCCACCTCGGCCGCGTAACGGGCGAAGAGATCCGGGAAAGCCTCGCCGATCATCCCGCCGTGGTGCCGTTCCAGCCACACCGGCCACACGAAGTGATGGAGCGTGACCATCACCTTCATCCCGTGGGCGCGCACGCATTCCGCCACCCGCCGGTAGTGGGCCAGCGCCTCCCCGTCGAAGACGCCCTCCGCCGTCTCGACCCGCGCCCACGCGATGGAAAAGCGGAAGAGCTTGCAGCCCATCCCGGCCGCGGCGGCGATGTCTTCCTCGTAGCGGTTCCAGAAATCCGTCCCGCGCCCCCGCGGCGTCAGCCCCTGGCAGCGCTCCCAGAGATCCCACACGTCTTCCCGCTCCGGATCATGGGCCTCCACCTGGTGGTCGGCATTTGCCGTGCCGAA
>CAMPGU010000132.1 GCA_946885645.1 uncultured Haloferula sp.
CACGCCGACCGCGCCGTTGTTGGCGCTCATGCCCTGGTGGCAGGAAATGCCGACGATCAGCAGGCCGAAAACCAGTCCCTTGATCAAGGCGATCAGGATGTCGCTCAGGTCGGTGTATTTTCCCATCTGGCTCATCCAGTAGGCGGGATTCACATTGAAGGGACCGGTTCCCACCAGCACGGAGGCTCCGATGCCCAGCGCCGCGGATTCCCCGATGAGCAGCGGCATGGCCAGCAGCATCGCGAGCAGGCGCGGTGTCACCAGATAGTCCACCGGATGCACGCCCATCGATCGCAGCGCGTCCACCTGCTCGGTCACCTTCATGGTGCCGATCTCCGCGGCCATCGAGGCACCGACGCGGCCGGCAAGCATCAGCGCGGTGATCGTGGGGCCCAGCTCCCGTAGCATGGCCACGCTGACCAGCGCGCCCGCACCGGTTTCCATATTGAGGTTGCTGAATTGGAAAAGCGATTGCGCGGCGAGCACGGCCCCGGTGAAGGCACCGGTCACCATCACCACCGGTTGCGAGCGGTGGCCCATTTCCACCACCTGGCGGAGCACCATCCGCCAGCGGATCTTTCCCTTCACGAGCGACTCCGAGACCTGTCCGAAGAGCAGGGCGACCTCTCCCAGATACTGGAGGAAGCCGGTGACCATGCCGCCGAGAAACCTGAAAAGCCCCACGCGCGGAATGTTAGGACGCTGGAGCAGTCCTTTGAAAGGACGAACGACATCGCCGCCCCTTGCCCAAGAAAAAGCGAAACACGTTTTAATCCTGCAATTTGCCGTCGGCCCCGGGCGTAGTGCCCTGATCATGAGCAGTGACGACAAGGCGGCGGTCGAGAAGCTTCACGCTACCTACAAACAGATGAAGGAGGAACTCGGCCGGGTGATCGTCGGTCAGGAGACGGTGGTGGAGCAGGCCCTGATGGCGATCTTTTGCCGCGGCCACGCACTGCTGGTCGGCGTGCCGGGCCTGGCGAAGACGCTCCTGGTCTCGACCCTTTCCCGGGCCTTGGATCTCGGCTTCAAGCGCATCCAGTTCACCCCGGACCTGATGCCTGCGGATATCACCGGCACCGACGTGCTGGAAGTGGATCCGGAGACCGGCCGCCGCGGCTTCCGCTTCGTCCACGGGCCGATCTTCACGAATCTCGTCCTCGCGGATGAAATCAACCGCACCCCGCCGAAGACCCAGGCGGCCCTGCTGGAAGCGATGCAGGAGCACCACGTAACGGTAGGCGAGCACACGCTGAACCTGCCGAAGCCGTTCTTTGTGCTGGCGACGCAAAACCCGATCGAGCAGGAGGGCACCTACCCGCTGCCGGAAGCCCAGCTCGACCGCTTCCTTTTCAATATCGTCGTCGATTACCCCAGTGAGGAGGAAGAACGCGAAATCATCCGCCGGGTGACCAGCCCCGGCGACGCGCGGATCTCGCCGTTGATGACGGCGGACGATATCATCCATCTCCAGCAGGTGGTGCGCCGCGTGCCGGTGGGGGATCATGTGATCGACTTCGCGGCGAAGCTGGCGCGTGCCACTCGGCCGAAAGACCAATCCGCACCGGATTTCATCAAGGAAATGGTCGGCTGGGGAGCGGGGCCGCGCGCGGGCATCAGCCTCGTTTCCGCGGCAAAGGCGCACGCGGTGCTGCGCGGGCGCTTCCATGCCACCACCGGCGATGTCGCCGCCGTTGCCATTCCCGTGCTGCGCCACCGCGTGCTGACGACCTTCAATGCGGAGGCCGCGGGAGTGACCAGCGACGAAGTGATCCGGCGCCTGATCAAGGTGCTGGCCCCGCGGGAAGAGCTGGTGGTCTGAGATTTCCATAGCCTCCCGAGTTCCCGATGTCCTCCGACTCCCTGAAACTCCCCGATTGCATGCGGCTGCTGCCGCCGGAGACCATGGGCGTGATGCGCCGCCTGGAATGGTACGCACGCCGCCGGATGCAGGGCACGCTGACCGGCCGGCACAGCTCGCCGGACAGGGGCTTCTCCGTCGAATTCGCGGAGCACCGCGAATACGTCCCCGGCGACGACCCGAAGGATCTGGACTGGCGCGTGATGGCGAAAAGCGACCGCAACGTCATCCGCCAATACATCGAGGAAACCAACCTCCGGGCCACGCTGGCGGTGGACGTTTCCGGATCGATGAAATACACCGGCGATGCCGCGGCGAAGATCGGCGATATCCCGCTCTCGAAGCTCGATTACGCCAAGCATCTCGCCGCCGCGCTGGCCTATCTTTTCGTCAAGCAGGGCGACGCCGCCGGGCTCGTCACCTTTGACAAGGAGGTGCGGGGCTTCATCCGCGCGGGCAGCCGCCCCAGCCAGGTGCGGCGCATCCTGGAAGATCTCCACACCGTGGAAGCCGGGGCGGACACGGATGTGGGCGGGGTCCTGCACGGCGTCGCCGAGCGGATCCCGAAGCGCGGGCTGGTGATCCTCATCAGCGATCTCTTCGACGATCCGGCGAGGATCATCGAGGCGCTGCACCATTTCGATTTCCGCCAGCACGAGCTGGTCATCTTCCATCTCCTCGCGGAGGAGGAATTGACCTTCCCCTTCAAGAACTTCCAGCGCTTCCGCGATCTGGAGGGCATCGAGAAAATGCTGCGGATTGACCCCCAGGCCGTGCGCGCGGCCTATCTGGAACGGCTGCGCGATTTCGTGAAACGTATCGATGCCGCTTGCGGCAAGCTTCGCGCCGATTATGTGGCGGTGAATACCAAAACCCCGCTGCGGGATACCCTGCTGCGTTACCTGGGAGGCCGGAAGTAGATGCTGTTCCTGAACCCATGGCTGCTGGCGGGACTCGCGGGAGTGGCGATCCCGATCCTCATCCACTTGGTCCGGCGGCAAGCGGCGAAGCCGATCGATTGGGGTGCGATGCGTTTCCTCTTCGATACCGTGGCCGTGCGACGCCGGAAGATGGAGTGGGAGGATCTGCTGCTCATGGCCGCGCGTTGTCTCCTGCTGGCGCTGCTGGCCCTCGCGCTCGCCCGGCCTTTCGTGCCGCCCGATTCCACGGTTCCCTGGCTTTTCGTCCTGCCTGCCGCGCTGGTTGGCGTTGCCCTCCTCGGCGGCTCCTTTGTCCTGGCGGGGAAGGCGCGGTGGGTGCTGCGCCTGTCCGCGCTCCTGCTGCTGCTCGCGGCCGCCGGGCTGATCTTCCTGGAGCGCACGCTGAACCTGAAACGCTTCGAGGCGAGCGGCCGCCGGGACGTTGCGTTGATTATCGATGCCTCCGCTTCGATGGAACTTTCGCGGGACGGCCGCAGCGTCTTCGCCCATGCCGTCGAGGAAGCGAAGCAGATCGTGAAGGAGGCTCCGCGCGGGACGGCCTTTCTCGTCGTGCTGGGCGGCCCTGCGCCCGAGGCGAAGACCGCGGCACCGCTGACTCACCGGGCGGATGTCCTCGGCGTGCTGGACGCGCTCCGGCCCGTCGGCGGCAGTTTCCGCGCGCACGAGGCCCTCGGCATGGCCACGCTGGGGCTTGCGGAAGGGACGAACGCCTCCAAGGAAATCATCGTCTTCACCGACGCCCAGCGCGGCGGCTGGCGTTTCGACAATCCCCATGCATGGGAAAGCTTGGAAGCGGCGTGGAAAGCGATGCCGGGGAAGCCGAAGCTTTTGCTGCGGGACTTCGGCGTGCCGGCCACGCTGCGGAACGTCGCCCTCGCGGGAATCGAAGTGTCGCGGCGGGTGGTGGGCACGGATCGCGAAGCCGCGCTGCGGATCACCGTGGAGAACACGGGCACGGAAGCCGCGACTCCCGGGCCGGTATCGCTGGAAATCGGCGGCGCGAAGATCGCGGAGAAGCCTGTGGGCCTGCTGTTAGCCGGCCAGAAAGAGGCGGTGGAATTCCGCTACCGCTTCACCAAGCCGGGCCCGCAGGTGGTGGCGGCCCGGATCGAAGGCGGGGATGACCTCGCAGCCGACGACCGGGCGGAGCGGGTAATCAACGTGCGCGACAAGCTGCCGGTGCTGCTCGTGGATGGGAACCCGGCCGGATCCTTCTTCGAACGCGCTGCCGGTTACTCGGCGCTGGCACTGGCCCCTTCGCCGGACCTGCGGCGCGGGAAAGACGCGGGCGAATCCTACCTGATGGACCCGGAGGTAATCCCCGCGCCGGAATTGCGGGAGGACGATCTGGACGGCCGCGCGGCGGTGGTACTGGCCGATGTGTCCCGGCTGCCGGAAAGGATCGCCGGAAAGCTCGCGGGCCGTGTCGCCGATGGCCTCGGGCTCTTGTTGATTGCCGGGCAGCGCATGGAGCCCGCATTTTTTAACCAGTGGAAAGGCGGCGACGGTCTGCTCCTGCCGGTGCCTCTCGGGGAGATGGCGGTGGATGCGGAAGGCGTGTCCCCGGCACCGGCCACCTTCCTCCACGAATCCGTTGCCCTCTTCAAGGAGGAGAAAAACTCCGACCTCTCCGCGGCCAAGGTGAGGCAATGGCGGAAGACGGGGGAAGCCACCGGCGGAACGCAGGCGGCCGCTTTTCTCAACGGCGATACCTTCCTCGCCGCGAAGAACTACGGGAATGGCCGCACCTTGCTCGCCACCTGCGCCTTCGATGCCCGTTCGGGCAATCTCCCTGCCCTGCGTTCCTTCGTGCCGATGCTGCACGAGCTGGTGGCGTGGGCCGCGGGCAGCGGCGCCGAGCTCAATGTCGAAGCCGCCTGGAGTCCCTCCGTGGCCCTGCACGGTGCCACCGGAGGCCTCACCGCGAGCTATTACCGGAACGATGAATGGCGCGGTCGCCCGACGCTTGTGCGCTCGGATCCCGGAATCGACTTCCGCTGGGGGAACGAGAAGCCGGACAAGCGGATGCCGCAGGACAATTTCACCGTGGAGTGGCGGGGCCAACTGGTGCCGCCCGCCACCGGGGAATACCTTTTATCCGCGGAGGTGGACGACGAACTGGAGCTGCGGATTGGGGACAGCAAGCCGATGAAGGCGGACTACCAGGGGAACCATCTGGACAAGGTCATGCTCGAGGCGGGAAACCCCGTGCCCTTTCAGGCGAAATACCGGGAACGCAGCGGCGATGCCTACGTGCGGCTCTTCTGGACACCCCCGGGCGAAACGAAGCAGGTCATCCCGGGCTTCGCCTTCCGGCCGGAGCAGGAGCAGGTTTCCGAGCCGATGCGGGTGCTGGATCCGCTGGGGTTGCCGCGGGAGGCCTGGTTGCGACCTGCCCGTCGCGGGCGGGAACTGGCGATCGGAGGCCCGGCCGTCCCGGGCGTCTATCAGGTGACCCCGGACGGTGATCTTGCGGAGCTGCTTTCTTTGCCGGAGGGGAGCGCCCTTCCCGTGGCGGTAATCCGGGATCCGTCCGAAAGCCGTTTCGACCTGCGCACCGAGGAGGATCTGGACCTGGTGCGGAAGCACGTGGATCTGCTGCAACCGGCCTCCGCAAGCGATGTCCTCGGGGTCCTGCAGGGGAAGGGCTTCGGCCGGGAGATCTGGAAGCTGCTGGCGATCGCCGCCTTCATCCTTTTCCTGCTGGAAAGTGCCTTGGCGCGCTGGGTCTCGCGCTCCCGCCGGATGGCGGAAGACGTGAGGGTGGATTTCGGGCAGGAGGCCGTGTGGAGGGGTAACCGATGAAAAGCCTTCTCCGACTCCCGCTGATCTTTCTCGCCGTGTTGGGCCTGCTCCATGCGCTGGCGAAGCTTGTCCGCCTGGCCCCGGAATGGCCGCTTTGGGCGGTCGCACTGGGCATCGCCGCGGCGGTCGAGGCGGTGTTGGGACTCTATCGCTACGAGGCCGGAGCGGTCGCCCCGCGGCGCGGCCGGTGGATGGTGGCGCTGCGCCTGAGCGCGCTGGCGGTACTCGCGTGGATCTTGATCGAGCCGGTCTGGATCCGGGAAGTGAAGCGCGAACGGCAGCGCGAGGTGGTGGTGGTGCTGGACGAGTCGGCTTCGATGCATCTGAAGGACGAGGGCGAGGAGGCCACACGCTTGGAGATCGGGGAGGTGGGCCTGGAACAATCCGGTCTTCTCGGGAAACTCGGCGAAGCGGTCAAACTCCGTGCCATCCGCGCGGCGCGGAGTGTTCAAGCCGAAGGAGAGGGTGAAGCCGAAGGCTGGGGAGACGCGACCGATCTCGCCGCTGCCCTCGGCACGGTCTTGGAGCAGGTGCCGCCGGATGATCTCGGCGGCGTCATCCTCGTCAGCGATGGCCGGCACAATCGCCCGGGCCGGGTGGAGGACGTGGCTCGCCGCTTGGGAATCCTGGATGCCCCCGTGGGTGTGGTCGCCACCGGCAGCAGCGAGCCGCCCAAGGATGCTTCCGTGCTCGCTGTGAAAGCCCCGGAGGCGATCCACCTCGGCGACCGCATGCGGGTGACCGCTTCGCTGAAATTCGACGGCTACAAGGGCGGCGAGGCGAAGGTGCGGTTGATGCGCGATGACGAGCGCCTGGAAGAGCGCGAGATCCGCATTCCGCAGGACCACCACCGGGAGGAGATCCGCTTCACCACTCTGCCCGAGGAAGGCGGTGTGGGCGGGTTCCGCATCGAGATCGAGCCGCTGGAAGGCGAGCGCTTCTCCGAAAACAACGCGTGGGCGTTCGAGACCTCGATCACCGACGCCCGCACCAACGTGCTGATCGTGGAAAGCACGCCGCGCTGGGAGTTCCGCTATCTGCGGAATCTTTTCTACGGGAGGGACAAATCCGTGCACCTCCAGTACGTGCTCTTGCACCCGGACAAGATCGCCGGGCAGGAGGAGGAAGAGATCCCCGCGTCCGCGTCCCGTCCCTTCGGGGAAGCGCAGGCGACGCGGCTGCCCGCGAGCGAGGAGGAATGGCGGAAGTTCGACGTGATCATCCTGGGCGACATCGCGCCGGACGCGATCGACTCGGGGACCTGGGAGGTGATTTCCAAGTGCGTCACGGAGAGGGCCGCGCTGCTGGTGATGATCGCCGGTCCGCGGTTCATGCCCCACGGGATCGCTTCGGAGGCGGGACGGGAACTGGTGCCGGTGGAGACCTACGGGGAACATCGTAATTTCTACGTCTCGACCGGGGACCCGTTCCGCTTCGCGCTTACCTCGGAGGGGCAGGGACACCCGGTGACGCAACAAGCGCGCGGAGAGACCGCGAACGACTCCGTCTGGGCCGGTTTCCCCGAGCTCCGCTGGCGTCAACCGGTAAAGGGCCTGAAGGAAGGGGCGGAGGTGCTGCTGGCCGCGGACGACGGGAGCGGGGATGCCACGATCTCCGGTGGCGAAAGTCTTACGGCCGCCTTGGACGCTCTGACCCGCAGGCGGGAGAAGGAAGCCGCCGCCGCTCTGCTCGTTACCCGCCAGACGGGCAAGGGCAAGGTAGCGCTCCTGCTCACCGACCGGACCTGGCGGCTTCGCGAGGGCGCGGGCGATCTCTACCACCACCGCTTCTGGGGGAATTTGGTGGCCTGGGGTGCGGGTCCGGCCCTGCGTGCCGGCGGTGCCAAGGTGCGGCTCGGCACGGATCAACTCACCTATACGGCCGACGACCCCGTCAAGGTCACCGCACGCCTGCGCGACGCGGATCTTGCTCCCGTGCGGGACGGGGATTTGAGGGCGGAGTTGGTGCGCGACGGCGAAGCCGTGGCGAGCATCCCGCTGGCCTACGTGGAGGAATCCAACGGGCTGCATGAGGCGGAGTTCGCGCCGATTTCCCGCGCGGGCCGCTATGAAATCCGGCTGCGCGGAGCGGAGGCCGACCGCTTGAATGCCGAGGACGGCGGGACTTCGTTGGCGGCGGGATTCCGCGTGGTCGGATCGCGGGGTCCGGTCGAGTTGGCGGAGACCACCTTGAACCGCGGCCTCTTGGAAACGGTCGCCAGTCTCTCGGGCGGGAAGGTGGTGACCCCGGACCGGGCCGGCGAGCTTGCGGAGCTATTTTTGAAGGACACCAACGAGCGCTACGAGGTGCGCGAGACCCCGCTGTGGGACAGCGGCTGGGTGCTCGGCTTCCTCGCGATGCTCCTGGGGCTGGAATGGGTGATCAGGAGAGGGGGAGGACTCCCGTAAAGACCGAAGCGGAGCAAGGCCATGAACACGAGCGAAGCAAGACAGCAGATCGGCCGGCGGCTGGCGGCGGTGCGATCGGGCATCCGCCGCGCGCAGTGGAAACGTGGCGGCCTGCTGCTGGCCACGGTCGCCCTCGGCGGACTGCTCGCCCTCATGGCCGTTGACCAGTTCTTCGGACCGCTGCCGGTGGCCGCGCGTTGGGTCATGTTCGGCGCGTGGCTCGCCGCCATCCTCGCCGCCGCGTGGGCGGGCCTGCGGCCTCTTCTGCGGAAGATCGGTCTGGTGCAAGTTGCGCGCTGGATCGAGGGCAGGCATCCGGAGATCGAGGAACGCATGAGCACCGTGCTGGAGCTCGGCGGCGGGCACGCCGGGGCTTCCCCGGAGCTTCTCGAAGCGCTGGCCCGGGCCGCGGGCGAAGACATCGGCAAGGTGGACACCCGCGCGGAGATGAAAGCGGTCCGCGCCGGGAAGCGGTGGGCAAGACCGGCGCTGGTCCTGGCCTGCATCACGGTGCTCCTCTTCGCCGTCTGGCCGCGGGAGCTCGCACGGCTCGCTGTCCGGGCGGTGGCCCCCTTCAGCACCGTCGGGAATGCCGCGGCGGCGAAATTCACCATCACCCCGGGGAACCTGGAACTCCTCGAAGGCGACGCCCTGGCCATCGAAGCCGGCTACGACGGTCCGGCGGAAAAGCTGGAGCTCGTCATGGAGATGGCGAATGGCAACAGCGTCGTCCAGCCGATGTCCCGAGAGGGCGATACCTGGCATTACCGCATGGACCCGGTGCGCGAGAGCTTCCGATACCGGGCGCGTGCAGGCCGCGGCGAGAGCGATGGATTCACGGCGACCGTTTGGCCGCTGCCGGGCATCGCGCAGCCCCGCCTGAAGCTGGAGTATCCGGAGTACGCCGGCGTGCTCCCGCTGGAGGAGCCGCTCGGGCGCGGGATTGAGGCGATCCACGGCACGCGCGCGACGCTATCCGGAGTGCTCAATACCGCCGTGGAGGCCGCGTGGCTGGAGATCGGCGGCAAGCGGGCCGCGGACGCGGTGATCGATCCCGCGGCGGACGGGGGACGCATCCGCCTTTCATGGACGCTCGAGCAAGACGGTGGAGGGGATGCCGTGGTGTGGCTGAAACACCGGCTGGGTCGGGAAGTGGATGCGCTGCGCTTTCCGGTGCGGGTTCTGGAGGACACCCCGCCGCGCGTGCGCTGGCTGAGCCCGATGGCCCGGGAGCTGCGCGTGAGGCCGGACGAACTGCTGGGCCTCCGCTACGAGATCACCGAGGGTTTCGGCGTCGCCCTCGTCCAGATCGAGGCGAAGACTTCCGGCAAGGATCCCGTGCGGCTTCCACAAGATCTGCCGGAGAAATTCGGGAGCGCCACGAAGCCCGCGCGCTTCCGCGGGGCGGGGGAATTGGCGGTGGGTGCCTTGCTCGGGCGCTGGCCCGGCGCGGCTGAGATCCGGCTGCGGGTCCGTGCCGCCGATGCCCGGCCTGCGGAATGGAAGGGGCCCGGCGTAGGCCATTCCGAATGGCTGTTGCTGAAAATCGACCACGCCGCCGAATCCCTGGCACGGCAGGAGATGCGCGCCGAGCACGAGGGTGCCCGCGAAACGATCGAGCAGGCGATGCGGGCGGCACGGGAGGCCCGCGAGCGGATGGACTGGCATCGCGGGGAGATGGAGCGGCAGGAACTTAGCAAGGAGGCGGTGAAGCATTTCGAGGAAGCGCGGGATCGCCTGGCGGAAGCGCGGCAGAAGCTCGAGGAACTCTCGCAGCGCATGGAGGACAGCGTGCATGCCACCAAGGCGGAGGACGTAAGGGAGGCGTCGGAGCAACTCGCGCAGGCTCGGCAGGAATTGGAAAGCGCGCCCCTGCAGGACGGCAAACAGCAGCGGGAAGAAAAGCTGGATCACGCGCGCGAGCAATCCGAGGCCGCGGTCAAAAAGCTGGAGGAAGTCCGCAATAGGATGGACCAGGACCGGCAGAAGATCGAGGAACTCGCCCGCCTCCAAGAGCTGGCCCAGCAGCAGAAGGAGCTGGCGAGGCAAGCGGAGCAGCAAGCGGGAGAACAAGCACAGGCGAAGCCGCTTCCCGAGGATTGGCAAAACCGGCAACACAACGTGGAGGAAGCCCTCCGGCAGCAATTGCGGGAGCAACCGCAGGCACGCGCCGAAGTTCTGGCGCGCCAGGCGGAGGAAGCCAGCCGGCTTTCCGACGAAGCCCGGGAGTTGAGCGAAGCCCAGAAGGCGCTGGCGCAGCAATCGCGGCAAATGCCGGCGGAAACACCGCCAACGCCGGATGCCGCGCAGTCGGTCCGCAGCGCCTTGGAAAAGGAGCAGGCGAAGATCGCGGCGGAAGCTGCCCGCCAACTCGCCGAGGCACAGGAAAGCCGGAGCGAAGCCGCGGACCTTCTTCCCGAGGCGGTGGCGGAAGCCAGGCAGGCGAGCGAGGCACTTTCGAAAGGCGAGGATCAGACGGCGGCCGAATCCGCCAAAGGAGCGGCGCAGGCGATGCGCGAAGCGGCCCGGCCTGAGGGCCAGCCCGAGCAAGGTCAGCCCGAGCAAGGCCAGCCCGAGCAAGGCCAGTCCGAGCAAGGCCAGTCCGAGCAGGGCCAGTCCGAGCAGGGCCAGTCCGAGCAGGGCCAGTCCGAGCAGGGCCAGTCCG
>CAMPGU010000133.1 GCA_946885645.1 uncultured Haloferula sp.
TTGCGCGCCTGCAGGATTTTTCCCAACTTCCGTAGAGGAAGCTCGTCGTTCACCACGAACTCGTCCAGACGATAGCCCGCCTCCAGGGCGGCGCGCGAAGCGCCCTGCCAATAGCAGTCGAACTCCCGGTAGCGCCGCAACTTCCCCGGATCAGGCCAGGCATTCAGCCACGCGAGCGACGCTTCCACCGGCCGGACCTTGGAGGTCCGCCGCAAGTGGGCGAGCGCGGCTCCGGATGGATTCAAGTGGTAGCCCATCGCAGCCGCTACCTGGCGGACTTTTTCCCGTGTTGGCGGCATGATCGATGCGTCTCCCCGCAAAGCCATCGAGACCGTCGATTGGGCCATGCCGAGTGCCTTGGCCACGTCTTTCTGCGTCGGCGATGAACCCGCCTTCCTTATGGGGTCGGGATTTCGGGATTCGGTCAAAGGTTTCACGGTTCCGGCAGATTCCCGGGTTTTGCTGAAAGCCCGCAGAAGATTGAGGAAATGGTATCAGGTCGAGACGCGGACCGCTTGTATGGAGCGGCTCAAAAATATTACGATTAAGCCATCCCTCTCTCCATGGCGCTTCCAGCCAGTGCGAGATGGTGCCCGCGATTCCATAGAATCCGGGATTGTCGGCCACGAGCGAGAGGAAGTCCGCTGGGCGGACTATGAACAAATTGCCGGGCCCTCCGATTCCACCCTCGACCCGTTCGGCCTGTCACTTGCCTAATCAGGCCACGTCCCAGCCATCGCTGCTGACTGCAGCCCCGGCGAGCTCGGGACCAGCCGCCCGAACCCACTCAACCGGACATCTCTCTGTGCTTCCTCCGCGACCTTCCTCTGCGGTACGTTCCATCGCCCCTCAATCGGTTCGGAGATTCGAGGGTTCGTAGTAGCCCTTTTTAGGCTCGTTTGATCGTTGCGCACGGTCATCCCCCCCAAAAAAAACGGCCGGGGCGGACTTCTGCAGTCCGCCCGGCCGGCAATCGTCGGTCCCCGCCGTTCAACCGATCGAGGCGCTCCGTCGGCGGCGAAGCAGCATCAGCGCCCCGAGGCCGCCGAGCAGCAAGGTCCGCGCTTCCGGAACGGGCACCAGCGAAATGCTGCTGTTCGTCCCGGTGCCATAATCGATCAGGTAGCCGGAAGGCAGATCATTCACGAGCGAGAAGCTGCCCCCGGTCAAGCTGCCGTAGGTGGCGAAGGTGTAGGTTGAGATCCCGTCCAAGCCGGACCCCAGAAGGTCGAAATCCACGGCGGATCCCGCGATATCGAGAGCTCCCCCAACGCCGAGCAAATCGATCAGGTCGAGGGTGGAGGTATCGTATTCCACCAGCAAGGTGCCGCCGGTGAGATCGGCCGCCGCGAGCCCGAGTTCACCCACCGAATTGCCTGCGTTGATGAAGCCGGCACCGGAGAAGGAGACTGTTCCGGTGAGGATGTCTCCGGTGCCGCCGAGGGTCGCGTTTGAGGCGATGCTCGTGCCGGAGGTGCCGTTGAGGGAACCGTTCACGTACAGGGTTCCGGCACTGATAGCCGTCGGGCCGGTGTAGGTGCTCGCACTGTTGATGGTGAGAACGCCTCCGCCGGTTTTCGTGATGCCGCCGCCCGAAACCCCACCGGTGGACGCTGTCCCCGTGATGGCGCTGCCGCCGCCGCCCAGGATCGTCACGGTGGGTGCGCTGGTGTAGCCGGAGCCCGCGCTGGTGATCGTGATCCCGGTCACTTCGCCGGTGAGGACGTTGAAGTCGGCGACCGCGGTCGCCCCGGTGCCGCCGCCGCCGGTGAGTTTCACGACCGGACGGCCTTCGTAGCCGGTTCCGGTCCCGCTCAGATTGATCGCGGTGACGCCGAAAGTTGTCGTTCCGTTTGCATCCGGGGCCGCGATCACGGCGTCGATGCTCTTGTTGAAGCCGTTGGTGTCGATCACGGCACCGCCGGAGTAAACGGTCACCCGGTCGATATTCGCGCTGATCAGGGAGGCCGTGGCGCCGGAGCTGGCGCGCAGCGTGCCGT
The DNA here is from genome assembly GCA_946885645.1 of uncultured Haloferula sp. The sequence goes on from CAMPGU010000133.1 coordinate 2,001, forward strand.
TGTCGAAATTGACGAAGGTGTTGCTCGACGTTCCACCGGTCACGATCGTATCCGCTGTCACCGTGCCCCCGGCACTAACCGAAAGGATGCCGGTGTTGGAGGCGTTGTTGGCGTTGGAAAGATTGATTCCCGCAGCGTTGCTGAAGACGCCGGAACCGCTCACGTTGACGTTCGCCCACTTGTTGACGCGGGCGTTGGTATCGCCGACAAGGAATCCGGTTGCTCCGCTCGCCAGTTCGCCGCCGCTGACGTTGAACTGGGTGTTGGTCGCGTTGGTACTGTTGAAGAAGCCGGCACCGACGCGGGTGCCGGACAGCGTGCCGCTCGTCACGTCGATCACGGAGGCGGAGTTATTCCCGATGCCGCCCACGATGGTGGCCGCGTTGTCGTTCGCGACAGCGGCGCCACTATTGTCGTTGAGGAAATAGCTCGCGCTGCCCACGCCGTCGCCGAGGAAAAGCCCGTCCAAGCCGACCGACTTGAGCGTGCCGTGGTTGTACACCGCGCCCACGCCGTTCGTGCCTTGGCCGATGATGAGGTTGCGCACGTCCACGATCGCGTTGCCGCTCGCGATGTCCAGGACGCCGGTGCCCGCCAGACCGATCTTGGTGCCGGTGGAGCCACCGTTGTGCACCAGCTTCGACGAGCCGTTCAGCGTCATCGTGCCGTATGATCCCGCGGACTCGCCGAAGTTGAAGTTGGCGTTGTTGTTGCTGACCGTGAAGATCGAGGTGTCGTTGAGCGTCACCGAGCCTCTGGACGTGTTCAGCGCGCTGCCGTTGTTGAAGCCGAGGCCGAAGTTCACCACGGTCAAGGTGGAGGCGTTGTTCAGCACCACGTCGGAGGACACCGATCCGGTGCCATTGCCGCGCGCCACGGAAAACCAGCTGCTCACGTTGAGCGCTCCGTTCTCCACGGTGAGATTCACGTTGTTGCCCACCCCTCCCGCACCTGCGCCGTCATTCGAGCCGATGGCCGCCTCGCCTGTCACGGCGTAGGCCCCGGCGCTATCGATCGTGATGTTGCCGGCGCGGAGATCCAGAGGGAAGATCGTATTGGGCGCCGAGCCGCTCGTGGCGGTACCGATGGTGCCGGAGCCGGTCAGGCGCAAGGTTCCCGTGCCGAGCTTCTGGAAGACGCCGCCGGTTCCGGAAAGCACGCCGCCCAGCTCGATGTCGCCCGCTGCGGTGTTGACCAGGCGCAGGCCGGTGTAGGTCAGGTCGGTGGTGAGGGTCTGGAGGCTCGCCGAGTTGTTGACGAGGTCGCCGGTGAGGGTGATCGCGTTGCCGTTGATCGTGTAACCGGGAGCCCCGGCGTCGAAGGTGATCCCCGCAAAGCTGGTATTCGCGGCGTTATCGTTGTTCAAGGTAGTCCCTCCCACGCCGGTGGCGGAGGTGAACACCAGCGAGTCGCCGGCGATGGCCAAGCCATCCGTACCGGCACCGCCGGCCCAATTGCTGTCGCCCGTCGCGGCACTGGTCCAGTTGCCGTCGATGGATCCGTCCCAAGTCGCCACTGCGGCCGGGGATGAATGAATGGAGAGGAGAATCGTGGCGGTGCCGCACACGAGGAGGGAATGGTGGGTTTTCATGGCAAGGAGGCAATGGCAGCGGAACCTTGGATTGGGTTCGGATTCCGGCCGCCGGAGTATTGGCAATTTTATGCGCCGGATTTCAACGGAGCATCCCCCGATGCGTATCAGAGGGGGCTAACAGTTTCAGAAATCGTCTGGCATCCGCGCGCGGTGGTTTGATGCCATGGACCGGGTCGCGCGAATTGGAATTTTTGATGAAATGGATTGCCGTGATATCATCATCTCCTTAAAGCGTCAACTTCCTAATAATTTGGCAGCTTCGCTAAGCGATCGAGATCACCGAGCTCCGCGGGAGCGTTCATTCGCCTCCGCCCGGAGAAGCAGGGCTTCACCGGTTCTCCGGTTGGCCCGCGCCGCACGGATGCGACGCAGGCCAGGTATCCCCCCCGGAATCTGGTGTGTGTCTATTGCGCCGTCGCACTTGCCTGGGCGGAGTTCATGCCTTCGCTGGTGGCGGTGTAGGCTGCGACGACGTAGTAGAAGGTGGAGCCGGCGCTAAGTCCCGCATTGGTGAAGCTGGTGCCGCTCAGGTTCGAGGCGACAAGCGTGTAGGGCCCGCCGCTGACGGTGGAGCGCAGGACGTCATAGCCGCTGGCCCCGGGTACGGCGGGCCAGGACAGCGTGATGAGCCCGATCCCGGGGGTCGCCGTCGGAGTCGCTGGAGTCCCGACAAGACCCACGGGGCTGCCGGCCATCAGCGAGGCGACTTCCAATGCCGTCAGCGCCCGCCCATAGACCCGGAAGTCATCCATGCGCCCGGCCAGATAGGGATCGGAGTATTGCGAGCGGCCGAAGTAATTGCTGGCCGTGGCGCCCAAGCTTGTCGGCGTGAGGCTCATCGAGGTATTTTGCCCCACCTGCGTACCGTCGAGGTAAAGCGTGCCGGTGGACCCGCTCAAGGTCACCGTCACATGGTGCCAGCCGGTGGCGGGGAAGGTGCCGGTGCCTTCGATACGCTGTTCACCATTGCCGCCGGAGGTGGTGATGGCGAACCGCAGGTTGCCGTTCGCCCCGTTGCGCGGCGTCAGGAACATGTTGCTGGTGGTGTTGTTCCCGAAGTCGAAGAAGCGTTGCCAGTTCGAGGTCGAGTCCAGGTTCGCCCAAAAGCTGATCGTGCAGGCGGTCAGGCCGTTGACGATGCTGGTGGGGAAGGTGACGTGATCGTTGACCCCGTCCAGATCGACCGAGGCGTGGCTGCGGCCGACGCTCCATACCGGTCCATTCACCAGAGTGGCGGTCCAGCCGTTGCCGCTGGCATCCGCAGCGGTGGTGCCGCTGGCGTCGTCGAACGTGTGATGCACCTCCGGATAGGTCGAGGTGACGGCGACCTGCGCGGAGTCGCCGCTGCTTCCGCCGGCATTGGTGGCGGAAACGACGTAGTAGTAGGTGGTGCCGTCCACGGCCGAGGTGTCGGTATATGAGGCCGTCGCGACGCCGCTGGCGATGGCAGCGTAACCGCTGCCGCTCGTGGTGGAGCGTTTCACGGTGTAGGTCGCCGCCCCGGAGACGGGCGTCCAGAGCAAAGCTCCCGCACCGGTCCAGCCGTTGCCGGCGAGTCCGGCTGGCGTTCCGGGTGCCGGGGGCAGCGGAGTCGCCGTGAGAATCGCGGCTATCCCTTCGCCGAGCGCGCTCGCGGCCACGATCTGGTAGTAATAGGTCGTTCCATTTGCCGCGGTTGTGTCGGTGAAGGTGGTGCCGGTGAGGCCGACGGCGAGGTTCGAAAAAGGTCCGCCACTCGATGTCGCGCGTTTTACGATGTAGCTAGACGCCCCGCTGACAGCACTCCACGACAATGCCACCTGGTTATTCCCCGCCGTGGCGGAGGGACCGCCGGGGGCGGGTATGGAACCGGCAAGCCAGGCAATTTCCGTGGCGGTCAGCGCCCGCCCCATGATGCGGAAGTCATCGACGCGGCCGTCCAGGTAGGGATCGTTCCACTGCGACTTGCCGAGGTAGTTCTGCGTCGTGACACCGAGCGAGGACGGATTCAGGGTCATCGCCGTGTTTTGCCCCACCTGCACGCCATTGACGTAAAGCGTGCCGGTCGCTCCGTTGAGTACCACCGCGACGTGCTGCCAGCTCCCCGTGGCCAAGGCCGAGGTGCCGTTGATGATCTGCTCGCCGACGGAGGGAGTGCGGATCGCGAAACGGACCGTGCCGGTGCTGGAGAACCTCGGCGTCAGGAACAGGTAGTTGTTTGTGCCCGTGCCGAAATCGAAGACACGCTGCCAGTTTGCCAGCGCATCGAGATTCACCCACGCGGCGAAGGTCGCGGTGGTCAAACCGCCGATCGCACCGCCGGGAAGCGTCACATGGTCGTTGGAGCCGTCGAGGTTGATCGCATTGCCCGTCTTGCCTGCAGCCCAGGTCGGGCCGTTCACAAGCGTGCCGGTGCTGCCGTTGCCGGTACTGTCCGCTGCCACCGTGCCGACACTCTCGTCGAACTTCAGATGGGCGGTGCCATCCGCCGCCAGCGTCTGGATGGCCGCGGCATCAAGCGCGTGATTGTAGATCCGGAAGCCATCGATGCTGCCGTTGAACAAGGGATCCGGCCATTGCGATTTGCCGATGTAGTTCACCGTCGGCTTGAAGTCGCCCGGGTTGATCGTCACCGAGTTGTTGGAGGCGGCGGCATTGCCGTTGACATAAAGCGTGGCCGTGTCGGCCTTCAGCGTGACCGCGACGTGCGTCCACTGGCCCGTGGCAATGGTCCCCGTGGTGACTGCCTGTTCGCTGCCGCCGTTTTTGATGGCGAAGCGCAAGCCGCCGGAGTTCGGAGAAAGGAAAAGATACTGCGAGGTGTTGTTGCCGAAATCAAAGACGCGTTGATTCGCGCCACCGCCATTCCAGAATACCCAGGCGGCGACGGTGATGTCCTGGTAGTCCGCGGCATCGGCGGGCAGGGTCACGTAGTCGTCCGAGCCGTCGAGCACGATGGCATCTCCCTGATGACCCGTGGCGTAAGCGGGGGTGCCCGTCGCCGTGCCGTGGTGGTTGCCCAGGCTGTCGTCGGCATTTCCCTCGAAGGCATAATGCGCACGCAATCCGGGAGCCAAGACGGTGATGGTGAGCGTCACGTCCGTGAAAGCGCCGGTGTTGTCGGTGACGCGCACGGTGAAGGTGTTTACACCTGCGTCCGCGGCACCGGGCGTTCCTAAGAGCGTGCCGCTGCTGGTCACGGTCAGCCACGATGGCCCGGAGACCTTGCTGAAGCTAAGCTCGGCACCCGCATCGATATCCGAGGCGTCGCCCGCGAGCGAGGCGGTGAGGTATGTCTGCCCCGCGCTCACCGTCAATTTCGTCAACGAGGAACTGCTCCACACCGGCACATCGTTCACATTGTTCACCGTGATCCAGAGGTTCGCGTCGTCGGTGGCTCCGCTGGAGTCGGTGACGCGGACGACGGCGAGCTGCACGCCGACGTCGCCATTGCCCGGCGTGCCGGAAAGCGCTCCATCCGCGGCGACGGCAAGCCACGCGGGACCGGTCGCCTTGCTGTAGGCCAGCGTGCCGCCGTTGGTGTCGGTCGCGCTGCCGGCCAGGGTCTGTCCGGTGTAGGCGGCGTCCTCGGTGGCGGCGGCCTTGAGGATCGGGTCGGCGGTGAAAGCGGGGGCGCTGTTGCCGCCGCCTTGTCCCCAGAGGTTGTGGATCTCGTTGCCGCTGAGGCCGTAGTTGTGGATGCGGAAGTCGTCGATGCGGCCGTTGAAGTAGGCGTCGCCGTTGTACATGCTGCGGCCGAGGTAGCAGAAGGTCTGGCTGAACATCGGGGTGAGCCGCGGCGAGGAACCGGCCGCGACCGGCAGGCCGTTGACGTAGAGGGTGGCGGTCTCGCCGTTGAAGGTGACGGCCAGGTGCGTCCAGGTGGCGACCGGCATCGCGGGTCCGGCGAGCGCGATCGTGCCGTCGGTGCCGCGCGAGGTGGTCATGGTGAACGCGATCTTGCCGCTGCCGTCCTTGACGGTGAGCATCATGAATTTCTCGATCTCGCTGCCGAAGTCGAAGACCCGCTGCCAAGCGTTGCCGCCGTTCCAATAGACCCAGGCGGAAAGGGTGAGGTCGCGCGAGAGGCCGGAGTGGACCGGGAGCTGGACGTACTGGTCGCTGCCGTTGAGCGAGATCGCCTGCCCGCCGCCGAAACCGGCGGCGTAGCCGGGGGCGGTGGCGCCACCCCTTGCTGTCGCGTTGCGGGTGCCGGTGCCGTCGTTCGTGTTCCCTTCGAAGGTGTAGCTGGACACGAGGGCCTGGTTCACGGGCAGCGGGGTGCTCTGGAGGTTGCCCGCCGGGGTGACGGCGACGACCTTGTAGTAGTAGCTGCCGCCGTTGACGACGGAGGTGTCGGTGAAGTTGAGCTCCGGTTCGACGGCCGTGCCGAGGGTCGCATAGGGACCCGCGGGGCTGGTGGCGCGCTGGATCTGGTAGCTCGTCGCCGTGGCGCTGCCCCACCAGCTCAGGACGACCTGATTTTTCCCCCACTGGGCGAGCAGGCCCGCGGGAGCGGCAGCGGTGCCGGTGTCCTCCCGCGCGTAGGTCAGGCTGCCGAGGCCGAGGTGGTCCTGCCCGGAGGGATGGCCGCCGGGTACGGTGACCCACTCGGGCCGGATCGCGTTCATGCCGAGCTTGCTCCACGGCGCGGCGATGCCCTTGACGTTGGCGTAGTGGTTGTAGATCAGCTCGTGGGCGGGGTAGCCGCCGATATTGCGGCCGGCCTCCGAGAGCGTCTCGGTGTAGCTCAGGGTGGTGTTGCGGTGGTACACCCAGGGCACGTCGTTCCCGAGGTTGTACTTCGCGTTGTATTCGTAGGCGCGCAGGACGCGGTTGTTGTCGTGGCCGAAGAGGTCGTCGCCCTGGTTCCAGGCCATCTGGCAAAGCAGCCCCATCGCGTACCAGCCGCCCTGATTGTGCGGCTGGTCGCGGCCGCTCTCCTCGGTCTGCGCGGTGCCGTCGGGGTGGATATACCACGCCGCGCGCTCGACGCGGCTGTTGCCCGGGCCGTTCTTGAAGTAGTCCACCGCCTGCTCGTAAACCGCGCGGTTGTCGCAGAGGATGCCGATGGCGGCCATCGAGGCCATGTTGGCGGTGTCCCAGTTGAGGCGGTAGTGGGTGTTGCCGCCCTTGTTCACGGGGGTGCCGTGGTGGCGCCAGAGGAAATCCGCGTTTCCGGCATAGAACACCCGCATCATCATGTCCTTGTAGGCCTGCTTCTCCGCCGCGGGCCAGCCGGGGTAGGTGCTCAGGATCTCGCCGCCCGTGGCGAAGAGGTAGCCGCAGATGCCGGCGGCCAGCGATGCGTTGGAATCGCCCGTGATCCCGATCAGGTCCGACCAGACGTTGGCGATCTGCACCGCCCGGTCCGCATAGGCGGTGTTGCCGGTGAGCTTCCAGCGCAGCGAGAGCTGGTAGATCGCCTGCGCGTCCTGCTGGCTGCGGGTGTAGTTGTTGGACCCCGAGCCGCCGCGGTTGATGTAGTCCACGTTGTAGGCAGGCCAACCGGTCTGGGCGTAGGCGCTGGCCGCGAGCCGGTCGTAGCTGGTTTGCCACGGTTCGGCACCCGCGGCGATCCTGGCCTTCATGCGGTCGAAATCCGCCTGCGTGTGCAGCGCCCCCGGATGCACGAAGGGCGCATAGGGCGCGGCTGATGCCGTCATGTTCACCTGGAAGACGCGGTCGCCGGCGACCGCCGTGACCGGCCCGCCCCAGGTCCGCGTGTAGGCGGTCCCGCCGGCATAGGGATTGTCGCTCGTGCCGAGCCACTCGAAGTGGTTGCCCGAGCCATTGCCGATGGCCAGGTCGAAGCCGTAGGTCGTGTCCGGCTCGAGATGCACCGGAAAGGGCAGGTTGAAGGTCAGGTAGGTGCCCGTGCCGTTGGCGCTGCTGCCGGCGCCGGGGTGGCCCTCGCCTCCGGCCATGAAATTCTGGACCGATACGGTGCTGTGCGTCGTGCCGTTGATCCTGCCGATCATGGCGTGGATCGGGCCGTTGGTCGGGCCGAGGTTCCAGGAGGTCTGGTTGGCACCGCTCGCCGTGTTGCCGGTGTAGCCCGCCATCCGCACGCTGATGCCGGTCACCTCGTAGCCGTTGGCATTGGAGCCGGTGGTGAAGGTCTGCCCCTGTATCGGCTGGCCGCCGGCCACCCGCGTGCCTGCGTCGTTGGCCGTGCCGTTGTCCGCGCCGCCGTCGGCATTCACGCCGGAGCCGCCGATGTTGGCCGCGTCGAAGGCCGCCCCGGTCCAGTTCGAAATGCTCGCCGCACCGCCCGAAGGCTGCGTGGCAGCATAGCTGAGCGTGGACTTGAAGGTCAGCGGATGCGCACCGGCATCCACCACGCATGCAGCGGCGGCAGCCAGACACACGGCAGCCACCTTCAGGTAGCCGCCTCCCTCCATGGAAGGATGATGAGTGCCGGCTCCGGCACTTTCACGGGATCGTGGTGCCATCACGGGCACCACGCCCGAACCAACGGCGAGCGATGGATTGGGTTTCACTAGCATTGCTTGGGTTTGGGTTTCCCGCGGACGCTTCCCTGCGGAATACGCAGGAAGGTACGCACCGGCGTCTAAAAGACGGGCGCGGCGGCGCGGGTTTCTTGATCTTCGGGTTTCTCCGCCGTGCAATCCGGTGGAATCTATGATCTTCTATTTTCCCCGGCCGCTTCTGCCAAACCAAGCGTCGCTGATACGAATCAATGGCATCGGCGAACGGAGGGGAGACACCCGAAATCTAATGCGGTGGCTCCGCACGGATCATCTAACGTCGATCATCACCTTGATGGCCCCGATCGCCGGATCCGTGAAGTTGTGGAAATCCCCGACGACGGAATCGAAAGCGATCCGGTGTGTGATCCACTTTTGCGTATCGATCGCTCCTTCACCCATCAGGGCGATGATCTCCTGGAAATCCCCCGGAAGCGCGTTGCGTGAGGCGAGACAGCTGAGTTCCCGCCCATGGAAACCCGGCGCGTGGGCGAAAGGAATCTCCTCGGTGGTGATCCCGACATACCCCACGCGCC
>CAMPGU010000134.1 GCA_946885645.1 uncultured Haloferula sp.
CGGGCTGGAAGTGGTAGGCCTTCACTGGCTGCTGGCGAAAACCACCGGCTTTCACCTGACAACTCCGGACGACGCCATGAGAAAAGCGACGACGGACCGCGCGAAGCACCTCGCCGATCTCTGCCACGCGATGGGCGGCACGGTCTTGGTATGGGGTAGCCCCGTGCAGCGGTCGCTCGATCCGGAATGGGCTTACCAAGACGCCTTTGCCCGTGCTACGGAAGTCCTCCGCGCCGCGGCGGAACATTGCGGACCACTCGGCGTGACCATCGCCATGGAACCGCTCGGCCACGTGGAGACCAATTTCCTCACCACCGCCGCGGAAACCATCCGGCTCTGCCAAGCGGTCGGTCACCCGGCGTGCCGGCTCCACCTGGACGTGAAGGCCATGAGCTACGAGGACAAGCCGATCGGCCAAGTGATCCGGGAGAGCAAGGACTGGACCGTCCATTTCCACGCGAACGATCCGAATCTCCGCGGTCCCGGCATGGGCGCGGTGGAATACGAGCCCATTGTGGAAGCCCTGCGGGACACGGCTTACGACGGCTGGATCTCGGTGGAGGTCTTCGACTACACGCCGAGTCCGGAAGCCATCGCCACGGAAAGCCTCGCCAATCTGCGCTGCTTTTTCGGCGAGGCGTGATCAGTCTTCCGGGAGCGGCTGGTCCTTGGTTTCCGGCAGGAAGGGCAGCACGATAATTCCCAGAAGGAAGATCAGGCACATCCACGAAGCGGCGTCGCGGAAGGCGTCGATCTTTGCCGCGGATTTGAGGGCCGCAAGAGCGGCATCACCGATTCCGGGAGCGGCTTCCGCCACGGCGAGATCCTGGGCTTCTTTCCCGAACTTGGCAGCCAAGGCTCCGAGCGTGAAGGGCCCGAACGCCGCAAGATAACGGCCCACGTTATAGCAAAACGACACTCCCGTGGCGCGAAGCCGGGTCGGGAACAGCTCGGGAAGGTAGATCGAGAAGCCGGCGAAAACCGACAGATGGAAGAAGCCCATCAGCGGGGCCATCCACAGGATGTCCCAGCGCCCGTTGAGTTTCCCGATCATCTGAAAAACGAAGACCGTGACGACCAAGGATCCCGCGAAGAACATGAGAAACGCCTTCTTGCGTCCCAGCGCCACGGCGATGCGGGTGAAGATCAGCATCCCCGCGAAGGCACCCACATTGAAGACGAGCAAATTGAGGGACATCCAGAACTGCCGGCCTTCGTTGACGGCTGCGACCGTGGCACCGGCCTTGGTGAAATTGTGAGCGACGATCTCGCCCACCAAGTCCGAGGAGAACACCCCGATCCCCCACAAGCCGATGACTCCGGCGCAGGAGAGGACGACGCCGAGCAGCGCGTGCTTCCGCCAGGTCTTGTGCCCGAAGAGATCGCGGTAGGAACCGGAGCGTTTCCCCTGGGCGATCGCCCGGTCGCGCGATTCACGCCATGCTTCCGGCTCTTTCATGCGGAGCTGGATGGTTGCGACGAGGAAGGCCGGTAACGCGCCGATGACGAAAAGCCATTTCCAGTAGGAGTCCTTTTCCCCGATGGCCGTCATCGCGATGGAAAGGCCGATGATTCCGGCGGCCACGTTCCCAACCGCGGAGAAAGACTGGAGCACTCCCAGCGCCCTCGGCCGGATATGGCCGGGCACCGTGTCCGCCACGAGCGCCACCGCGAGGCCGAAGACGCCGCCCACGCCCAGGCCGGTGATGAAACGGTAAACGGCGAAATCCGTGAAACTTGTCGACAAGGCGGATAGCCCGGTGGCGATGGAATACAGCAGCACGGTGATGGAGAGCATGCGCGCGCGCCCGAAGCGATCGCCGAGCGAACCAAAGATCATCCCGCCGGTCGCCCAGCCGATCACGAAAATCGAGGTCGCCAAGGCGCCCGCCGCGATCGGGATCTCGCCGAACAGATTGATCGTCTGCTGATCGCCCAGAAGCGACTTCATCGCTGGGCTGCGCGCCAGATTGAAGAGCTGCTGATCCAGGCAATCGAAGAGCCAGGCCAAGGTCGCCACCACGAATACCAGACGCTGGTAAGGGACGAGCTGGGACCACCAGCCGTTCGCGGACGGAGCAGAGTTGTCGGACAAGTTGGCCATTAGGTGAACGTTCTTGAGTTTCCCGACTCCAGAGTGCCCGGCCCTCCCCGGCAAGCATGAAAGAGAGCGGGGGTGAAGCTCCTTCTCGACAATCCCCGAGCTGACGGCTTTTCTTGCCCCAGCGAAGTCCGCGGGCATCTTGTCATACAGCTCGCGACACGCAGCCAAACCCGCGATATTTCAATAAAAGGACATGAAATTCGGAATCATCGGTGCCGGCATGATCGGCCATTTCCATGCCAAGGCCATTACCGCCATGACCGGCGGCGAACTGCACTCGGTCTTCGACCTGCGGGGTGATGCGGCCGAAAAACTCGCCGTGGAATACAGCGCGAAAGCTTACTCCGATCTGACCGCCTTCCTTGCGGATCCGGAACTGGAAGTCGTGACCGTCGGCACCCCTTCCGGCGCCCATCTCGATCCCTCCCTGGCCGCCCTGAACGCGGGAAAGCACGTCATCTGCGAAAAGCCGCTGGAGATCACGACCGAGCGTATCGATCAGCTCATCGCCGCGGCGAAGGCCAACGGGAAGACGGTCGCAGCCGTGCTGAACCGCCGCTTTCACCCGGGCATGGATGCCTTCAAGAAAGCCGCCGATGAAGGTCGCTTCGGTAAGCTCACCTCCGCCTCCTGCTACGTGAAGTGGTATCGCGACCAAGCCTACTACGATTCCGCCGCTTGGCGGGGCACCTGGGCGCTCGACGGCGGCGGCGCGCTGATGAACCAATCGATCCACACCATCGACGCGCTTCTCTATCTCGCCGGGCCGGTGAAGGCCGTGCAGGCGAATACCGCCTGCCTCGCCCACACCGACATCGAGGTGGAGGACATCGCCGTCGCCATCCTGGAGTTCGAAAACGGCGCGCGCGGGGTGATCGAAGGCTCCACCTGCACGTGGTCGAAGGAGGGCCATCCGGCCCGCGTGCAACTCTGCGGCACCGAAGGCTCCGTCTTTCTGGCCGATGAGGCGTTCGAGCTGTGGGACTTCATGATCGAGAAGACGGAGGATGCGGAGATCCGCTCCACGCTGATGAAGGGACAAGGAGCCGGACTCGGCGCGAATGACCCGAAGGCGATCAATTTCTACCAGCACCAGCGGAATTTCGAGGAAGTGGTCAACGCCATCCGCGAGGGCCGCGAACCCACCACCTCCGCCACCGAGGCCCGCAAGCCGGTGGCGCTGATCCGCGCGATCTACGAAAGCGCACAGAACGGCGGCAAGCGGGTGGAACTCTAAGCCACCTCTCGTTCCCGTTGCCGCCGGAACCATCGTCCGCTAAGCTCCCCGCATGACCGCCCAGCCTCCCCCTGCTCCCGTGAGCATCGCCGACTATCTCACCGGCGAAGAAGGCTCGGACGTTAAGCACGAATACCTCGGTGGAGTCGTGCATGCGATGGCGGGGGGAAATAACCGCCGCAGCGCTATCTCATCCAATGCTTTGGCCGCTTTGGCGGCGCGGCTCCGGGGAAGAGACTGCCGGCCTTTCAATAGCGACGCAAAGGTCCGTATCGAATTGCCCCATCACACCCGCTTCTACTATCCCGACGCCATGGTCGTGTGCCGCCGGAATCCCGACACGGACCACTTTCAGGATCATCCCGTGGTGATCGTGGAAGTACTCAGCGACTCCACCCGCCGCGTCGATTTGACCGAAAAGAGGGAAGCTTATCTGATGATCGGGACATTGAGGGAACTGCTCCTCGTCGAGCCTGATGCAGCCCGCGTCACCGTACATCGCAGGAAGGCTTCCGGAGGATTCGAAGCGGAAGAATACACCGGCACCGACGCCGTGATCACCCTCCCGGAAATCGATGCGGAGCTACCTCTGCAAGAGCTCTACGACGGCATCGCGTTCTGACGCGCTTGAGACGCCGCTCCCTTGCCATTTTTCTTCCATGAAACTCACCGGATTCGCCGACGAAGCAGGCCGCGACCTTGAAACGCAGATCCGCGCGACCAAGTCGCTCGGATGGTCCGCCATCTCCGCCCGCATGGTGGATGGCGTGAACCTGCACGAGCTGCCCGAGGACAAGTTCAACGCCGTCGCCGATCGCTTGGACGCGGAGGGAATCCAGGTCCCGGAATTCGGCTCCCTGATCGCGAACTGGGGGAAGAAGATCGGCAGCGATTTCGACATCACGCTCGCCGAGATCGACCGCGCCATCCCGCGCATGAAGCGTCTCCGCACGCAGCTCATCCGCGTGATGTCTTACGCGCAGGAGCCCTGGGGCGAGGACCAGCAGGAGCAGGAGCGCTTCCGCAGGCTCCGGGAAATCGTGAAACGCTTTTCCGACGCCGGCCTCACCGCCATCCACGAGAATTGCATGAACTGGGGCGGCTTCTCGGCCGAGCACACGCTCCGCTTGGTCGATGAGATCCCGGGCCTGCAGCTGGTCTTCGATACCGGCAATCCGCTTTTCCAGCGCGACCGGTCCAAGGGCGAGCCCCATCCGTGGCAGGATCCTTGGGAATTCTGGAAAGCGGTCCGCGACCACGTGGTCCACATCCACGTCAAGGACTGCATCAGCCCCGCCCTCGAGGGCGTGGAGCCTATCTACACCATGCCCGGGGAGGGCGATGCGAAGATCCCTGAGATCCTGGCGGATGCGAAATCGCGCGGCTACGACGGCTGGGTCGCCATCGAGCCCCATGTCGCGACCGTCTTCCACGTGAAAGACCAGTCGCAGGTCGATTGGCAGCAGTGTTTCGACAGCTACGTGGAATACGGCAAGCGGATGGAGAAAATCCTGGCGGCTCTCTAGCACTGCGCGCCGGTCCGGGGTAAAGTCGCGGCCGGTGGAGCGACTACCCGTGAACCTTCCGTCCCTGGAGCACCGCCTCGCGGTTCGGGCACGTCCGGCGGGACGGCCGGTGATGAAGCAGCGCTGGTCCCGGCTCCTGTTTCTCCATTGGTCTGTTGACCCGGAGCTTCTAAAGCCGCTGATCCCGCCCGGCCTTCACCTCGATCTTCACCAAGGACAGGCTTGGCTAGGTGTCGTCCCGTTCCTGATGGAGCGGGTCCGGCCGGTCCTCCTGCCGGCGGTTCCCGGCCTTTCCTGGTTCCTGGAGCTGAACGTCAGGATCTACGTCCACGACGAGTCCGGGCAGCCGGGAGTGTGGTTCCTGTCTCTCGATTGCAACCAGCCGGTCGCCGTTGAGCTGGCGCGCAAACTCTTCCTGCTACCTTACAAGCACGCGCGGATGCGCTGCGGTGGCGAGCGAGGCCACTCGCGCTATCGCTGCCTCCGCAAGGGCGAAACGGAGGAGGCTTCCTATGAATACGGCCCCGCCGGCGAAGCCCGGGAAGCGGCGCCGGGCACGCTCGAGTTCTTCCTGCTCGAACGCTACGTTCTGTTTTCGAGCGGCAGGAACGGACGACTCTATCACGGACGGGTATTCCATGCGCCCTACCGGTGGGCACCCGCGAAATGCCCCCTGTGGTCCACGCTGCCGGTGAAATGGAACGGCCTTCCCGAGCCGGACGGGGCGCCCGGATCGCTCCTATGGGTCGGGCAGGTGGATGTGGAGATTTTCCCGCTGCGGCAGCTTACTGCGCCTCCTCCTTGAGCACGCCTACATATGGCAGGTTCCGGTAGCGGCCCCGGTAGTCCAGGCCGTAGCCGACCACGAATTCATCGGCGATGAAGAAGCCCACGTAGTCAGCCTCCACGGCTTCCGCCCGTTTCTTGTCCTTTGCCAGCAGCACCCCGGTCTTTACCTCGGTCGCGCCCTCTTCGAGCAAGCGGTCCCGCACGGCCTTCAGCGTGCGGCCGGTATCGAGGATATCGTCCAGCAGCAGCACCTTCCGCCCCTTCACGTCGGGCAGCTTGTGATCCAGGAAATCCACCGTGCCGCTGCTCTCGGTGCCGCCGTGATAGCTCGCCACGTTGATGCACTCGATTTCCAGCAGGCGGGGCACGCGGCGCAAGAGATCGGACGCGAAGACGAACGCGCCCTTCATGAGCACCACGACCACCAGCACCTCGCCGGGGAAATCCTTCCGGACTTCCCGGGCCATCACATCGAGCCGCTTGAGGATCACCTCTTCATCCACCAGCACGCGCTCGATGTCATTCTCCATGCCGCTGCGGATTTCTAATTCTCCGGCCGTTTGATGCGGTAGATCCGCTCGCCCTCCCGATGGAGGTTCAGCCGGTCCATCGCTTTCAGCTCCAGGAAGGCGGTATCCTCCTTCATCGCGCGGTACTCGATCTCGCGGTGCTCCTTCTCCGCCCGCACGCGCGCCTCGTCCTCCTGGACGAGTGCCAGCTTGCGTTCCAGCTCTTCCAGCTTGCGCTTCTGCGGCAGGGCGGAAGCCACCACTGCCATCCCGAGCACCAGCGCCATCACCGCGAAGATGATCCGGTTGAAGGTACAGATGACCCGCGTCTGGGCTTCCAGTCGCTTCAATTTCACGCTCGTGGTCTTTTTCCGCCGCGCGGCCATCGGATGATAGGTGATTAACACCGGTTAAGCATCCCGGACAGGAAAAAATCCTTGCCCTTGCGCGGAAGCTCCGCGGTTGACCGCACGCGGGCGCGGGGCTTACACCCGTGTCCGCGACTCGCAGCCATTCCATGAAAGCACCTATCACCGTCTCCGTGACCGGCGCCGCCGGCCAAATCGGCTATGCCCTGCTCTTCCGCATCGCTTCCGGCGCGCTCTTCGGTCCCGACCAGCCGGTGAATCTCCGCCTCATCGAGATCGAGCCCGCGCTGCCCACCCTCGAAGGCGTGGTGATGGAGCTGGACGATTGCGCCTTCCCGTTGCTCCGGGAGGTCGTGCCGACCGCGGACCTGAACGAAGGCTTCCGCGGAACAAACTGGGCCCTGCTCGTCGGCTCCGTGCCGCGCAAGGCGGGAATGGAACGGGGCGATCTGCTGGGCATCAACGGCAAGATCTTCACCGGCCAAGGCCAGGCGATCGCGCGCAATGCCGCCGCCGACGTCCGCACCCTGGTGGTCGGCAACCCGTGCAACACGAACGCCCTGATCTGCGCTTCCAACGCCGATGGCGTGCCGAAGGAGCGCTTCTTCGCGATGACCCGCCTCGATGAGAACCGCGCCAAGAGCCAGCTCGCGAAAAAGGCCGGCGCGCACCACTCGGAGGTCACCAACGTCTGCATCTGGGGCAATCACTCCGCCACCCAGTATCCCGATTTCACCAACGCGAAGATCGCGGGCAAGGCGGCTACCGACGTGATCGGCGATCACGAGTGGCTGAAGGGCGAATTCATCGCCACGGTCCAGCAGCGCGGTGCCGCGATCATCAAGGCCCGCGGGGCTTCCTCCGCCGCCTCCGCCGCGAATGCGGCCATTGACACCGTCGTGAGCCTCGTCAATCCGACCCCGGCCGGTGACTGGCATAGCGTTGCGATTTACTCCGATGGCAATCACTACGGCATCGCGAAGGGCATCATGGCCTCCATGCCGATCCGCACCGTCACCAACGGCACCTGGGAAGTCGTCGAAGGCGTGCCCGTCGATGCCTTCAGCCAGGGCAAGATCGACGCCACCATCAACGAGCTGCTCGAAGAGCGCGAGGCGGTGAAGAATCTGATCCCGGCCTGACCGCACGGCTCACCGGCCTTCATTCAGCCCCGGCAGCGCGGATCTTGCTAGATCCGCCGCTCCCGGGGCGTTTTCATCTCCCGATGAAGCTCCTGTTCGCCCTGTTCCTGCTTTTGCTTCCCCTGGCGTCGCGCGGTACGGAAACCCGGGTTCTTTTTCTCGGGGACAGCATCACCTGGGACGGCCGCTGGGCCGCACGGGTAGAGGCGGCCCTGCGCAGCGATCCCGGCTACGCCGATTGCGAAATCGTGAATATGGGCCTCGGCAGCGAAACGACCTCCGGCCTCTCGGAGACGGGCCATGCCGGCGGTGAATTCCCCCGGCCTTGCATCCACGAACGGCTCGGGCGGGTGCTCGATAAATTCAAGCCGACCCTGATCATTGCCTGCTACGGGATGAACGACGGCATCTACCTGCCGGAAGATGAGGCGCGCATGAACGCCTATAAGGAGGGAATGACCCTTCTGAGGGCCAAGGCGGACGAGAGTGGGGCGCGGATCATCTTCGTAACCCCTCCTCTCAACCGCCCTGACCTGCCGCCCGGCGAGGCCCATTATTACGACAAGGTGCTGGACGCGCAGACCGCCTGGCTGGTGACGAACCGGGCACTGGGATGGGAAGTCATCGATATCCGGCCCGATCTCCGCGTGGCGATCACGGCGGCGGAGGCGAAAGATCCCGCCTTCGTCTATGCCAAGGACGGGGTCCACCCGGGCGAGGATGGCCACCGCTTCATCGCCGAGGCGGTGGTGAAAGGGCTCTGGCCGATCCTGGGAGCCAAGGAACCTCCCGACATCGGCAACGAGGCTTCGCGCGAACTCCTCTACCGCCGGGCGAGGATGCTGCGGGATGCCTGGCTCACCGCGACGAAGCATAGCCGCCCCGGGTTACCCGTAGGCCTGCCTCTCCCGGAGGCGGTGCGGCGCGCCGAGGAGATGCTAGCGGCATACGGGATCGTGAAAGCGGCGGAGGTCTCGGAGTGGTCGGGCTACGAGCGGCTGGATTTCACGGTGGACGGGCGCAAGGCGCTGCTGGTGCGCCCGAAGTATGCAGCGGAGGGACACCCCTGGATCTGGCGGACCGAATTCTTCGGCCACGAACCGCAGGCCGACATCGCCCTGCTCGGAAGGGGCTATCATGTCGCCTACATCGACGTACAGGACCTGTACGGTGCACCGGTGGCAATGAAACATATGGATGCCTTTCACGACCATCTGGTGGAGGCACACGAGCTTTCGAAGAAGACGACGCTGGAAGGTTTCAGCCGCGGCGGGCTCTTTGCCTTTAATTGGGCGGCGCTTCATCCTGACCGGGTGGCCTCCATCTATGTCGATGCTCCCGTGTGCGACTTCAAAAGCTGGCCCGGCGGCAAGGGCGCGGGGCCGGGGTCGGCAGCCGATTGGCAAAAGTGCCTGAAGGCCTACGGCATGAGCGAGGCGGAAGCGCTAGCCTATAAGAAGAACCCCGTGGACAACCTGCAGCCCTTGGCCAAAGCAGGCATACCGATTCTGGCGGTCGTGGGGAATGCGGACGAGGTGGTGCCGGTCTCCGAGAACATCGACGTGGTGGAAAAGCGCTATAAGGAGCTCGGCGGCCTCATCGAGGTGATCCGGAAGCCGGGGGTAAAACATCACCCTCACAGCCTGCCGGATCCGGCACCGGTCGTCGATTTCATCACCCGTCGCGCCGGGCGCTGAGGAGAGAGCGGCGCAGCCGCTTTGGACTGCGGCAGCCCGCTGCCGCTTTCAGCGAGGCCAGCCTGCTGGCCGGAAGGGACTGGAGGATGTGTTTTTATCCACGTCCTGCAGCCGCTGTCGGCGATGTTGGCCTGCGGGCCGCGGAGACATGGTGATGAACGCTTCACCAACCTCACCCCCGCTGCGGGCTGCGGGGAGGAAAAGCGGCAGCAGGCTGCCGCAGTCCAAGGCGACTGCGCCGCGGCACTGGGTGGCTAGCTTTGATGCCTCGTCGATTCCGGCGTGCCGAAGATGTAGCCTTGCGAAAGCCTCCGGTAATCCTCGACCTGCTGCTCTTCCCAAGCCCGGTTCTTGCCGAGTTCCGCCGCCAGGATGGCCGCGATGGCCGGTGCCGCTTGCTGGCTCGCACGGGCGTTCAGCAGCAGGCTGCGGCTGCGGCGCGCGAGCACGTCCTCCACCGTGCGGGCCATCTCCTCGCGCGCATGCCATGCCACCTCCGCGCGAGTGAGCGGAAGATCGGGATGGATGCGGTCGTTTCCCGAAGGCACCGCGGCGGCGAAGTCCCGGAGATCCGAGGCGGCGCTACCGTACATCTGCAGATGAACCTCCGGAATAGCCTGATGGGTCCAACCGTGAATCGGAAGATCCACGCTCCGGCAGGGACGGTTCTCCACCCCCGCGATCATCTCGGCCTGATCGATCACGTCTTCCGCCATCTTGCGGTAGGTGGTCCACTTGCCGCCCGTGATGGTGATCAGCCCGGAATCCGAGACGAGGATGGTGTGATCGCGGGATAAAGTGGCGGTATCCTCCGCCTCCCCCGATTTCACCAAAGGCCGCAACCCCGCATAGATAGAGAGCACATCCTCCGGCCGCGGATCGCGGGTCAGGTAGCGGGCGCAATGCTCCATCAAGAAGTCGATCTCCTGCGGCAGCGCCCGCGGCTCCAGGGAATATCCGGACAGGGGCGTGTCCGTAGTGCCCACCACCACGCAATCGTGCCATGGCACCGCAAAGAGCACCCGTCCGTCGGCCGTCTTCGGCACCATGATCGCGGCCTTCCCCGGCAGGAACTCTTTTGGCAGCACGATGTGGATGCCCTGCGAAACCGCGACTACCGCTGCCGCTTGCGGATGATCCTGCCGCCGCAAG
>CAMPGU010000135.1 GCA_946885645.1 uncultured Haloferula sp.
GTGGCAGGGATCCGACATGGGCGAGAGGGCGCGCGCGCCGCGCAGCACGATCTGCCGGACTTTCTCGCGCTGCAACTCGATGGGCTTGGCGATATCGGGGCGTTCCCAGGAAATCTTCCCGTTCGCGTCGATCCCGGCGAAATGTCCTTGGAGCTGGTCGCCGTTGGTAAAGCGCAGGTGGTCGGCCGCTTCCTCTTGGGCGGCGAGGCACGTGACAAAAAGGGAGGTGATGATCGGGCGAAGCATCATTTTTCGTAAATGGGCAGGTATCTGTAATTGAGAGCGAGTGATAACAGGGATCCGGCGGTATTGAAAGACTGGCCTTTATTTCCCGGCCAGGAACCGTCGCGCGATTGGCTTGCGGACAAGTAGCGTATATTCAGAGAGTTCCACTCTTCCCACGCGGCCGGGTCGGCGTGGAAAAGCGCTTGGGACATGTAATACTCGAAATAATACGGATAGTGGCGGTCGCGGTAGGTCATTTGCTTCCGCAGGTATTCCACGGAAGCCTGGAAGCCTTTGCCTTCCTTTTCCTTCGCGAGGGACAGGCAGAGCACGCCGATGGCGGTGAGGGTGGGCTTGCCGCCGCTGGCGGAGGTATAGCCGTAGGAGCCGTCCGTGCCGCGGCAGCGGGCCATGTAGGCGAGGCCCTTCTTCACCGCCTCGTCCGGCACCGGCAGCCCGGCATTGCGGGCGGCATAGAGCGCCACGAGCTGGCAGCCGGAGACGGTGGTATCCGCATCGGTGCTATCGGGCGTGTAGCGCCAGGCGTCGGAGCGGTTCCGCTTCTGGGCGCTGAGGATGAGATCCACGGATTTCTTCAGCGCGGGGGCGATCTTCGGGTTGTCCACCACGCCGTAGGCTTCCGCCAGCGCCAGGGTGGCGAAGCCGTGGTTGTACATGCTGTTCCCGATGTAGCCGTTGCTCTGGTTCTGCTGGGCCAGGAGGAAATCGATGCCCCTCTTGATGTTCCCGGCGAAGGGGCCGTGGTTCGGATCCTCGCCGTGCGCGAGGAAGGCCACCACGCAGAGGGCGACCACCCCGGGCTCGTTGCCCATGCTATCGTTCCAGGAGCCTTGGGCGTTCTGGTTTTTCGCCAGATAGGCCAGCCCGCGGTCGAACATGGTATCCACCTGCGCGGGCACGGGATCGTCCGGCCGGCGGGGCAGATCCTGCGCGGCCAGCGGGAGGACAGAGGCCAGGAAGAGGAAAAGGGGGATGCGGGAGTTCTTCATTTGGCGAGCTTCTCCGCCGCCCGGTTGTAGGCGTCCAGAGCTTCCTGGAATTCACGCGGCAGGGCTTGGCCCGCGGTGCCCGAGGCCTTCGGGATGCGGCGCTCCTCGACCTTCCCGCCGCCCGCGCCGCCGCTGGCGGAATTCGCGGAGTCGGACTCGCCGGTCATGCCTTCGCCGCCCTTCGAGCCGGGTCCCTTGCCCGGCTGCTCCCCGGGCTTGTCTCCCGGCTCCTTGCCCATCATCCGCCCCATCATGTCCAGCATGGCCCCGCCGCTTTGGCCGGGCTTGCCGCTCTGTTGCTGGCGCTCCTTCGCGGCTTCGAAGATCTTCTCGATGACATCGGTCTCCGCCGCGATGGTGGTGCCGCCGGTGTCGAATTCCAGCAGGCGTCCGGAAGCATCGTCCATCGCTTCTTCCACCCCTTCCAGGAGCTCGATGACCTTCGGGTTGGTCTGCTCGATGACGAGCTGCTGGACATCGGCAGCCAGCTCGTCCTGCTGCTCGGAGAGCTTCCGGGAGCCCTCCTGGTGCTCGGCGATTTTCACCGCCAGGTCTTTCTCCGCGGCGAAGCTCGCGAAGGGCAGGGCAAGGAGGATAAGCGTGGAGGTTTTCATGGCTCGCTGGCGGGGCTGCGGTCGTAGGAACGGCGCAGGGTTTCAAGGGCGCGGGTCCGCGCGCGCAGGTCCTGCTCCTGCTGGATCATTTTCATCACGCGCAACATGAACTCGAAATCCTCGTCCTCTTCCGGCGATCCGCCGCCCCCACCGCCGCCGCCGTTCTGCTGCTGTTCGCCTTCGAGCAGCTTCGCCCATTCCTTGAGCTTGTTGGCCCAGTGCTCGGCCTCCTCGCGGGCGAGGAAGCCGTGGTTGGAGTCCAGGCGGATGCGGAGATCCTCCAGCTTCAGATCGATGCGGGACTCCGTCATCGCGTCCAGGATCTTCCGGTAGGCCTCCTTGTTGGTGCGCGTGAAGAAATGGTTCAGGTCCTCCTGGATCCAGCGGATGTCGGAGGTGATGTTCGATTGCTGGCGGACGATGTCCTGCAGCTTGCCCAGGTCCGCGGGATCGAGCTCGTCCGGTGCGGAGCCGCCCGTGCGCTCGTAGGAATTCCAGACGCTCGTGCCGACGCCCTCCTCTTCGGTGGCGGCTTTCTTCAAGCGGTTCACGAAGGTGCTGGCCTCGAAGCGCTGGTTGGCATCGTTCGCCTTGTCGAGGGCGTCCTGCATCTTCTCCAGGACTTCCTTCTGCTCCTCGACGGCTTTCGCGACATCCTCCTTGGTCTTCTCGTCGGTGTTCCGCTGGTCCTGGGCTTCGCCGAGGGGCTTCTCGACTTCCGGCATCTCCTTGTCGGAGAGCTCCTTCATCGACTGGAGGGAATCGGCCATCTTCTTGAGCGTCTCCTTGTCGATCGAGCCGTTCCGGGTGCTGTTCTGGAAAAGCTTCTCCATCGTTTCGGAGAGATCCTTCATCCGGTCGGCTTGCTGGCGCTCGGCGTCCTGCTGGGTTTGCAGGCGCTTGAGGTTTTCCTCCTTCTTGAGGTCCTCCGGTGCCAGGCGCTCCAGGCGCTGGTTTTCCTCGTAGAGGTTCCGCTCGCGCCGCGCGAGATCCTCCAATTCGCCGATCGCGCGGTCGAACTGGGATTTCAGCATCTGCGCGTGCTCGTCATGGGTGAGGACGTAGAGGGTGACGGGCTCGGAGTAGGCGCGCGGACGGCCGGGCTTGTAGTCCTCCGACCAGCCGCGCAGGACGAGCTTCTGGGGCCGGATGCCGTAGGTCGCGGGTGAAAAGGCGACATCGCCCGCCAGGCGGTTCATCGCGGGACCGCCGGGCATGAGTTCGAGTTCTCCCGCGGCGGGTTTTTCATCGGTGGGGCGGGTGAATTCGCCGCTCCACTCCAGCCCGATCCGCCGGATGCCGAAGTCATCCTCGGACAGCACCTGGAAATCGACGGTTTCCTCCGGCAACATCACGTGCTGGCGGGGGAGTCCCTGGATGTAGATGCCCGGTGCCTCGTCGGGCAGGGACTCCACGCGGATCTCGAAGCCGTCCTCGCCTTCGAGGCCCAGCGCGTCGATCCAATGCACCGGCAGGGTGAAAGCGGCGGAGCCGATTTCGAGCCCCGGGGAACTGGCGGTGCTACCGTTCACGATCATTTCGCCCCCGTCCGCGCGGAGGCCTTCCGGCGGCAGGGTCGGGTCGGCCAAGGAAGCGAGCGGACCGAAACGGGCCTCTGACAGATCCCGGGTGGCCTCGATCCGGATCGCGGCCCTGCTACCCTGCACCGCGGACAGGACGCCGGTTCCCAGATCCAGCTCGCGGCCGGGCAATTGCAGGTAGTCCGGATATTTGAGGTCCGCTGTGACCTTCCGGATCGCCGGGCGCAAGGTGGGGATGATCTTGATCGAGTGCTTCGCGTCGCCGATTTCGATCTTCACGACCCCGGGGTCCTGCTGTGCGGGAAACTGGAAGCGGTAGCGGCCCTCGGAGAGCGCGGCGGAAACGGGGTCCTGGCGGCCGTAGCGGGCCGATCCCGCGACCGGGTGCCACTCCGTGTCCTTTGACAGCCGCAGCGTGAGGTCGAAGGCCTCGCCTTGCGGTACCGGCAGGGAAGCGGGAAGGGCTTCCAGGGAGGTAAAGGTGTAGCGCGGGGAGCCGGAAAGCGGCATCAGCCACCGCTTGAGGGAACTGAGGCCGGCCTTCGGAGCCATCAGGAGGACGGCCCCGGTGCCGAGGACCAGGGCGATCACCGCCAGCGACCAGGAACGCTGCCGGGAGGCCGGCAAGGCTTCTTCGAGCTTCCGGCGCTCGGCTTCCTCGGCGACGCGCTGCATCGCCGCCGCGCGCAGGCGGGGAGAGAGGGTATCCGCATTCTCGACCTGCCCCTGGAGCTCGACCACCCCGAGCAGGCGGTCGCCGAGGCCGGGGAAGCGCCGGGCGATCAGCCGGGCCAGCTGGTTCTCCCGCCGGTGTTTCCACACCCAGCGGTGCATCCAGAGCGGGGCGAAGACCGCCATCAGCGAGGTGCCGCCGATCAGGATGACCAGCCGCAGGATCCCGGGGGTCTGCCAGACCCGGTCGAGCGCGAAAACGAGCAGGAAAGAGAAAAGCAGCCCGAACAAGCCCGCCAGGACGGCCTCCGCGATCTTGGCCCGCCACAAGCGCCGCCGGAACTCGTCCAGCTGCTTGCGCAGCGACTCCGGGATCGGGATTTCCACCGGCGTTTGCGGATCTTCAGACATGGATCAGGGCAGTAAACGTCGGTAGCACCATCAGCTTTACCAAGGTCGCAAGAGAAAGGCCGGAATTCCAGCGGATTTCTCGTGAAGGTTCGGTGAGGGGAAAGCGTCGCCGCGGGGGCCGCTCGCCTGCCCGTTAGTCGCCGACGTACGGATTCCCAGCACGTTCCGCGCCGATCGTGGTGGCGGCTCCGTGGCCCGGAAAGACGCGGGTGGCATCGGGAAGGGCGAAAAGCTTGCCGCGGATCCCGTCCACCAGTTGCACCATATTGCCTCCCGGCAGGTCGGCCCGGCCGATCGAGCCCTCGAAAAGGGTGTCCCCGGAGTAAAGTTCGCCGCTTTCGGGAAGGAAAAAGGTCACGCTATCCACCGCATGGCCGGGCACGTGCGCCAGCTCCATCCGCAGACCCGCGACTTCGAGGGTGGAGCGGCCTTCGAGGATTTCTTCCACCGTGTAGGGCTCGATCCGGATGGGCATGCCCCAAGCGCGCACCCTTTCCTCCAGGGTGAGGGCAGGGGAGTATGCCGACCACGCATGGACCTTCGCCCCCAGTGCCGCGACCGCCGCGGCATCCTCCACGTGATCGTAATGCTGGTGGGTGAGAAGCAGGGCCGCAGGCCGGATTCCCCGGCTTTCCAGCCAAGCCGCCACACCCGCCGGAGCATCCACCAGAACGTGCCCGCCGGAGGGCGTCTCAACCAAATAAGCGTTTGTCTGGACGAAGCCGCCGGTGAAGCAATCGGGCATGGCGGGATGAAGCTTGCGGCGCGAGCGCCTGTCAAACCGGCAGGGAGCGGGCGGCGGGCGCACCGCCGGGGGAGAGGTTTCTTGCCGCGGTCATGCCTGCGGATTTCCTTCCGGCAGCAAGGGCTGCGGCCGGGACTACGTGATTTTTCGCAAATCGAGCGCCGGAGGTTTTTATTGCGGGCTCGCGAAAGCGGGGTCTATCGTCGCGGCCCGCCGTTACGTCCTTCCTTGCAGGGTGCTGGAAAGACTCGCGGCGGACTTTTCGCATTTCCTGCAATGAATCCGGACAGAGCGACGCTGAATTTCCTCAATAGCTTCCCCGAAGATGCCCGCAAGCGCGGGGAGAAGCTCCAGAAAGACGGAGCGGTCACTCAGATTTTCGGCAATCACCTTTTCATCCAAGGCCGGGTGGAAGACGAGGCGGGCACCTTCCGCACCAGCCTGCGCCTGCAGGGCAACCGCTGGTTCGGCTCCTGTACCGCGGAGGACGATCTGGTTTCCGGCGCGTGCCAGTACGCGACGATGATGGAGCGGATGCACCGCGGGGAAGATCTCCCGGAATCGCCCAATGAATTCGACGACACGCCGGTCCTCGACATCATCGAGGAAAAGCTGGGCCGCGAACTCGACGACAAGGAGGCGGATTTCGTTTCCAAGATCGAGAAGCGCTACCGCCGCTACGTGATCGAAGGCGAATTGCACGACCACGACATGGTCCGCATCACGCCGCGCTGGGAAATCACCACCTACGAGCCGCTGGAGCTGTGGCCGATGCCGCCCGGCGACATCCTGGAATTCTGGAACTACCTCGCCTACGCCTTTTATAAGAAGAAGCTCCCTTACCCGGACTTCATGAACGTGATCACCGATCTGGCGCACGTTCAGAAGAAAATGGCGGATTGGGAGCAGGAGCGCGAAGTGGCCTCCTGGTACGACCGGATCGAGCAGGTCAACGAGCGCCCGCCGCAGGATCCACCGGTGGAGGTGTCCTTCCGCCTGGTGGCGACGATCAACGAGGCCCGCCTCGAATCCAAGGAAGGCGCGGGTCCCTGGACCCAGATCCGCGAAAAGGGCGAGATCGAGCGCTTGGTCACGATGCACCATCAGGCCGCGCTGCGGATGGACGCGCCGAGCCAGGTGCTGTGGGAGCACTTCCTCTCCTACTACCGCGAACAGAGCGAGACGACCTTCGACTTCGATCAGGAGGAAGCCTGCCGCTTCATGAACCGCGTCTTCCGCCAGCCGGCCTTGAAGGGCTACCTGGTCAACCTCGACGAGCGCGAATTCAAGGTGGTGACCGAGGCCCTGGAGTGGGTCTGCGAGGACGATCCATACGATCCCAACAGCTTCGCGCTGCAACTCGTGACGGCTTCCGGCGAGAACGTATCCCACTCCGTCCGCATGCTGCCGGGCCGCAAGGAGCTCTATCAATCCGACGAGACCGTATTCCCCGGCCCGCCGCGCTGGCTGGAGGAGACGGAAGTGATGCCCCGCTACCTGATCCCCAAGCGGGTGATCGACTCTCTGGAAGGCGTGGAGTTCCTGCGCAAGATCGGAGCCTCGCTGCCGGAATCGCTGAAGAAGCGGGTGGTGGACCTGGAGCTGAAGCCGAAATTCGAGCTCAAGCTGGTGGCCGGCCTGACCGCCGCGGAAACCGAGCACCTGGTGGTGGACGTGACCGCGATCGAGTCCAAGGACCGCCGCACGGAGCGCCTCACTAAGGAAGGCTGGGAGCTGGTGGAGCAAGCGCCGCTCAAGGGCAAGCAACTGCTCCGCTTCGCGCGGGAAGACCTGTATCCGGTGCCGCGCTTGCTGGACGAGATGGGCCTCACCTACGACGAGAAGCTCGTTTCCTTCAAATCCCGCATCACCAAGCAATTCCCGGAGAAATTCGCGGAATGGATCAAGGCGATGCCGGAATCCGTGGAGCTGGACATCGACCTGCGCCTGAAGTCGATCCTTTCCGATCCGGTCACCGCGGCGGTCCGCTTCGAGGTGATCAATCAGGAGATCGACTGGTTCGACCTCCGGATCGTGATCGACGTGGAAGGCGTGAATCTCTCGAAAGCGCAGATCCGCCAGCTCGTCGCGGCCCGCGGCGGCTATGTCCGCATGGACGACGGCTCGTGGATGCGGCTTGAAATCAAGCTCGATGCCGACCAGCGCGAGGCGGTCACGCGTCTCGGGCTCGATCCCTTCGACCTTTCCGGAGAGACGCACCGCATGCACGCGCTGCAGCTCGCCGATCCCAAGGCCGCGGATGTCTTCGACCCGAAGGCCTGGAAGCGGATCAAGGACCGCGCCGGGGATATCCAGATCGAGGTCACGCCCGAGGTGCCCACGAAGCTGAATGCCACGCTGCGGCCCTACCAGGTGGAGGGCTTCCATTTCCTGGCCTACCTCGCCACGAACGGCTTCGGCGGCATCCTGGCCGACGACATGGGTCTCGGAAAGACGATCCAGTCGCTGACCTACGTCCTGTGGCTCATCGATGAAGCGGAGAAGAACAAGGAGCCGCACCGCCCGGTGCTCGTCGTCTGTCCGAAGTCCGTGCTGGACGTCTGGGCGAGCGAGGCCGTGAAATTCGCTCCCGGTGTCCGCGTGAAGGTGCTCCGCAACCGCGAGGACCTGAACGTCAAGGAGACCCAGGAAGACATCGACATGCTGGTGCTGAACTACGCCCAGCTCCGTGTCTGCGGTGATCTGCTCAACGAGATCAAGTGGCTCACCACGATCCTCGACGAAGGCCAGCAGATCAAGAATCCGGACTCGAAGGCCGCCAAGTGCGCCCGCGAGCTGGACTCCGCGAACCGCCTGGTCCTGACCGGTACGCCGATCGAGAACCGCCTGCTCGACATGTGGTCGCTGATGGCCTTCGCCATGCCCGGCGTGCTCGGCAGCCGTGCCTACTTCAAGAAGCGCTTCGACAAGCGCAAGGACCCGCTTTCGCAGAACCGCCTGGCCGCCCGCCTGCGTCCTTTCCTGCTCCGCCGCACCAAGCTGCAGGTGGCCCAGGACCTGCCGCCGCGGACGGAAGAGGAGGTTTACTCGAAGATGGAGAACATCCAGCAGGAGCTCTACAAGGCCGAGCTGAAGCGGATCCAGAAGGCACTCCTCGGGCTCGATTCCGACGAGGCGGTGAAGAAGAACTCCTTCGCGATCTTGCAGGGCCTCATGCGCCTGCGCCAGATCTGCTGTCACCCGGGCCTCATCGATCCGAAGTATCTCAAGGAAGAGTCCGCCAAGATGGAGTCCCTCTTCTATCTCCTGGACCAGCTCCACGAGGAAGGCCACAAGGTGCTCGTCTTCTCGCAGTTCGTCTCGATGCTGGACCTCATCAAGGCCCGCCTCGAGCTCGAAGCGCGGCCCTTCCACTACCTCACCGGCCAGACCAAGGACCGCAAGGGCGAGATCGAGCGTTTCCAGACGACCAAGGACCCGTCCGTCTTCATGCTCTCGCTGAAGGCCGGTGGCGCCGGTCTGAACCTGACCTCGGCCTCCTACGTCATCCTCTACGATCCGTGGTGGAACCCGGCGGTGGAGAACCAGGCCATCGACCGGACGCACCGTATCGGCCAGAAGAACAAGGTCATCGCCTACCGCCTGCTCACCCGCGACACGGTGGAAGAGAAGATCCGCATCCTCCAGCACCAGAAGACCCAGCTCGTGACCAACGTGCTTGGCGACGAAGGCTTCGCCTCGAACCTGGGCCTGGAAGACCTGCAGTTCATCCTCAACCACGGCGGCGAGGAAGAGGAGCCGAGCTGATAGCGACCGGCTAACTGCGGTGATTTCAAGACGGCCGTCCTTTCCAAGGGGCGGCCGTTTTTCATTCGGGGTGCATCGGCAGATGGAAGCACGCGGATCTGGTGGTCCCGGACCGGTGCCAGCGACAGGAATGTCGCTGCTCCTTATGCTGTCGCAGAGGCGAAGCCCTCACGCTCCCGCCGAAGCGAAGCCCTCACGCTCCCGCCGAAGCGAAGCCCCCGCGCTCCGCCGAAGCGAAGCCCCTACGCTTCCGCAGGAGCGAAGCGGTAAGGAGCGGGGACATTCCTGTCCCCGTAGGGCACGTCCCCCGCCAGCGACAGGAATGTCGCTGCTCCTTATGCTGCCGCCCGAGGCGAAGCCCTTCCTGCTCCGCCGAAGCAAAGTCCCCACGCTCCCGCCAAAGCGAAGCTCCCACGCTCCCGCCCGAAGCGAAGCAGTAAGGAGCGGGGACATTCTTGTCCCCGTCGGGCACGTCCCCCTCAGCGACAGGAATGTCGCTGCTCCTTATGCTGTCGCCCGAGGCGAAGCCCCTCACTCTTCCCGCCGAAGCGAAGCCCCCACGCTCCCGCCGAAGCGAAGCGGTAAGGAGCGGGGACATTCCTGTCCCCGTTCGGCACGTCCCCCACAGCGACAGGAATGTCGCTGCTCCTTATGCTGCCGCCCGAGGCGAAGCCTTTCATGTTCCGCCAAAGCGAAGCCCTCATGCTCCGCCAAAGCGAAGCCCTCATGCTCCGCCAAAACGGAGCCCCCACGCTCTCGCCGAAGCGAAGCGGTAAGGAGCGGGGACATTCCTGTCCCCGTTCGCCACGTCCACCCCAGCGACAGGAATGTCGCTGCTCCTTATGCTGCCGCCAGAGGCGAAGCCGCTTATGCTGCCGCCCGAGGCGAAGCCCATACTCCCGCCCGAGGCGAAGCCCCTCATGCTCCCGCCCGAGGCGAGAGCTCCTGCCTATCGCTCCGCCACCGCTGTCTTGGAAAGCGAGTCGTGCCAGGCCCGGTTGCCGTTCGTGAAGAAAGCCCAGATGAAACCGAGATAGAAAGGGGCCGCGGACAGAAACTTGGCGGCATTTCGTGTGAGCACCTGGCGCAGGCTCAGGTGCCGCTTGTCCCGGTCCACGCAGCAGCAAACGCGGATACCCAGGATTTTCTTCCCGTACGTGCCGCGCCACGAGGAAAGTTCCGCCACGATGCAATAGACGACCCAGATGGCGAGGGCCGCGAGCGTGATCACGGTGAGCGCGATCCCGGGATCGATGTCAGGGACGCCGCCGATCTTTCGGTCGGCAAAAAGATTGATTCCCAAGAACTTGGTGGAGATGAAGAAGAGCGCCAGATAGATCGGCAGAACGTCGATCACGAAAGCCATGGCTCGCTTGAAGCCGTTCGCGGGCCGGTAGGTCAGATAAAGCACTCTCCATGATGAGCGGATCGAAGGGCCTTTCGTCAAATCCAGATGCGGTGCGGCGCAAATTGCATTCCGCTGCGGCAGCTTTCTGCGGCTACTTCTTTTGCCTGAGC
>CAMPGU010000136.1 GCA_946885645.1 uncultured Haloferula sp.
CGTCTGCGGCGTTCTCCTCCGGCGCCTCTGGTATCAGGTGTGGCGTTGGACATGTTGTGCGTTTCTGTTGCGGGCCTGTCTTGCGACGGCGGGCAGCCGCCCGCGATCGGGCGGGGCTGCAGGCTCGACCTGCCGGTCCGGGTCTCCGGCTTTACGGTGCCGGGGAAATCCGCCGCTCGAAGCGGGACGGGCGGGCTTCCATAGACCCGGGACTCGGCGGCTATCGCGCGCGGGCCCGGTTTTTCAGGCTTCTCCGCGTGGTCCGCGTCCGCCGGAGTCCGATTGCGGTCCGCCCGAGCGGAGCGCTGCTGCCAAAACTGCGTTTGGCCGGCGGCGGGCAGCCGGAACGGGTCCGGAGCTGCCTGACGCAGGTAAGTTTAAAGGGGACGGGGTGATTTGCAAGGCGGGAGTCGGGGTCGAGCGACATTCGCCTGACGATACGGCGAGGAACCGCTGGTGAGAGACGGCGTTCCCGAGGTAAACATCGCAATGTCCTCGCACTTCGCCTTGCCCCCCGGGGCGGGCCGGGTAGAGTCCGCCCCGGTCCATGATGCGTGCGTTTTTCCTCTCGATTCTCGCCCTCTTTTCCGCGGCGGCCTCCGGCCAGCAGGGAGAAGCCTATATGGTGGTGGAGGCTCACTCCGGCAAGGTTCTGATGGCGAGGAACTCGGTCGTGCAGCGGCCGGTGGCAAGCCTGACGAAAATCGCCACCGCGGTGATCGCCGTGGACTGGGCGGATGCCACGGGGACGGATCTCAGCAAGGTGGAGGCCAGCGTGCCGCCCGCCGCCCTCGCCATCGGCGGGCCGAATCCCTTGGGATTGGCTCCGGGGGACAGCATGTCGCTGCGGGACGCCCTCTATTCCGCGATGCTCGGCTCCGACAACATCGCCGCGATGACCGTCGCCAACCACATCGGGCGGGAATTGCTGCTCGCCCGCGGCGGGGAAGGCGATCCCGTGAAGGTCTTCGTGACGGAGATGAACGAACTGGGCAAGGCGATCGGTCTTTCAAAGACGCGTTTTTCCAATCCCCACGGCCTCGAGCTGCCCAGGCAGAAGTGCGTTTCAACCGCGGCCGATATTGCGAAGCTCTCCATCTATGCCATGCGCAAGCCTGGCTTCACTTTCATCGTCCGGCAAAAGGATCGGCAAGTGACGGTCAACGGCCCGGCCGGCCGGCGCGGCTTCAAGGTGCATAACACCAACGAACTGATCGGCGAGCCGAACATCCTGGGCGTGAAGACCGGCACCACCGCCGCGGCGGGCCCCTGCGTGGCCGTCTCCGTCGAGCGGGACCCGCTGGTGCGGGACAAGCCGGACGGCGAGAAAGCCGTGACGCCCCGCCGTCTGATCGTCGTCGTGCTCAACAATCCCGACCGCTTCAACCGCGCCCGCGGCTTCATCCGTCCCGGCTGGACCGCCTACGACCGCTGGGTCGCCGCAGGGGCACCGGTCGGGAACCGTAACAAGGAAATCCTGGACGTGCCGAACCCCCGCTAATGATGGCGCGTTTTTGACTTATCGAACCCAATTGAACAATCCACACCCACCCGTGATGCGCATCGGTATTCTAAACAGCGGGGGCGATTGCCCCGGACTCAATGCAGTGATCCACGGTGTCGTGGGAGCGGCCAGCCAGCTCGGCTGGGAGGTGATCGGATTCAAGGACGGGTTCGAAGGGCTCCTGCCGCCCGGGGACTACAAGGTGCTGCGCCCGCAGGACACGCACGGGATCCTGAAGCTAGGCGGCACCATCCTGGGTACCACGAACAAAGGTCATTTTGCCGCCAAGGTGGGCAAGGGCGATATCGCCGAGGTGCCGGCGGACATCGTGGCGAAGGCCAAGCGCACGATGGATCAACTGGAGATCCGCGCGCTCGTCATCGTCGGCGGCGACGGTTCCCTGACCACGGGCCTGCAGCTCTACCGCGAAGGCTGGCCGGTCATCGGCGTGCCGAAGACGATCGACAACGATTTGCGCGCCACCGCGATGACCTTCGGCTTCGATAGCGCCGTGAGCACGGTGGTGGACGGCCTCGACCGCCTGCACACCACGGCGGAAAGCCACAAGCGCATCATGGTGCTGGAGGTGATGGGCCGTCATGCGGGTTGGATCGCTCTCTGGGGCGGCATTGCCGGAGGTGCGGATGTCATTCTTCTCCCCGAGATCCCCTTCGATACCGAAAAGGTCGCCGAGTTCATCAAGGAGCGCGATGCCCAAGGCTACCACAGCACGTTGGTGGTCGTGGCGGAAGGGGCGCATCTGCCGGATGGCGAGCTGGCGACCATCGCCGAAAACGCGGGCGGGGAGGTCCGTCTCGGCGGCATCGGCGAAATCATCGCGCGCCGTCTCGAAACCCTTACCGGCAAGGAAACACGGTCCTGCACGCTGGGTCACCTGCAGCGCGGGGGGGCGCCGACGGCGCTGGACCGCATCCTCGGAACCCGCTTCGGCGTGATGGCCGTGAAGCTGGCGGAAGAGGGCCGGTTCGGGCGCATGGTGAGCTACCAAGCCTACCACGTCGATTCCGTGCCGATCGAGGAAGCCGTGAACCAGTTGCGTCTCGTCGAGCCGGACGGTGAGATGGTGAAGGCCGCGAAAGCGGTCGGGATTTCCTTGGGCGACTGAGCGTCGCTGCCGGAAATAGACTTCAAGGAGCCGGTGGTGCAAGCCACCGGTTTTCTTGTGCCGGTAGCCCTAGCCCGAACTCCTAAACGCCGGAATCCAAGCGGCACTCCTTCCTTTTACGGAGGATTCGTATCAATTCCTCCCACTGATTGGGAGAAAACAGGTTACGAGCTAGCTCGATGGCCTTCTCTGCACCGTTGCGATCATAGTAGATCCAGAGCGCTGCACCTTCTTCGCGCATTCCCTTGATCGACTCGAAGGGGATTGCATCGATTCCCCAATACTCGCCGGGTTGAAGGCGCATATCCTCCGGCCCGATCTCCAAGCTCAGGTCCGGGGTCTTCATATACCGGCGTTGCCGCACACACCACTGCACGATCAAGATCGGCAGCCAAACCCAAAGAATGCCGTGCTCGGGGGCTGGCGATCAAACGCGAGCCACACCACGCATGCCCCCAAGGCGACGATCACGAGGATGTGCCACGGTTCCTTTTCCAAGCGTTTCAGCGCGAAGGTCATCGAAGCGGCATTCGAACGATTCTTGCTAAAAGACAACAACCTTGGCCAGCAGCGGGTCAATCCGGAATGGCCGGGGTCTTCCGCCGATGACGGCCTTGCCGCCCGCTCATCCCGGGTCTAAAAGCGAGCCGCCATGTCGATCGACCCGCTCTTGCAACTGCTCCGCCGCCAAGCCCGCCACTCGCATCAGGAACTCGCCGAACTGCTGTCGCTGTCGGAGGAAGAGGTCGGTTCGCGGATCGCCGCTTGGGAAAAGAACGGCACGATCCTGGGCTATCAGGCGGTGATCGACTCCGATCAGGCGGGTGACAACGACGTTTCCGCCTTCATCGAGGTGAAGCTGACGCCGGAACGCGGGGGCGGCTTCGACCGCCTCGCCATGCGCATCGCCCGCTTCGAGCAGGTGGTGAGCTGCTATCTCGCCAGCGGCGGCTACGATCTCATGGTCGTGGTCGAGGGGGGCGATCTCCGCGAGGTGGCGCGCTTCGTTTCGGAAAAACTGAGCACCATGGACGGCGTCCTCTCGACCGCGACCCATTTCCGCCTGAAGACCTACAAGGAAAACGGCTTCGTCTTCGAGGAAATGTCCGCGCCGGAGCGTCTGGCGGTTGCTCCTTAAGGGCTAAAAGGAAAACCCGCCCGGGGTTGAGCCCGGGCGGGTGCCATGTCCTTAAAAGACCGTCACCAAGGAAGCGGAACTGCTTTTCTCAAGGCTGGGCGGGAACATACAGCTCCGATCCCTTCGCAAGGACTGTACCGGAATTTAGGTTCAGGCCGTTCAAGGCATTTAGTTTCGCGGTGCTTGTGCCGTGTGCTGCGGCAAACTCCGAGAAGGCGGTTTCGGTATCGATGAATACCGAGCGGACGCGTGGCGTGTTCGCCACGGTCTGTTGGGAAGATTCGGCCTCGGCTGCTGCAGGAGCGGGCTCCTTCGCCGCTTCGGCCGTGGTCCGGGAAGTGGTCTGCTTCTTGGCCACGGGTGCGGCTGGAGCAGGGGCGGGCTTGGCGCCGAGATTCAGCGTCTGGCCGGCGCGCAGGCTGATCGGCTTGATTCCCGGATTCGCCGACTGCAGCGCATCGGCGCTGAGGCCATAGTGCCGGGCGATGCTGAAGAAGGTTTCACCGGACTTCACGATGTGCGTGCCACGGATCGCCGCAGGCTTCTCCTCGGCGGCCGCCTTGGCAGGCGCGGGGGTCTTCGCCACCGCGGCAGCAGGCTTCGCGGGCAGGCGAAGCTTCTGGCCCGGCTGGATCAGTGCCGGATTCTTGATCTTGTTGAGCTTTGCCAAGGTCTCCGGGCTCGTGCCGTGGCGCTTCGCGAGCTTGGTAAGCGTGTCTCCCTTCCGGACGATTCCGTAGGAGGGAAGGTCGGCAGCCGGTTCCGGCGAGGGGGCACCGGTCTTGGCGGCGGCGGGAACCTGAGCTGCGGCAGGCATTTGCGCGGCGGTCGTCGTCAGCGACTTGAGGCGGGAATTTTCCTCCTCCAACTGGCGGATCTGGCGCTCCTGTTCCTGACAGCGGTCCTGAAGGAGTTCCAATTCCGTTTTTGCCTCCGCGAAAGGCGCGGTGAAGAGAAGGGCGGCGAGGAACGGCAGTGCTCTCATGACGAGATGGAAATTTTCAAAAATTCCCTCTCAGCACAAGAACAATTTAATAAAACTTAATAATAAGCCTCCAAGTGATTCCAAGTGAGGGCCTCATCCCGGGGTCTTCTCCCGGCGGAAGGGCTCAGGAGCCGCTGGACTTCTCTTTCACTGCCTCTGCTGCGGCGGGCCCGGCCGCCGGAGGAGCGGGCTTGATGATTTCGACCGGTGCTTCATCGGGAGCATAGGGCAAGCGGGTCGTGGAGAGCCATTGACCGGCTTCCAAGCCATCCCGCACCACGAGAACCTCCTCGGTGGACCAAATCGGTTCGATCGTCGTCCGCCGGAGCGAAGTGCTTTCCTGGTCCACGAGATAGACGCGATTGATCCCGCGGAGCGCGTGGCGGGGAATAACGAACACGTCGTGGAGCCTGTTGCCTTCGATGATCGCCCGCACCGGCTGCCCGATCAGCAGCGGTGCCCGGCCGGATCTCACGCTGAAAGGATCATCGATCCGCGCGATGGCGAATAGCTCGCGGGAGGATTCGTCGAGCGCACCTTCCGTGCGGACGATGCTGGCATCCCAGCGTGGAGAGTTCTCGCCGGCCACGGCGTCGGTCAGCGTGACCTTTACCGGGGGATCGCCCTCCTTGGAGGGGAGGGTGACATAGGCCAACTGGCGCGGGGAAAGCGGCAGGCGGATCTCCGCGAAATCGGTGGCGAAAATTTCCCCGAGCGGGGTGGAGCCGCCGACGGCTTGGCCCAGCCCGATGGCGCGACTTTGCACGCGGCCATCGAAGGGGGCGCGGATTTTCGTCCGCTCCAGATTCCGCAGGGCTTGGTCGAGGTCGGCTTGGGCTGCATCCACGTTGGCCTTCGCCTCCTTGAGCTGCGGCACGCGAAGCACCAGGTCGGATGGCTCCTCGTTGTAGCCGAGGTCATCCCAATTCAGCCGGGCCTGCTTGGCGCGGGCTTCTTCCTGGATCAGAGCCGCTTGGGCCCGGGCGAGCCCGGACTCCGCCGAGGAGACGGCTACCTTGAAATCCGCCGGATCGAGCTCGGCGAGCACGTCATCCTTTCTGAAAAATGCGCCATCCTCGAAATTCGGGTGGATCGCGATGATCACCCCCGCGACCTGCGGGGTGACGGTGGTGGTATAATGGGCCCGTACGGTCCCCTGGCTTTCCAGCATGACCGGGAAGCTCGTGCGCTGGAGCTCCATCACCTCCGTCTTCAGGAGCTGCGGCGGCGCCGGTTCCGGTTTCGGCTCCTCCACGGGCACACCGAGGCGCCAAGCGAGCAAGGCGCCTATGACAAGAACAGCGAAGGGGATGAGCAGTCGGAGAAGCATCTGAAATCGGGCGGAAGCGTAAGATGCACCGGGCAGGGCATCTTGCAAAACAGGAAGGAAGGGTTCTGGAGTTGTGCGGGACCGCGTTCGCGGGCCGGGGCTTCGGAAGGAGGGCTGAGAAGCGGTTTTATTCCCGTAATGGCTACTTCGCTTCCGTCTTGAAATCGCCGCCGAGGGCCAGGTGGAGGTCGATCCGGTTCTGCAGACGCTCGTTCCGCAGCCGGATCAGGGAGCCGCGGGCATTGGTGGCGCGGCTTTGCGACTCCAGCACGCGTAGGATGTCGTCATTGACGCCATCGGAATAGTCGCGTGCCGCCTGCTTTTCCGCAAGTGAAGCCTGCTCTACCTCTTTGAGCAGGTAAGTCTCCTGCTCGGCCAGGGAAGCATCCGCCCCGAGGGCGGATTCCACTTCGCGGAAGGCTTCCAGCGCGGTCTGAGCGTATTCGTGCACGCTGGCCTCGTTCGCTGCGAGCGCGCCGCGGGCATTGGCCGCCAGCGCGCCGCCTTCGTAGAGGGATTGGGTGAAATTCGCGGCCACGGAGGTGGCCAGGAAGGAAGGATCGAGGAAATCCGCGAAGCGGGCGACCGGGGTGCCGGTGTTTCCTGTCAGGGAGATGCCGGGCAGCATCGCCTTGCGTGCGGCGTCGGCGCGGCGGGCACTCGCAAAAAGGTCGGCACGGGCGACGGCCAAGTCGGGCCGGCGCTCGATCAAGTCGGAGGGGATCCCCGCCGGCACCCTTGCTTTCAGCACCGGCAATTCCCGGCTGGCGCGGGCTTCGGCGGAGGGATAGCGGCCGACGATGACCTCGAAACCGCGCGCGGCCTCGTCCCGCGCAAGCTGTGTCGATTTCACCGCGCGTTGGGCGGCGGCGACGTTGGTGCGGCCGAGTTGGACATCGAGCGCGCCTTGGCCGGCACCGCCCTTGAAGAGCCGCTCGGTGATCGAGAGCACGCGCTGGTTTGAATCCAGCGTGGTGCGGGCGAGCTCGAGCAGTTGCTCGGCGGTGGTGAGATTGCACCACGCCTTGGCCGCATTGGCCGCCAGGGAAAGGCGGGCACCGCGATAGGTGGCGCGTGCAGCGGCGAAATCCGCCTCATCGGCGGCACTCAGGTCGCGCAGGCGGCCCCACACGTCCACTTCCCAGGAGGCGGAGAGCGTCAGGCCGTAGCGCTCGGACTCGCTCGAGGGGTTCGGTCCGTTCTCGCTGAGCGTGTAGCCGGCGGAGCCATCCGCTCCTACCCGGGGTCTCAGGCGGGCTTTTCCGGCGATGGAGGACTCCTTGGCCTGCTTCATCCGCGCGGAGGCGGCTTTGAGGTCTTGATTGTAGGAGAGGGCCTCCGTCACGGCCTGCTTCATCCCCGCATCGTGGAATTCGTCCAACCAGCCGGTGCTGATCTTCCCGTCGCCGCCGGAAGAGACGGCTTGCCATGAAGCGGGGGCGGCGACCTCGAGGCGCTCGCGCGGGGAATCGAAGCGCAGCCCTTGGCAGGAGGAGAGGGCAAATCCTGCAAGGGCAGGAAGCGCCACGGCCGCCCCGGGAGGGAGGAAACCGCTGCGTCCGTGTGTCCGGGAATTCCGTTGCATTTCCTTAGCTCTGTTGCTGATAGTCGGCCCGCGTGACCTTCGAAAGAAAAGCCTTTACGTCCCTCCTGGGGGCACTCTGTCTGCTTCCGGCAGAAGGACGGTCGGCCGCGGCTGAAGCCCCGGAAACCGAGCCCGCGGGAAAGGCAACCGAGACGCCGCCGAAGGGCAAGGAAGAAGCTCCCGCGAAGGGCAAGGAAGCGAAGCCCGCTGCCGGAAAAAACGGGTCTGCCGTGAAGCCGGGAGCGAATGGAAAGGCTGCGCCCCCGGTAAAGCCCGCACCTGCCGGGGAAGAAGATCCGATGCCCGCGTCCGAGGACGGCGCGGAAGTGGACGACGAGGCGACGGCGGAACGCGAGGAAGCCGAAGCCGGTGCCTCCGTGGCCCGCCCCGTGTCCTCCGACCCGGTTCAGGTCTATGGGTGGCGGGAGTGGGTGTTGATCGGCGATTTGAAATTGAAGATGCCCGCGAAGCTGGATACCGGCGCCCTCACCAGCTCGATCCATGCGGAAGAAAAAGAACTTTTCGAGCGCGACGGGAAGAAGTGGGTCCGCTTCATCGTGACGGATCCCGGTGAGAAGAACTCTCCCCGGAACCGCATCGAGGCCCCGCTGGTAAGGATCGCCCACATCAAGGAGCCGGGCGGCAAATCGGTGGCCCGCGAGGTGGTCCGCCTGAATTTCACCATCGGCGAACGCAAACTGCGCGCCGACTTCACGCTGAACAACCGCAGCAACATGCTCAGCCCGGTTTTGATCGGCCGCACCACGATCAAGGAAGTCGGCTGGGTGGACCCCGGTCGCGCGTATCTGGCGGATCAGAAGATCATGCGTTGATCGTCTCCGGGACCGCTCATGGCATCGCGCATCAAACTACTCTTCGTCGTCGTCATCCTGGTGCTGATAGGCGGCGGTATCGCGGCTTACAAGAACGTCACGCTGGGCCTTCCGCTCCGGGCAGGGGACATGCCGCCCGAGTGGATGATCGAGGCGAAGCTGACTTTCCTAGCTGAAGGCGGGAAAGTACGGGCGGAGCTTTCCATCCCGGGTGCCGCCGTGGACGAGGGGCTCAGCCCCGAGGCCGGGTCGGTGGGATACAACTATTACGTCGAGAAGGACGCCGGCGAGTACACCGCCGTCTGGAGTTCGGAGAAGCAGAGCGAGAACCAGGCGCTCTACTACCGGATCAATTTCCTGGACCGCAAGAAAAGCGGCGGCGAGCCGGTGCCTCATCCGGGCGGTGGTTTCCCGATCCCGGAGAGTCCCGGCTTCTCCGGCTCCCTGGAGGATGCGGCGAAACGCGTGATCCAGCGCGCCAGAGCGGTCTCTGCGGATCCCGATTCGCTTTTCGTGGGCATCTTCCGCGAAGTCGCGGCCATCCAATCGTCCCAAGAGATCGGCCTGCTGCGGGCGCGCTATGAGGACGAAGCGGGGCGGGGGGCGCTCCCGGTCCTGGGCATCGACCTGCTGAACATGGCGGGGGTTCCGGCCCGGATCGCCTACGGAGTGCGTCTGGAGGAGGCCCGCGGGGGTCAGCAGCCGACCCGCCTGGTGGAGTATTACGATGGCGCTTACTGGAAAGTGCGCGATCCCGATGAACCCGGCTCCACCCTGGATCCTTCCAAGGTCTTCGTGTGGAACCGCGGGGGAGGCCCGCTTTTCGAGGTCACCGGCGGCGAGGCTTCCAAGGTGGCCTTCACGGTGACGCGGGATTTCATCCGCCCGGCGGAGCTGGCGAATCTCCAGGATTCACCTTTGCTCGTCTCCACCATCTTCGGCTTGCCCGCCTCCGAGCGGGATGTGTTCCGCT
The DNA here is from genome assembly GCA_946885645.1 of uncultured Haloferula sp. Next base: position 9,475 of record CAMPGU010000136.1, read on the forward strand.
ACGTGGTGCTCATCCCTTTGGGGGCCTTCGTGGTGGTGGTGATGAGGAATCTGGTGGGCATCGCGACGCTGGGGACCTTCATGCCGGTGCTGCTGGCGCTGTCCCTGCTGGAGATGAAACTGGAGAGCGGGCTCATCATGTTCACGCTGATCGTGGCGGCGGGCCTGTGGATCCGTTTCCTGCTTTCGAGGCTGAACATGCTGGTGGTCCCGCGGGTCGCTGCCTGCGTGGTGATCGTTACCCTTCTGATGATGGTGTTGAGCGTGGTGAGCTACCGTTTGGGAATGCTGGACGGGCTGCGGATCACGCTCTTTCCGATGATCATCCTGGCCTGGACGATCGAGCGCATGTCGCTGATATGGGAGGAAGAGGGCAAACGCAGCGCGCTGCTGCAGGTAGGCGGCTCGGTGCTGGTGGCCGTGATCGCCTATTCCTTCATGAGCATCCGGCAGGTGAAATACTGGGCCTTCTACTTTCCGGAGCTGTTGCTGGTACTGCTGGCTTTCATCATCCTGATCGGCCGTTACACGGGCTACCGCTTGTCCGAGCTGATCCGCTTCCGGGACTTCAAGGAGGCCTGAGGAAACAAGACTTGAAGACGAAGGACACAAGACGTGAGGCGGTGGATCCGGAGCCTGCCGGTTCCGGTCTCGTGCCTTCTGTCCCCGCGAAGCCGCGTTGGTGGCACCGGTGGATCCGCACCCCCGGCGAGCTCCACGCGATGGGAGTGGTCGGCATCAATATGCGGAATGCCCGGTTCCTGCTGCCGAACAATCCGCGGCGCCTCTACGACCTGGTGGACAACAAGCTGCGCACGAAGCAGCTCGCGACCGAGCGGGAGCTGGCCGTGCCGGAGACTTACGGAGTCGTGCGCAATCCCCACGACACGGCCGTGCTCGCGCGCCTGCTCGAGAACCGGGAATCCTTTGTCATCAAACCGGCCCGGGGCTCGGGTGGGAAGGGGGTC
>CAMPGU010000137.1 GCA_946885645.1 uncultured Haloferula sp.
ATCACTTCGGCCTGATGGTCGATATCTCGGGGACGATGGTCGCGGTGGCCGCTCCCCAGGAAGACACGGGCGCCCAGAATGCCGGTGCTTGCTATCTCTACGATGTAGCCGGGAGTACCCCGACGCTTCCCGTCGTGACCGTCTTCAATCCTGCGCCCGCGCTGAACGATACCTTCGGTGCCTCCCTGGCGCTCGATGGCCAGCGACTGATCGCCGGCTCCCATCTGGACGATAACGGGGGAACCGATAACGGCCGGGCGTATGTCTTCGATCTCGCCTCCGCGACGCCCGCGACACCCCTGTATGCCATCGATAACCCCTCGCCGGGTAACAATGACTTCTTCGCCCGCTCCGTGGCTCTTTCCGGTGCCCGGCTGGCCACGGGCGCGCATGGCGACAATACGACGGCACCTGATGGCGGGATCGCCTACGTGTATGACCTTTCTTCAGGTACGCCGAATCAAAAGGTCCACGCGCTCAACCCTACCAGCCCCTCCTCCGACGAGGAGTTCGGAACGGCCGTGGCGATTGCCGGACCGGTCATTGCCGTAGGGACGCCGCACGATGACAAAGGCGCTTCGAACGCGGGAAGCGCTTACCTCTTCGATCTCACGTCGGAGACACCCGGGCAGCCGGTCCTCACCATGGACAACCCCTCGCCGCACGTGAACGACTATTTCGGTGCAGCGGTGGCCCTGTCGGGCAATCTGGTAATCACGGCCGCCTACCAGAATGACAGCGGAGGCGCGAAGGCAGGAACGGCGTACGTTTATAACCGCAGCTCGGCCACGCCCTCCACGCCCGCCTACACGATCCCGAATCCCGCTCCCCAAGCGGAAGATTTCTTCGGGAATGCGATGGCGGCCTCCGGGTCGCTCCTGGTGGTCGGAGCGATGGGGAACGATGCCGGGGCGGTCAATGCGGGAAGCGCCTACGTGTACGACCTGGCCTCGCCGACGCCTTCGGTGCCGGTGCTCACTCTGGAGAATCCGGAGCCCGGGATGGACGATAGATTCGGCTATGCCGTCGCCATCTCCGGAACCCGAGTGGCGGTGGGTGCCCATGGCGACGATGCCGGTGCTGCCGATGCCGGGAGCGTCTATGTTTACGAAATCGCTTCCGGAACTCCTGCAGTGCCGGTGGCAACTCTGCGCAATCCCGATCCCGGTGTGGAGGATTGGTTCGGCTATTCCGTCGGGATCTCCGGCACGCGGATCGTCGCGGGATGTCACCTAAACGATACCGGCGAGAGTGATGCGGGAAGCGTCTATGTTTTCGATCTTGCTTCCGACAGTCCGGCGCTGCCGGTCGTAACCATGGACAATCCGGTACCCGAGCCGGAGGATTACTTCGGCATCTCGGTGGCGATCGAGGGCACGCGCGTGGTCGTGGGTGCTTCCGAGGTGGAGGCAAGCGCAGCGGATGCGGGGACCGCCTACGTGTATGAACTCACTTCTTCCACGCCCGCGGTCCCTGCCGACACTTTGGACAATCTCGAAAAGGGTGCGGGAGACCGGTTCGGCGCTTCCGCCGCCATCAGCGGGCTGCAAATCGTGATAGGTGCGCCCCTCGACGACGGGGACACCGAGAACCGGGGAGCGATCTTCGTCTTCGATCCCGATCCGCCCTCGCCTCAGATGCAGGTGGAACAGCCGCCGGGGACCGGCCTGCTCAGCGGGAATGCGAGCATCCATTTCGGCGACGCCGCCATCGGTTCCGGCGGTAGCGCCCAGACGGTGGCGATCCGCAACACAGGCACGGCCGCCCTGGAGCTGAGCGCCCTCACTCTTTTTTCCGGAAGTGTCGGGGACTTTTTACTCGATGCTCCGGAGGTGCCGGTGGTGCTCCAGGTGGACCAGACCATCTCTTTCGATGTCGGGTTCGCGCCCGCCTCGTCCGGCAGCCGGGTGGCCACCCTGAGAATCCTCAGCAATGCGGCAGCGAGCAGTCCCTTCGACATCACCCTCGCCGGCCAAGCGCTGTCCGCGGGCAATGATACGGACGGCGACGGTCTGAACGACGTGGTGGAACTGCAGCTCGAATCGCTGGGATTCGACTGGCAGGTGAACGACGAGGAGCTGGTGGCGATCCTCCGCTCGGGGGCGAATGCCACGGGTCTTTACAGCGGCGGGCAGCTCCAAGACATGCACCCGGGCGTTCCTTTGCTTCCCAAGAACCCGGCGACGGGCGACTTCACGCTGACCATCGCGGTGAAGAGATCGGTGAACCTGGTGGATTTCGAGCTCTTCCCCCTCGTCGGGCCGCAAATGACGGTCAGCCCGCAAGGAGAGGCGGAATGCCGTTTTCCTCCCGAGGGTTCAAAGGCGTTTTTCGTGCTGGAGCCGCGGTGACCGCGGGAGGAGTGGACGAGATTGCTTAAGGAATCTAACCGACCTGCATGCGCTGGATTCCCTTGATTGACCGGACGTATCGCGAATCGGTTTGACTTCCCTCCCCGGCATTCGCGAGCGTGCACCGTCCACCCAGACACCTCCCAGGATGTTCACCCCCACCATCCCTACAGTGAGGAAGCTCGGCACTTTCGCCTTCGCGGCAACAGCGTGCCTTGCTTCCCAAGTTACCGCCCAGGATTTCGCGCTCCGTCTTGCCGGCGGGGATCGGGCGCTTTTCGAGCCCTTCGAGCCGGCTGGCGAGGCCATCGGGAATTTGAAAGGCGGCTTTTATTTCGGCCTCGATGCTGCGGCGATCTACGATTCGAATTTCTTCCTCGATGCCGACTACCCGGAAAGCGAGCTCTCGGCTTCCGTCGCCCCGTGGGCGATGTACCGTTCGGATCCGGAGGGCGGCGCGAGATATTCCCTTGAAGCGAGGTATTCGCCCGCTTTTCGCGCCTACTGGAACAATTCCGACCTGAACGGGGTCGATCACAGCGGGAGCGTTTCCTTCAAGTATCAAAGCGCCCGCACCAGCGTCACGCTCTTTGCCGATTACAGCGAAGTCTCGTCCGCCGACCGGCTCTCGGGGACTTTCATCCAGGGTTCGATCCTGAACTACGGGATCAAGGGAAGCTACGAGCTGGGACCCCGCACGAAGCTGCTGGCCGCTTGGACGGCTTCTTCATCCGACTACGACACCGGCGGCCGCGCGGGTGCCGATGTCTATACCACCCAGATCTCCGGGTTGTGGGATGCGACGGAACGCATCCGCATCGGGCCCGCCATCCGCCATACCTTGTCGGAATCCGACAACACGGGGGAGCGGGACGCGATCGCCGCGCTGGTGAAGGTCCGCTACCAATGGGGCGAGCGGATCTTCCTGGATGCGGACGCGGGCGTGGAATTCGCGAAGAATTCGCGACTGGGCGGGGGCCGCGATGCCGGGCCGGCCGGTGGCCTGGAGGCTCAATACGTCTTGAGCGAAAGGTGGACTTGGAAAAGCTCGGTCCGCTATGCCGTGGTGCCTTCCCCGATCAACGCCAACTACATCGTCGAGGACCTTTCGTTTTTCACCGCTCTCGTGAGGCACTTCGACAGGGCTTCTCTCGAAGGAGGCGTGGGTCTCAGTTTCTCGGCATACGAAGCGGTGGGAGCGGTGACGGGCCCCCGCGACGACGATCAGTTCTTCCACGCGTATCTCGCTTACCGGAGGAAGCTTTTCTCAGACCGGGTGGCTTGGGATGCGGCATTGCGCTACTCCACGAACGACGGGCAAAAGGATTGGTCGCAGTGGCAGCTTTCGACGGGTGTATCCGTGGAGTACTGAGCGCCTGCACCCGCGTCGGTTGGATGCCGGGTATATCAAACATCTCCCGAAATTCCGGGGACCCTGACTTGGCACGGCGGGTGCTGGATTGTCGCCCGCGATCAGCGCGATCCTTTTTTCAATTCCCCCGAGATATGCCGCGAGTAAAGCCAATAGCCCCTCCGGATTTTTTAAGATCCCGTTTCGCCAATGTCGCCGTCGTGCCATCCGACTCTCTTGAAAGCTCGTTTCGCCCCCTACGTAGTTCTCCCAATAAATGCTTGTAGGTCGTTGCCATTCTGATAGAAGGAAAGCCGCTGTTCATTCACCCCCCTCAGAAATCTCCCCCCATCGAGTGCCTGAAAGTCGGGCCGACCTCGTTTCATTTCCCACCCAGGAAGTGCGCGGCGGCTTCAAAAACTTTCCAGGATACCGCGAGCGAGGAGGTCACTTCCCGACCTGTCGTTTCAAAGGTTTTGGCACCCAAGGCGCCAAGCGACCAAGGGCGGCAGCATGAATGAAGAATCCCGGCAAAAACCCGATATTGTTCCTCTCTTCCGTGCAAGATCAGCCACGCCACTAGATTCTCGATACCCGTCAATCCACCCCCACCCCCCCGGATGACAACGCAACTTCAGGAACGGCAGACCCGTACCTGCGATCCGCAAACGCGGCGCAGCGAGTCCGCGGTCCGCTCATGCCGCCCGACAGGCAGGGCGCGTCCCTCCTCTCCCACGCGGCCGGGAAGGCGCCCGCGAGGCACCTCCATCCCGGCACGGATCCGTCCCTCGCGCCGACGGCCCGGCGTTCCCAAATGGAAGCGTTGGTGCGACTTCACCTTTGTGATCGCAAGCTTGCCCTTGGCGGTGCCGTTGCTGGTGCTGGTCGCCCTCTGGATCCGGCTCGTTTCGAGCGGTCCGGCGTTCTTCTTCCAGGAACGGATCGGCTTCGGCGGCCGGCGCTTCACTCTCTACAAGTTCCGCAGCATGCGCCACGGCGCCTCCACGGCGGATCACGGCACCCACGTGGAACGATTGATCGAATCCGACCGGCCGATGATCAAATTGGACTGTCTCGGCGACTCCCGGCTGATCTTCGGGGGCCGCTTCCTCCGGGCTTCAGGGCTGGATGAACTGCCGCAACTGCTCAATGTCCTACGCGGGGAGATGAGCCTCGTCGGGCCGCGCCCTTGCGTGATCGAGGAGTACGGTTTCTTCACCACCTCCCAGCGGGAGCGCTTCACCGTCCTGCCCGGTCTGACCGGATTGTGGCAGGTCAATGGCAAGAACCGCACCACCTTCCGGGAGATGAACGCGATGGACGTGCACTATGCGAGGCGCTCTTCGCCTTTGCTGGATCTGATCATCATGCTGCGGACGCCGATGGCGCTGCTACAGCAGCTGGCGGATTGCATGACGCCCTTGCGCCGGGGGCAGCGCGCTTCCCGCATGGCCGCCCGCGCTACGGAGGAGGCGCTCGGATATCGTATCCGGCGGATCACGGACCGGGTATGAAGAAGCCCCTTTCAGTGGGGATTGCCGGATGCGGCTATTGGGGTCCGAATCTCGCCCGTAATTTCGATTCGAACCCCGGTGCCGCGGTTACCGCCCTTTGCGACCCCGATCCCGGGCGGCTGGCGCACATGCGGGGCCTGTACCCGCGCGCGGCTTTCTTCACGGATTTCGGCGAAATGCTGGAGGGGAGCGGCCTGGATGCGGTGGTAATCGCGACTCCGGTCAAAACGCACCATCCTCTGGCGAAGGCGGCCCTGCTGGCCGGAAAGCATGTCCTGATCGAAAAGCCCATGGCTTCCTCCTCGGAGGAATGCGAGGAGCTCGTCGCGCTCGCCCGCGACCGCGGGCTCGTGCTGATGGTGGGGCATACGTATCTCTACTCCGAGCCGGTCCGGAAAATCGCGGGGATCATCCGCGCGGGCGGGATCGGCGAGGTCAAATACATCAATTGCCAGCGCCTGAACCTCGGTCTTTTCCAGAAGGATATCAATGTTGCGTGGGATCTCGCGCCGCATGATCTCTCGATCATCCTGCACGTGATGGGGGAGTGCCCCCAATTGGTGAATTGCCAAGGGAACGCCCACATCCATCCGGGTGTGGAGGATGTCACGAACCTGTCACTGACTTTCCGGGAACAACGTTTTGCCACGGTCCAGAGCAGTTGGCTCGAGCCGCGGAAGGTCCGGCAGATGACCTTCGTCGGCACCCGCAAGATGATCGTTTACGATGACCTGCAGCCCTTGGAGAAGGTGCGGATCTACGACGCGCGGGTCGAGTGCCCGCCCCACTATGACAACTTCGCCGAATTCCATTACTCGTACCACTACGGGGATTGCTATCTGCCCCGAATCGAGCAAAGCGAGCCGCTCAAGGCGATGTGCGGCCACTTCATCGAGTGCGTGCGCGAAGGTCGCCGCCCGCTGAGCTGCGGGATCCGCGGTCTTGAAATGGTGCGGATCCTGGAGGCGAGTTCCGAGTCGCTGCTGGCGAAGGGCGGGCCGGTTCCTTTCTCCAGCCCGAGGCTTCAAGAGGATGCTCCCCTTCGCGGGCCTGCCACCGCGGGCTCCACTTCGAAATTGAGCGGCGTATGAGCGACGAGGCGGAATACGGGCTCCGGATCGCACCGGACGTGAAACTGGGCGCGCGCGTAAGCCTCCACGGGTTCGTGAATCTTTACGGGTGCGAAATCGGGGACGACACGCGGATCGGGACCTTTGTGGAGATCCAAAAGGGTGCGAGGATCGGCGCCCGCTGCAAGGTCTCCAGCCACACCTTCATCTGCGAGGGCGTTACCGTGGAAGACGAGGTCTTCATCGGCCACGGGGTGACCTTCGTCAACGACCGCTTTCCGAGAGCCGTGAATCCCGACGGCACCCCTCAGGCCGATGAGGACTGGGTTTGCCAGGAGACCTTGGTGGGAAAAGGGGCCTCGATCGGCTCCGGCAGCACGATCCTCGGCGGGGTCGCTATCGGCAGCAAGGCGATGGTCGGAGCCGGCAGCGTGGTGACCAAGGACGTCGCCGCCGGTGCCGTGGTAGCGGGAAATCCCGCGCGCCCGCTTCCGCGCAGATCCCCCCGGGTCGCGTCCGCTTCCACGCAAACGGGGCAGGCAGCCGATTAGCGCGGGATGCCCGCGTCGCGTACCGGCGGTGCGGGGCTTTCCGCTTTAAAAAATCACGGACATCTGATATCACTCCGGCCTGCCGCTTCCACTACTCCCCCGCGATCGCGGAGGAAGGGGTGGAACGGATTCTGCGGCGAAACGCCGCCACGCGCCCCTCGGACGGCTTCCCCCCACTTGCGATTCCACCGGATTCCGGATCATTGATCTGCCCCCTAAATCTGGACTAGAACGAGACACCCCCCACCCATGCAAAAGTCTGCTCAACCCGGGTCCAAAGGATCCTTCGGCTTTCAGGATATCCTCTACGTGCTCTTCAAGCACAAGTGGAAGATCCTCATCATGACGGCGCTGGGTCTGGGAGCCGCGGCCTCCGTGTACGTGACGCGGAAGCCCCTGTACGAGTCCCGCGCGAAATTCGTGATCAACTACGTGCTCCAGCGCGGCGGGATGGATGCCCACGAATCCGAAGTCGCCGCGGGCGGACGCTCGGGCGACCAGGTGGTGAATACGGAGCTGGAGATCCTCCGCAGCGGGGATCTCGCGAAGGAAGTGGCGGAGGCCATCGGGCCGGATCGCCTGCTTCCCACCGCGGGTGAGGCGGCGGATCTCGACGAAGCGGCGAACGTCGTGCTCGGGGGGCTGGAGGTGATGCCGGCTTCCCGGGGGAGCAACGTGGTGTACGTGATTTACCGGAACGAGGAGCCCCAGCTCGCGGTGGATGTGCTGCGGGAGGTGGTGAAGCGCTATTTCAACAAGCACCTGGAGATCCACCGCTCGGTGGGTGCCTTCGATAGCGTGGCCAAGCAAGTGGAGGACATCCGCAACCGGCTGCGCCAGACGGAATCGGAGCTGAACAGCCTGAAGTCCCAAAGCGGGATTATTTCGCTCCAGGAGGAGTCGATCTCACTGGCCGCGCAACGGGACAGGACGAAGCAGGACCTGGTGACGGCCGAAGCGGAGCGGGATGCACAGGCCACGAAGGTCGAGGCGCTCGAAAGGGATCTCGCCTTGTCGGACGCCGCCGCTTCCCGGGACTCCACGGCGGTGGCTTCAACCTCAGGCAAGCCGGTGCCCCATCCGCCGCGGGCGATCCCGCTTCCCCCGAAGCCGGAAGAGGTGGAAGAATACCGGGAACTCGCAAAGCAGCTCGAGCGCCTCCAACAACAGGATTTCGACCTGCGCAGCAAGTTCGCCCCGGGCAATGCCCAGGTGGTTCGCAACCAGCAGGAGATCGCCAGCGTGAAAGCGCAGCGCAACGCCCTGCTCGCGAAGACCCCGGGGCTCGCCATGGAGACCGCGGTCGAAACGGGAGGAGAGGAGCCGGCGAATCCGTTGGTCGAACTCCGCAAGGAACGCGACGCCCTGAACGGAATCCAAGCGCGGATCGAACGCTACCACACCCATCTTGCAGAGGTGGAAGCCCGGATCAAGAGGCTGACCGAAGTGGCCCCGAAAATCGCCGACCTCGAGCGGCGCAAGGAGATGGAGGACGGCGAATACCGTTTGCTCGAATCCAACCTGAAAAAGGCCCGCGTGGATCGCACGCTCGACCCTTCCCAGATGCCGAATATCCCGGTGGTCCAGCAGCCTTCCGCGCCCGAGCAAACTTTCAGCGAGCTTTCGAAGAAGCTGATGCTCGGCCTGGCGGGTGCGGGCGTGGCCTCCGGCATCGGATTGGCCTTCCTTCTGGAATTGGTGATCGACCGCCGGATCAAGCGCCCGACGGAGATCGAGTCCCGCCTCCAGTTGCCGCTGATGTTGTCCATCCCGTACGTGCGTCCCAAAAACCGCGGCACCCACCTGATCGCCAGCGAGCGCAGCGGGGAAGGGGAGGGGGAGAGGTCATCCTTGCCTGCCGTCCGCGGGGCCCACGAGTTCCGGCCGTTCCCATCGCGCACGGATCACTTCATCCATCCTTACTCCGAGGCCATCCGCGACCGGATCGTTTTCAATTTCCAGGTCAACAACATGACCCACAAGCCGAAGCTGATGGCGGTGACCGGCCTTTCCACGGGCGCGGGCGCTTCAACCATCGCGGCAGGGCTGGCCAAGGCATTTTCCGAAGTGAACGGCGCGAAGGTGCTGCTGGTCGATCTCAATCCGGCGCAGTCGGAGGAGAATCCGATGTTTGCCAACAAGCCGTTGCACTCCCTGGTGGGAGCGCTTCAGGCGGCCCGCAACACCCGTTTCAAGGAGGGCTCGCAGAACCTGTATCTGGCGAGCGCGGCGTCGCGGAATAGCGACCCCGCGTCGGCGCCTTTCGGGCCCATGCATCTTTACGAATTGCTGCCGCATTTCCGCGCGAGCGAGTTCGACTACATTATCTTCGACATGCCGGCCCTCGCGCAGACGAGCCCGACCATCGCGATGGCCGGCCTGATGGACAAGGTGCTGCTGGTGGTGGACGGGGAGGATACCAACCGTGAAACCCTGAAGTGGGGCTATTCGGAACTGGTGAAGGGCCGCGCCGATGTGTCCTGCATCTTCAACAAGGCGCGGAGCCATGCGCCGGGTTGGGTGCTTGGAGAAGTTTGACGGCGCGAGCAAGTCCGCTCCGGGTCCCTCCCCATTCTCGTCCGCAGCAGCATGTCACAGACGGTGCCATCCACGTACGAAGCGATGGCGGCAAGCTCGCCCGGCTTGCTTGCGAGAGCTTATTTCCTCATCAAGCCATTCATTCCGCTGAAGGTGCGGTGGGCGATGAGGCGGAGCCGGGCGCGCGGGATCATCCGGCAGTGCGCGAATACGTGGCCGATCAACGAGCTTGCCGGGGCGACTCCTCCGGGCTGGCCCGGCTGGCCCGACGGAAAGGAGTTCGCGGTCGTCTTCACCCACGATGTCGAGTCGAGGAGCGGCCTGGGCAAAGTACGGGAGCTGGCGGAGATCGAGATCGCGTACGGGCTGAGGTCGTCCTTCAACTTCATCCCTGAAGGCACCTACAACGATCCTTCCGAGCTGAGGAAATGGCTCGAACAGAAGGGTTTCGAAGTCGGGGTCCACGATTTGAACCACGATGGCCGGCTCTACGGCTCCCGCGAAGGCTTCCGGGAGAAGGCCAAACGCATCAACCGCTACCTGGCGGCATGGAAGGCCGTCGGCTTTCGCTCCGGATTCATGCTCCGGCAGCTCGATTGGATCCATGATCTCGACGTGGTTTACGACGCCTCGACCTTCGACACCGATCCTTTCGAGCCCCAACCGGAGGGATCCCATACGATCTTCCCTTTCCGGGTCCGGCCGGGCGGCGAAACCGCGGGCGGCTACGTGGAGCTTCCCTACACGCTCCCGCAGGACTCCACCCTGTTCCTCCTGCTGGGAGAGCAAACGCCGGAGATCTGGACCAGGAAGCTGGATTGGATCGCCGCGCGGGGCGGGCTCGCGCTGGTGAACATCCACCCCGATTACATTGATTTTTCCGGCAAGCGGAGTTCTTCCCACTACCCCGCTTCCATGATCCGCGAATTCCTCGATTTCCTCAGCGCCCGGTACCGGGGCAAGTTCTGGAACCCCCTCGCAAAGGAGCTTGCGATTTGGTACGAAAGCGCGATGATATCCTCCGTC
>CAMPGU010000138.1 GCA_946885645.1 uncultured Haloferula sp.
CAAGCCACACATCGGCAGCCGCCTCGCGGGTGAGGCGCGCTTCCTCGGTCAATTCCGGGACACGCAAGAGCCGCGGATCGCTGCGCGCCTCATCGTTCGGCGGCAAGATATCCAGCGCCTTGGCGGCGGCGTCTTCGCGGTCAGTCCGGCTCATCGGCCCCTCCTTTCTTCAAAAGCTGCCGTAGCTTCTCCATCGCCCGGTGCACGCGCACCTTCGCCGTACCCAGCGGCACCCCCCAGCGCACGGCATGGTCCTGGAGAGTTCCGGGGTCGAAAAGCGCCACGCGTACGGTCTCCGCGTCCGCGTGGTCCAGCATCCCCAGCGCGGAGCGCACCCGGGACACCGTATCGCGGAAAAACAGATCTTCCACACCGCTGCGGTCCGGCACCTCCAGCGCGGGCATCTTTGCCCAATCTTCCCACACCGGAGCGCGGCGGCGTCTTTTCCGGAGCACGTCGAGGCACAGGCCGCGCAGGATCATCGCGCACCAGGTGAAGCCGCGGCTTTTCTCCGCGTCGAACTCGCCGGCTCGTTTCCATATCCGCAAAAAGCAATCCTGCAGCGCTTCCTTTGCCGCGCCGTCGTCGCTCACCCAGTGGAGGGCCATACTGTAGAGGCGGTCGCCCCACATGCGGTAGAGCTCTTCCAAGGCTTCGGCATCCCGGCGGGCGATCCTGCCCAGCAGCCACGATCCGTCCCAGGCATCCGCCCGGCCGTTCGCGTCGATCTCCCGTGCCTTGTCGCCCATGAGCCGGCCACCTTGTCTCATGGTCCGGGCTCCCTCGGAAAGTACCGTTTCCAGCGTCCGCACCGCCTCCTCACCGCATCACCCCCACCCTTATCCCTTCGGCGGGGAGCAGGGCGATGGCCGGACGCCCTCCCCAGGCCGTCGGCCACCGCCCTTTCCCTCTGTACCCTGAACAACCGGGACTGTTTCCGTTCTTCTTCGCCGGCCGACGGGCCGGACGACCTTCCGGGGTCTCCTCCCGGTACTCCCAAGCTCTCCCCAGCTTGCGACACCGTCCCCTTCACGTCGTCCGGCCAAACCGGATCCGGCGGGAAATCTTCCACCCGCGGGGTGTGCTTCCCGGGGACGGCAGGAACCCATAAACCCTGCCGTCCCCGCGAAAACGTCAGGACCGCGGCCCGCAGCCGCGCCGCGAACCCCGGTCCTTTGGTTTCCGAAAGCAACACCACAACCATGAGCGTTATCAGGTGATCCGGCGGCGGGCGCAGGGAGGTTACATTTTTTCAGAAACATTTTCTCCCGCCCCCGAAGCTCCGGGAGGCAACGGCGTCGCCGCGGCACGGATCGCCAGACGGATGCCGTCATGAGGACTCAGGGGAAGTTTGACGCGATGACAAGGCAGGACGTAAGGTCCCCACGCCCTCGCGGGTAATTTCCAAACCTGTTTGCATTGTGAAACCCACTCTTCGTATTCTTCGATTCCTCCCCTTGCTTCCGCTCCTCTTTCCGGCCGCCTTCGCCGAGGGCCAATGGACCGCTGAAAAGGCGCGGGAATGGGCGAAAGACCGCCCGTGGATGGTCGGCTCGAACTTCAACCCGAGCACCGCCATCAACCAGCTCGAGATGTGGCAGGCGGAGACCTTTGATCCGGAAACCATCGACCGCGAGCTGGGCTACGCCGCCGGCTGCGGAATGAATGCCGCGCGTGTCTTCCTCCACAACCTCCTCTGGGAGCAGGATTCGGAGGGTTTGCTGAAGCGGATGGACCAGTTCCTTACCATCGCGGACAAGCACAAGGTGGGCGTCATGTTCGTCCTCTTTGACGACGTATGGGATCCGCACCCGCACCTCGGCGTGCAACGCCAGCCTCGCCCCCATGTCCACAACTCCGGCTGGGTGCAGGCTCCCGGCCGCGCCGTCTTGCTTGACGAAGCGAAGCGCAACGCGCTGGAGCCTTACGTGAAGGGCGTGCTATCGCGCTTCAAGGACGACAAGCGGGTGATCGTCTGGGACCTCTACAACGAACCCGGCAATCTCAACAAAAGCGCCTATGGCCGCTGGGAAATCGAAGACAAGCCCAAGTATTCGCTCGAGCTGGTGAAGAAGACCTTCGAGTGGGCCTGGGCAGTACGGCCCTCGCAACCTCTCACGATGGGCGTGTGGACCGGCGACTGGAGCACGAAGGAGAAGCGCGATGCGCTGAACGCCTATCAGCTCGATCACTCGGATGTCATCAGCTTCCACGTTTACGCCGATCTCGCGAAGACGAAGGAGTTCACCGAGCCGCTGTTTGAATATGCCCGTCCCGTGATGTGCACGGAGTTCCTCGCACGCACCGCCGGCAGCCGCCTTCAGGACATCCTGCCCTACTTCAAGGAGAAGAACGTCGCCGCCTATCAATGGGGCCTCGTGGCGGGCAAGACCCAGACGCAGTACCCTTGGGAAACCTGGAACAGGGCCTTCGACGAAGAGCCGAAGGTATGGTTCCACGAGCTTTTCCACCGCGACGGCAGGCCCTTCGACCCGGCCGAGACGGAGCTCTACAAGAAGCTGACCGCTGCTCCCTGAATCCACCTCCGCCCTTACCTTTATGACCATGAAACCGATATCCCTGCTCGCTCTGCTCTTCGCCGTCCCCGCGGTCCATGCCGAATGGAAACCCGTGGAGGGGAAGATCATGACAAAGTGGGCGAAGGAATTGACCCCTGCCAACGCGTGGGACGAGTATCCGCGCCCGCAACTCCAGCGTGAGAATTGGACCAATCTCAACGGCCTCTGGAGCTACGGCATGGCAGCGAAGAATGCCGACAAGCCCGGCGAATGGGCCGGCGAAATCCTGGTGCCTTTCGCCCCGGAGTCCGCCTTGTCCGGCGTGGGGAAGCTGCTGCAACCCGACCAGTCCCTCTGGTACAAGCGCTCCATCACCGCGAAGAAGAACCCTGGCAAGCGGGTGATCCTTCACTTCGAAGCCGTGGACTACGAGTCAACCGTGTGGGTCAATGGCAAGGAGGTGGGCAAGCACGTGGGAGCGCACACCCCCTTCTCTTTCGACATCACCGACGCGCTCAAAGACGGCGAGAATGAACTGCTGGTCCGCGTCCACGATGCCACCGGCGGCTACCAGCTCGTGGGCAAACAGAAGCTCGATCCCGGCGGCATTTGGTACACCCGCGTGTCCGGCATCTGGCAGAGCGTGTGGATGGAAGAAGTGAACGCGCGCGCGATCGAAGACATCGACTATGCCTGCGATATCAAGAAGGGCATGCTTTCCATCGATGCCAAGCTCGCAGGCACCGCCGTCGCCGGTGAAAAGCTGAACGTCCGGATCGCCTTTGGCGACAAGCTGGTGGCTTCAGCGGAAGGAACCGCCCCGAAGATCGTCATCCCGCTCCGCGAGCCGAAGCTTTGGTCTCCAAGCGAGCCAAATCTCTACGCCATCGTGCTGGAGCTGACGGACGGCTCCGGGAAAATCCTCGATTCCGTCAAGTCCTACACCGCCCTGCGGGAGCTGGGGAAAGCCAAGGACAAGAACGGCAACTGGCGCTTCACCCTGAACGGGAAGCCGGTATTCCACTGGGGTCCTCTGGATCAGGGTTGGTGGCCGGACGGCCTGCTTACTCCGCCTTCCGACGAGGCGATGCTTTCCGACATCGAGTACTTGAAGGCCGCGGGATTCAACATGATCCGCAAGCACATCAAGGTCGAGCCGCGCCGCTACTACTACCATTGCGACCGCCTGGGCATGATGATGTGGCAGGATCAAGTCAGCATGGGCTATGGCCCGGATACGGAGCCGAAGGGATCCAACCCGCCGTGGACACGCCTGGCACCCGATCCGAAGGAGGGCGAGTGGCCGGATGCCGCCCACGAGCAATTCGTGCTGGAGTACAAGCGCATGGTGGATCACCTGCGCGATCATCCCTGCATCGTCGTCTGGTCTCCCTTCAACGAAGCCTGGGGCCAGCACCGCACCATGAAGACCGGCCAGATGGCCGTGGCCTACGATAAGACCCGCCCGGTCAACATCGCCTCCGGCGGCAACTTCTGGCCCATAGGCGATATCGCCGACGAGCACGCCTACCCCGACCCCGCCTTCCCCGTCGGTAACAAGCGCTTCGACGACTATGTGAAAGTCGTCGGCGAGTTCGGTGGCCACGGCTGGCCGGTGAAGGGCCACCTCTGGGACGCGACCAAGGAGAACTGGGGCTACGGCGGCCTGCCGCAATCGCTCGACGAGTGGAAGCAGCGCTACACGAAGTCCATCGACGTGCTCCGCGGCCTGCGCCGCCAGGGCATCGCTGCCGGCGTTTACACCCAGACGACCGACGTGGAAGGCGAGATCAACGGCCTGCTGACGTACGACCGCGAGGAAAAGGTCCCCGCCTCCTGGCTGAAGCCGCTCCATGACAAGCTGCTGGCCACCCCGGATGCCGCGGATTACAAGACGGTGCTCGCCACCTCCGAGGACAAGGCCCAGGAGTGGAAGTACATCTTGGAAAACCCCGGTGCAGGCTGGGAGAGCCCAAGCTTCGACGACAAGGCCTGGAAAGACGGCAAGGGCGGCTTCGGCACCCGGGAAACGCCGAATTCCAAGGTCGGCACCAATTGGAAAGAGAAGGAGATCTGGCTGCGCCGTGAATTCGCAGTGAAGGATCGCCCGCAGGGCAATCTGGTGCTCCGGATTTTCCATGACGAGGACGCCACCGTCTTCCTCAACGGAACCGAGATCGCGAAGCTTCCCGGCCACACCGGGAACTACGCCCTGATCGAACTGAGCGAGAAAGCCGCGGACGCCCTCAAGCCGGGCCGCAACGTCCTGGCGATCCACGTGAAGCAAACAGCCGGCGGTCAGTTCATCGACGCCGGGCTGATGGACGAGACCGTCACCAAGTAAGCTTCTCAATTCAGAGGCGGCCCCGCGGGAAACCGCGCGGGCCGCTTCTTTTTTTAACGTCGCAAGGCCTCGCTACCTCCACCCGTGGTAGAGATACATGGCTCCGTAGGTCCAATTCGGTCCTTCCATTCCGGGAAAGTTCGCGCGATCGAAGGTTAGCATCAGGTAGGGAGCCGCGTATCCCTCGGGCAGGGGAACCAAGCAAGGCCACACGCGGGCATTCGCCGTTTCATTCCACGGTGGCATTCCGACGTCGAGTTTCCCGAGCGGTTTCAAGTCGGGAAAGGAGCAGACATGGAAAGTGCGGTCCGCGCTGCCGAAGAATGCGTAGCGGGTGCCATCGATCACCTGCAGGGTAGTGCCGGTGCTATCGGCATCCACCGGCCCCGCGATGCGGGTGAATCCGCCGTCCCAGCGTGAGGATTCGAATACGGCGGCCTTGTAGCCATCGGCGTTTTGGCAGAGGAGCATCCTCCACTTGCCGCTGGCTTTTTCATAAACGCCGTGCGGGTCCTCGTAGTCCCCCACCAGGCCCGTCGGTGCCGCCTTCATCACGGAGAAGCCCTTGCGCGGGTCCTTGCGGCTGCGGACCGCCAGGATCTCCTTCTTCTCCTGCTTTCGGGGATCGCCGTAAGCGGAAAAACCCGTGGTCCATCCACGCCATTCCCCCTTGGCACGGTCCAGGAAAAGGTGGGACGCGAGGTCGTTCCGGAGCAGCCCGTCGCCGCGATCGAAGACGATCATGCCCTCGAAACGCGGGTCGAAGGCTCCCGGATCCACGCTGAAAACGCCCTGCGCGGGATGCGGCAATCCCCCACCCCGCACCGTGGCGGTGAACCAAAGCCGGCCGCCGTCCATCAAGGGCGAGCCTTCCTCATCGGTCACCGGCCGGATGTCCGCCTGCCCCATGCCGGGTGTCAGCTCCGCCTTGCAGGCTCCCACCGAAACATAGGCGGCGGCATCCGAGGCCACGCGCAGATGGGAGGACATTCGTTGGAAAACCTCCCGCCTCCTGAAGTCCAGATGCTCGGCCACATCCGCCCGGGCCACCAGGCGGGTGAGGCCCTCCTGCTCCACATAAACATTGAAGCCCACGCCCTGCATCTGGACCAGCAGGCGGAACCTTCCCTTCAGGTCCACGGGCAGCTTGCCCTGCCCTTCCACTAGTTTCTTGCCATCCCTTGTCAGGCTCCAGCCGATGCTCTCGCAGCGCTCGTCGCGGAAAGCGGCATAGACATCCACGTTGCTGCCACCTTCATGGCGGAACTCGAGACCCACCTTCGCCGGGCCCCTGACAAAACCGGTCTCCACGGAATAAGTGGCGAAGGGATTGAAGCCGCCGAACCACAGGCTGGTATCCGCCCCGGCGGGAGATTCGAATTGAAGCGCGCCTTTTTCACAGCGAACGGTGGCTTGCCCGGTCCCCCGGTGGGAAATCGGATGCATGACCTCCAGGCCCACCACCTTTGATGGCTCCAGGGCGGCAAGCGGGATGGCCTGCGATTCATCGAACACCATCCGCTTCACCGCCTGGCGAGTGAACTTGAGCTCAAGCGGCGATGCCCCCGCAAGAACCTGCGGCAGCACCACCAGCGAGAGAAAGAGCGGGCGCAGCAGTGAACCGGACATGCCGGAGTATGGCCGCCTACGGGAGAATTCCGCAACCCCTCCCGCACCGGGTGTCATCCATCTCCGCGCGCCGACCGCTGGTCCTGCATGAGGAGCAGCGCTTCCATGGCTCGCGGATGGATGCCTGTGAGCCTAAAACGGCCGCCGGATCTCCCCTTGTGGAAGATCCTGCGTTGGAACATCGGCAGCACCAGCAAAACGACAAAGACCAAGCCGAGGGCCCCCGCGAAGATGGTTGCGAGTCCTTTGCCGCTCACAGGCAGGTGCGAAGGCATGATGAGAAGCAGGAGGACCATAACAATGCTCAACCACCCGCCCACGACAAAGAAGCGGTGCCTCCTGTAGGTGGATGAGGTGACGAACACGTCCAAAAAAGCGCGCCCCGAGAACAAGGGAATCAACAGGCCCGCAATGAAGACAAGCACCGCGACCCCGATGAAATTGCCCGCCATGGTTTCATTTACCAGAACCAGCCCATTCATGATCGCCCCGACCATGCAGATCAGAAAGACGATCCGCGGCCACCAATCCCTCCGCCGCACCTCCACGCGGAGCAGGATCATCCGGTCCTCGCTCCCGCCTGTGTAGGGATCGACCATCGGCAGGATCGCCTCCTTTTCCACCAGCAGCATGCCATCCCGGATTTCCCATCCGCGGGACATGGGAGCTTCCGCCTCGGTAACGGCGGGGGCTTCGTAAGGATTCACGGGCATGACGGCGAAGATGCACGCTACCATGCCCGCGGGAAAGCCACCTTACTTCAGCTCCTTGATGCGGATGTTCTTGTAGAGCGTGGTGCTGCCCTTGTCGTGAGCTTGTAGGGCGATGGTGCCGCCCCCCTTGGTCAGCTTGCTCTTGCCTTCCTCGGCCTTGTAATCCTTCACCAGCTCCTTGCCGTTGACGCTCACGTTGATCACGCCCTTGTCCACGCGGATCACGTATTTCATCCACTCGTTGTCCTTGAAGGGTTCCTTGTTATCCACCACGGCATAGAGCCCGCCGGACTTCCGCCAGTCGGACTGGGTGTTGTTCACCTGCACCTCGTAGCCGGCGGAGGGCCAGCCTTCTTCCTGGTACACGGTGCTGATGAAAACGCCGCCGTTGGAGTTCGGCTTGGTCATCACGTCCAGACGCAGCTCGAAGTTCTCGAACTTCGCATCGTTCACCTTGCCCACATAGAAGGCGTGGGAACGGTCGCCGTTCACCACGATCGCGCCGTCCTCCACCTTGAAGGCCCCCTTGTCCTCGGCGACTTTCCAGCCGTCCAAGGTTTTGCCGTCGAAAAGGGAAACGAAACCTTTCTCGGTCTGGGCGGAAACAGAGAGGAGCAGGGCGGCGCCGGCGAGAATTGCAGAGAACAGCTTTTTCATATCGGGAACAGGTTTACGCCCTAGCTTCCCTGGCCCTATCGACAAGGCAAGCCGGGGACGGCCCCGATGACGCGGAAATCGGCGTTGCCATTAGTCGTCCCACTCGCTCCACGGGTGCTCGACGAGGCTGGAATTGTAGTACCGCGCATCCCCCGACACTTCCTCCCCTACCCACGCAGGCTTCTCAAAGCTCTCGTCCTCCGATTCCAGCTCGATCTCCGCGACCACGAGCCCCTCGTTTTCCCCGCCGAATTCGTCGATCTCCCACAGCTTGCCCGCGTGCCGCCTTTCGTAGCGGATCTTCTCCAGGGGCGCCGGATCGCACATTTTCAGCAAGGCCTCCGCGTCGGCAAAGGGAATGGAGTATTCGAATTCCTTCCGGCCGATCCCCGAAGTCGAGCCCTTGATCGTCAGGAAGCCCTCCTCCCCCTTCAGCCGCACCCGCACCGTCCGCTCCGGATCCAGGCTCAAGTAGCCCTGGCAAATCCGCACTCCCGGCGGACCCTCGCGCCAGGCGTCGGAGGTGATGAGAAATTTCCTTTCAATTTCGGTCGCCATGATCCGCCGGCAGTTTCGCCATGGAACGGTCGTGCAGCGGTCTCAGCACCACCAGCGAAAAAACGGCACCGACGCCCGCGAGGAACATGTCCACCTGCGTGTCCCAGTTATCGCCCTGGGTGCCGAGAAAGGACTCGGACGCTTCCTCCGAAACCAGCGCCGCCGCCCATTCGATCAGCTCGTAACACGCGCTGAATCCCAGGCAAAATGACACCACCGTGAAATTCAGCCAGCCGCGCCGGGCGAAGACCCCGTTCCGCAGCAGGATCTCCCTGCAGACGATGGCCGGCACCATCCCTTGGAAAAGATGGCCGATGCGGTCGTAGTGATTCCGCCCGAAGCCGAACCACCCCTTCATCCAATCGCCCACAGGGGTGCGGGCATACGTGTAGTGCCCGCCCACCAGCAGCAGCACCATGTGCAGGCCGATCAGCACCAGGGCCAGGCTGGACAAACGCCAGCCCCGGCGCGCCGCGATCCCCAGCGCGATGAAGCCGATGAACACCGGCACCGTTTCCAGCCACCAGGTCACCACATCGTACGGCGCCCACGCCGACCACGCGATCCAGGGAAGGATCAAAAGAAACAGCAGCAAGTTCGGCCGGGATCGCATCGCTCCAGTAGTCCCTCAAAAAGTTAGCCCGCACAATCCTTTGTGAAGGGGCGGCGGGAAGGAAGGCTGAAACCTTACCTGCCTCCCCGCTCTCCCCCTCACGCGGACCGTGCGGGCTATCTTGAAAATTCGAGGGACGGAAAGCAGACCCACCCGGGCCTGCCTTCCGCCCCCCATCCCTCTTCTGTCGGAAGAATCGTTTATGTTATGCGTCGAGGCGTAGCGCGGCTTTCTGTGCCGCGGTCTTGGCCTCGTTGCTCTTGCCCGCCACGTCGTCGGCACTGGTGAGGCGCATTCCCACCGGTTTGGAGACGCCGAACTCCTCCATCGTCACGCCATACATCACGTCGGCGCGGGCCATCGTGCGCTTCGAGTGCGTCACGATGATGAACTGGCTGTTGTCGATGAAGCGGTCCAGCACCTTCACGAAGCGGTTGATGTTCGACTCGTCCAGCGGCGCGTCGAGCTCGTCCAGCACGCAGAAGGGGCTCGGCTTGATCATGTAGATCGAGAAGAGCAGCGCCACGGCGGTCATCGAGCGTTCGCCCCCGGAGAGCAGGGAAATGCTCTGCAGCTTCTTGCCCGGCGGCTTGGCGATGACTTCGATGCCGGACTCCAGCGGATCGCTTTCGTCCACCAGCAACAGGTCTGCCTGGCCTTTTTCGCCGAAGAGTTCCTTGAACATGTCCCGGAAATTGATCTTCACCTGCGCGAAGGTCTCCGCGAACCGCCGCTGCGTCTCTTCGTTGATCTTTTCGATCACTTCGATGAGGTTCTGCTTCGAGCTCACCAGGTCGTCGTAATTCGAACGCACCTCGTTGTAGCGCTCCTCGAGTTCCTCGTATTCCTCGATCGCGTCCACGTTCACCGGGCCCATCGAGTCTAGGCGGCGCTTGAGATCGCCCACCGTGGCCTCCACGAAAAGCCAATCCGGCTCGCCGGTCATCTCCGGCGGCAATTCGATTTCCGCTTCACCCTTCGAAGCATCCACCACGATGATCGCCGGTTCCTCGTCCTCCGCATCCTCGCTTTCCACGAAGGTCTGGCGGCCGCCTCGCGCCTGCTGCGACTTCTGGGAGGCGATGCAGGAAAGCAGGGCGTGCGCGTCCGGCTCGA
Source organism: uncultured Haloferula sp. (assembly GCA_946885645.1). Next base: position 10,150 of record CAMPGU010000138.1, read on the forward strand.
AGGAGGCCAGCTCCACCTGATGGCGCTCCAGGATCGCCGTTACCAGGCTTTCCAGGCGCAGCTCGATCTTCGTGATCGCCACCTCCTCGCGGCCGCGCTGCTCGGCGGCCTTCGCATGGCGGCGGCGGGCTTCGGAAAGCTCGGCCTCCGCCCTGTCGATTGCCTCCAGCAGTTCG
>CAMPGU010000139.1 GCA_946885645.1 uncultured Haloferula sp.
TTCGGAGTGATTTGAATCTGTACTATTTTGGTGGGGTATTGAAGAAACTCGTCATGGCGAGTTACCCCTGTTGCTTGAGCGATGCGGAATGGGAGATTCTTCGCGCGCTTCTGCCAAAGCCTGCCCTGACCCTGCGAGGCAGGCCCATCAAACACCCGAAGCGCGCGATCATCGACGGCATCCTCTACATCATTCGCGTGGGCGGTGCCTGGCGCTTCATGCCCAATGATCTTCCTCCGTGGAAGACCTGCTACCACTACTTCCGGCTGTGGGCCAAGCTGGGCGTATGGGAAAAGATCCATCATGCGCTCCGCGACCGGGCCCGTGTCGCCGCGGGTAAAAAAAAGCCCCCACGGCTGCGATCCTCGATAGCCAAAGCGTTCGAACAGCTAGCCAGCCCGGAGTTCGTGGTTTTGATGCGGGTAAGAAAATTACAGGACGAAAGCGACACGTCCTGGTAGACACGCAGGGCTTTATTCTCGGCCTGTCGGTCACCCCGGCATGCATTCAGGACCGGGACGGAGCGCGTGCCCTGCTCACCGGGCTGCTGACCCGGAGCTTCGGTTGGATCAAGAAGATCTGGGCCGATGGAGGCTATGCCGGAGCGCTGGAAGGCGAGGTCGCGAACTTGCCGCGCCACCGGCAAGTGGATCTGGAGATCGTCAAGCGTAGCGACGACATGACCGGATTCAAGGTGCTACCGCAGCGATGGATCGTGGAGCGGACCTTTGGCTGGCTCATCCAATCCCGGCGCCTGGTGCGGGACTACGAGGTTAAACCGACGCACTCGGAAGCGATGATCTACCTGTCGATGAGCAAGCGCATGCTCGCCAGAATCGCATCATGAGTTATTTTTCAGACGGCCTCTAAGGAGGCGCAAGCTTCGATGTCGAAGCCTGCCGCGGGCAAGGCCTCCTGATATACCGTCCTTGGGGGCGCACGGAAGAAGGACGCCGGGCGGATTCTTGACGGGTACCTCAACGATCGCTTCCCGGTCATCCAGTCCGGCTTGGTCCCTAGCCGCGAGCACTGGCACGTTCCATTAAATCGCATTACTTCCTCCGAAAGGCTCTCTTTCCGGTCGTGCACAAAGTGACACGGAATCCGGTGAATGCATGAATCGATATGATCGCGGGACGGTGCCGGTCGCCCGTAGGAGCCTTTCGCCCTTCCGATCCGCCGGTGGTTTCAGCGATCGAGAGTGATGCGCTCAAAGAGCACTTCGCCCGGCACGTCGGGCTTGCGGGTGGCAAGGGTGAAGCCGAGCAGAATCCCGTCGGGCAGGTCGAGGTCCACTTTGCCCACCTCGAACCACTCACTGTCGTCCACGCGGTGCTCGGCGATGAACGAAGCACCCTTCCGCGTCAGGCGATACCAGATCGGCGACCACGAGTAACTGTTGCCTGCCCGGGTGCTCGCGGCTTGGCCGGTCGCGGTGCGGAAACGGGCGCGCGTTCCCCGGGTGCCGCCTTCCCCCAGGGTCAGCGCCACCATCTTGCTGTCCGGAGCGAGGGACTCCCGGGCCATGAGACCGAACTTCGAAAGCGGCGACCCGCCGATTTCCCCGGGATCCGGGCCGACCATCCGGGTCGTCAGGGTGAAATCCCCGGAGGTTTCGAGATAGACGAAACTGGCGTCGTCGCCCTTGCCCCCGATGTCGCGGCCGGTGCCGCGGAGACGCAGCGTGCGGCCGCCCTCGCTGCTGTAGGATGCCTCGGGCGGCGACCCTGGGCCATCCGTGCCGCGGCCCACGCGTGTCGTCTTCCATTTCGCCGGAAGCAGGGCGCCATTGCCGGCCGTCACCGTCACGGCTTCCGACGCCGGCCCTTCCCCGGACTGGTTGGCGGCGACGACGATGTAACGGTAGGTGGCACCGGGTTCCACCTTGCGATCGACGTAGCTCGGGGTGGAGTATTTGTCCCGGTTCGAGATGGTCTTGAAATCGCCGCCGCCGGCCCGCGCCCGGCGCACGATGTAGCGGGAGACATCCAGCTTGGCGGGCAGGTTCCACTTCAGATAAACGCGGCCGAGGCCGGGCTCGGCGACAAGACCGGCGGGCGCGGAGGGAGCCGGCAGCGGCGGATAGGGCGAAGCCTTGCCATCGAGGGTGAAGGCGAGGGTCCCGTAGCCGAAGTGGTCCCACCCGCTCAGCTCGGGGCGCGAGAGTTCGGCGACGCGTCTGAGCGCCGGGGCCGATTGCCCTTGGCGGACGACGTAGTGGTTGTAGAGCAGCTCCCACACCGGCGTGGTGAAGCGGCCCCGGGTGTGATTGGTCAGCCAATGGTTTTTGGCACCGGAGCTGTTGTCGTAGGGCGTGTAGGGAACCGGCTGGGAAAGCGCCTCGCGGGCGGCGTATTCGGCAGCAGCGAGCAGACGGTTGTCGGCATATCCGAAAAGGTCCACGCCTTGGTTCCAAGCGACCGTGGCACCTTGCGCCATCAGGCCGATCCCCAGGTGGGCGTGGGGCAGGTCGCGCCCGCTCTCCTGCCACTGGCCGAGCTTCCCGGGGTGCATGAAGGGCACGGCATTCATGATCGCCCCGGTGCCCTTGCCGTTCTTGAAATATTCCACGCCTTCGTCGAAGATGGCGCGGTCGTCCAGGAACACGCCGATGGCGATCAGGGCCGAGATATTGCAGATGTCCCAGTTGGCCCAGTAGTGCGAGTCGCCGCGCTGGTTGCGGGCCTGAAGGAAACCGCTGACCGCGGGATAGATGTAGGCGCGAATCATCCGCTTGAAACGCTCCTGGTCCGCCGGCTGCCAGTCAGGGCAGATGCGGAGCAGCTCGCCGACCATGGCGAACTCGGCGGAATAGATCCCGCTGAGGCCCGGGATGTTATTGCCGCTTGATACCTGGTTCACCGCGGCAGACCACTCGTTGCAAATGCGGATGGCCGCGGCGGCGTGCGCCTTGTCACCGCTCACATACCAGCGGATGAAATTCAGATAGGCCGCATGGGCGTCGCGGGAGGCGGCCTGACGGTTACTGCCCATGTTCGGACGCGGCGAAGGCCGATAGTCCGACTTTGCAAGCCGGTCCTTGAGGAGCGCTTCCCAGCCTTCGATCCATGGCGTTTCGCGCGCGGCGACCTTGGCCTTCATGCGGTCGAGGTCCGCTTGCGTGTGCAGGCCGCCGGGATGCTTGAAGGGGGCTTCATCTGCCGAGGCGCGGGCGGAGGACACGATGGCTGCGGCGGCACACAGGACGGAAAGAAAAAAACGTCGTTTGGGCATGAAGGAATCGGAGCGGTTCTGTCGGGTGGCTGAAGCGGGAGCAGATTACGAAGGCCAAAGCCGGATCTTTCTTCGCATCGGGTCTCACTGGAAAGCCGCACGAACCCCGAGGCACAGGAAGCGCTGGCCGCGGGCACGGCCTACCGGGGGTCAACGGGACACCTCGATCCGCGCGGTTTCGCGGATGTCGTCCGAGGAGGCACCCACGAGGATGTCGAAGGCACCGGGATTCACGACGAACGCGTGCGTGGATTCGTCCCAGTAAGCGAGTTCCGAGGCGGGCAACGTGAAAGTAAGCGTGCGTTCTTCGCCGGCTTGAAGGGTGATGCGTTGGAAGCCTCGAAGCTCCTTGGCGGGGCGCTTGACGACCGGGTTCACCTCGTGGGCGTAGAGCTGGACGACTTCGTCGCCGGCGCGCCCGCCGATGTTTTTGACATCGATGGCGACGGTGAGCGTTCCATCGGCGGGGAGGCTCTTCGTACTAACGCTCAGCTTGGAGTATCCGAAGGTGGTGTAGCTGAGGCCATGGCCGAAGGCATAGAGCGGCTGGCCATTCAGATACATGTAGGTGAAGCCCTTGGTGACGTCGTATTCGTCGATGGACGGCACCTGCTTCTCCGAGGCATAGACCGTGTGCGGGAGGCGTCCCGCGGGATTCACCTTGCCGAGAAGCACGTCCGCGATGGCGGCGCCTCCCTCCTGCCCCGGCCACCACGCCTGCAGCATGGCGGGCGCGTGTGCCTTCAGCCACGGCACGGTCAGGGGCCCCGCGCCGAAAAGCACGACCACCGTGCGGGGATTCGCCGCGATCACGGCTTCGGCGAGTTCCTGCTGGTTGCCCGGCAGGCCGAGGAAAGTGCGGTCCACGTCCTCCATCTCGTTGCGCGTGTCGCTGCCGAGGCAGAGGATCACCGTGTCCGCCTCCTTTGCGGCGGCGATGCCCCGGGTGAGGAAAGTCTCGCCACTGCCGAGGTCGCTGACTGCCTTGGCGTTCTCCACCTCCACGCCTGCGCGCGCCGCGCCCGACAGCGCCAGCTTGTCGAAACTGCCACCATAGCCGCGGCTGGCCTCGTTGCGCCCTTCGACCGTGAAGCGGATCAGGTGTCGTCCCTTTGACAGGGTCACGCTGCCGAGCCCGGCCTGCATACCGGGGCGGTTGTCGGCGGCATAGAGGTCGATCGGCGCGCCGATGGGCTTTCCATCCACGCTGGCTTGGAACATCCCGTACCGGGGATCTCCCTTGAAATGCAGGACGAGTTGGATTCCGTCGAGCCGTAGGGTGTTTCGAATACGATCAGTCCGCCATCGCCGAAAACGGGCGGACCCACGTCCTGCCATGAGCCGGCAGCGAGATGGCGGAAGGAGGATGTGGTGGGTGTAGCAGGAGAAGCATCTTGGGCGAAAACATCAGCAGCGGTGGAAATCGATCGGTTCAGGGTGCGACGACGATGCGGTAGAACCGCTTGAGAGGGAGGCTCACCGGCGTGTCGGCGACCTGGATCTCCGCACCGGTGCCCGCGATATCGTCTTCCACCGTCGTCCAGGAACCCCCCACCAGGGAGTCGGAGCGCTCGAGCCGGTAGAGTTTTCCGCTTACCGACGGGAAGATAATCACGATGCCGCTTTCACCGGCTTGCACCACAGTCACCTTCAAGAGGCTCTGGCGGTCGGTCGGATCAGTGCCGGAGACGAATTCCTGTGCGTTGTTCCAGCCGTCGCCGTCCGGATCGGCGGAATCGGCGGCGTCGCCGGAATTGGCAGCGGTCCCGAAATACTGGAGTCGCCAGTTTTCAGCGCCGGTCGTGACCGGAGCGGCGGGGGGCGAGGCCAGGAGCGCGATCTCCGAGGCACTCATTGCGTGGCTGTAGACGCGGAAGTCGTCGAGGGCGCCGTCGAGGTAGGGGTCGTTGAACTGCGACTTGCCGAGGTAGTTCAGCGTGGTCGTGCCGAGATCGGAGGGGCTGAGGGCGATTGTGCCGGAACCAGCGAGGGCGCCATTGACGTAGAGCGAAACGGTAGTGTCGGAACGAACCACGGCGACGTGAGTCCAGGCGCCGGTGGTGAGGGCGATGCCCGTGCCGCTGACGTTTTGTTCGCCACCGGCAGGGGTGCGGATGCCGAAGCGGAGTTTGGCGTTGTTCGGGGCGGTCGGCGTATACTGGGTGGTGAGGAACATGTAGTTGTTCGTCGCCGTCCCGAAGTCGAAGATTCGCTGCCAGGTGGCGAAGGCGTTCACCTTGATCCAGCTCGAGATGGTGAAGTCGTTCAGGCCGGCCACGATGCCTGAGGGAAGCGTGGCGTATTGGGAAGAAGCCGGAACCAAGTTGAGACAGTTGTTGATTTTGCCTGAGGCGAAGGCCGGACCATTGACCAAGGTCGCATGGAAGTCGTTGCCGCTTGAGTCTGCGGCGAGCGCACCTGCGGTTTCGTCAAACTTGAGGTGGAGCTCCAGGGCGGTGGAATTGGCGGAGACCTCCGCGCTGTATGCGGACTCGTTGGCCGCGGTGTCCACCGCGTTCACGATATAGTAATAGGTGACGCCGTCGGAGACCGTGGCGTCGGTGTAGGCGCTGGTAGTCAGGTCGCTGGCGATGCGGACGTAGCCGCTGCCACTGATGGTGGAGCGGTAGACGGTGTAGGAGGCGAGGTCCTGCTCGCCGTTGTCGGCCCAGTCGAGCGAGATGCTGGTGTCGTCCGCCGTGGCGGTCAGGTCCGCGGGTGCTGCGGGTGGCGTGGTGTCGTCGCCGGGAGAGCCGCCGTTCTTGACGTCGTTCACCTGCGAGGCCGTCAGCGGGTAGCTGTAGATCCGGAAGTCATCGATCCGGCCGTTAAACAACGGGTCGGCGAACTGGCTCTTGCCGATGTAGTTGTTCACCGGCCTGAAGTCGAAGCCGGTCGGATTGATGGCGGCAACCTTGGTCGCCACCGGCGAGCTATTCACGTAGAGCGTCGAAGTGTCGCCGCTGAGCGTCACGGCCACGTGAACCCATGTGCCGATCGGGGGTGAGGGCGCGTCGGCGACCTGCTCGCCCTTGCCGTTGTTGAACGCGAAGCGCATCGTGCCGGAACCCGATTTGGGCGAGAGGAATAGATACCGGCTCGTGCTATCGCCGAAATCGAAGATGCGCTGCCAATTGCCGCCGCCATCCCAGTTGACCCAAGCGGCGATGGTCATGCGATCCACGGGGCCAATCACTCCGGACGGAATCCTGAGATGATCGGTCGAGCCGTTGAGATCGATCGCCTGGCCGATCGAACCCGCGACGTACCCCGGCGAGCCGGTCACGATCGCGTTGTTGCCGTTGCCCGAGTTGTCGAGCGTGTTGCCTTCCATTTCATAGTGGAGGAGCGGAATCCCTTCGGGAACGCCGGAAGCGAGGGCGCTGCCCGCCGATTCGCCGCCGCTCGCATCCACGGCGGTCACGAAGTAGAAATAGGTGACGCCGTTCGAGACATTGTTGTCGGTGTAAGAACTCGTGGTCAGGCCCGAAGCGATCACGCTGTAGCCGCTACCGCTCAGGGTCGAGCGGCGGACGGTGTAGGAAGCAAAGTCGGGCTCGCCGTTGTCCGCCCAATCGAGATGGACGGCTTTCTGGCCGGGCGTCGCGGTGAGTCCGGTGGGAACGGCGGGCGGGGTCATCTCGGAAGCCTGGGCGGCCAAGGCGGCCACCGCCCCCGACGACAAGGCGTGGTTGTAGACGCGGAACTCATCGATGCGTCCGTTGAAGAGAGGATCACCGCCCCACTGGCTCTTGCCGATGAAATTGGCCCACGGTTTGAAGTCCGAAGGTTTGATCGTCACGGAGGAATTCGACGCTACCGGGGAGCCGTTCACATAGATCGTCGCCGTGTCGCCGCCAAGCGTTACCGCCACGTGCGTCCATGTTCCCACGGGGAGCGCGGAGGGGGCCTCGACGATCTGCTCGGCGCCGATCTTGATTCCGAAACGCAACTTGCCGTTTGCGCTACTCGGGGTCAGGTAAAGATAGGACCAGGTGCCCGTGCCAAAGTCGAAAATCCGCTGCCAAGCCGCGCCGCCGTTCCATTTGACCCAGGCCGCGACCGTGATCTCGTCGGAGTCGGCCACCTGGCGGGGCAAGGATACGAAGTCGTCGATGCCGTCCAGTCCGATGGCGGAGCCGACATAGCCCGTGGGGAATTCAGGGGCGCCGACCGCGGTGGCTTGGAAATTGTACCCCGAGCTATCGGCCACATTGCCGCTCATCTCGAGATGGGTCGTCAACCGGGGACCCGTCGGCAGCGTTGGCACCGAGATCTCGGCGGAAGCGGTGCTCTCACCGCTCTGGTTGTAGGCGGTGACGACATAATGATAGCTCGAGCCGATCTCGGTCTCGATATCGGTGAACCCTGTCTTCCGGGAATAGCCCGTATTGACATCCCCCCAAGTGACGTAGGGGCCGCCGGGAGTGGCGGAGCGTTTGATCCGATAGCCTCTCGCGCCCGGGACGTCCTGCCAGGAGAGGTCGATCTTGACCCCGTCGACCAAGGTGGCGGCCACGACCGGCGCGGCCGGGACGCCCTGACCCGTGACAGTTCCGAGGAACTGCACCTCCGCCGCCGTGTTCCAGCCGTTCCCGGGCTGGATGTAGCGGACATAGCGGTAGGCCGAGCCGCTGTTGACGGCTTGGAAAGTGAGCCCCCCTGCCGGCGGTGCTGAAGTGATGGTGAACAAATCGATCACACCGCTGCTGAAGTCGGCCGTATTCGAGGCTTGGAATTTGCCGCCGATCATGGCGTTGGCAAAATTCTTGCGGGGACAATACCTCACGCCCGTGATCACCGCACCGGCACCCGAACCCATATCCAATCCGGCCCAGCCACCGCCGGACGCGGCGATATCGATGAAGTTTCCAAGCGAGCCGTCGAAGAGAATTTCTTTGGTCGCGCCGCAATGGTCATACGAATAGTTTGAACCGATGACCGTCCCGAAAAGCTGGCCATCGGTCGTGGCGGCCGCTTCGACTGAGTTTGCGCTCTCGCCGCCGGGATTGTTGGCAGAAACGACGTAATAATAAGTCGTGCCCGCCGTCAGGCCCGGATCGACGAAGAACAAGTCATCGCCGTGGACTTGACCCAGCGTGGTGTAAGGCCCGCCGCTGGTCGTGGAGCGCTTGACGTTGTAGCTCTGGGCGTAGGCCGATCCCGCCCAGGAGAGCGTGATTTGCCGTCCCTGCACACGCGGCAGCAGCGTGCCGGGGATCGCGCCCGTTGCGATCGGATCGCGGCTGTGGGTCAGCGTGGTGAATCCCAGGCCGTCGAAGCCGCCGCTGTTGCCGCCATAATTGCTGCCGCCGCCTTCAGGACGGGCGGCTTCGGCATATTTCGCCGTATAAGGCGCGGCGATGCCCCTGCGGTTGACGTAGTGGTTGTAAATCAAATCCCAACCGGGACGGCTCACGCCACCCGGACCGGCGACGTCTTTTTGGTAAAAGCGATACACGTGCGGCCAGGTGCCGTAATCGGAGTTCGCGTAGGCGACAAACGGCACGGCGTGGCCGGTATTGTATTTCGAAATGTATTCGACCCCCGAGAGGACCCGGTTGTTCAGGTGGCCATAGAGGTCGTGGCCCTGGTTCCAGGCGATTTCGCAAAAGACGCCGATCAACTGCGGGCCAATCTGGGCGTGACCCTGATCGCGGCCGCTTTCCTGCCATTGGCCCAGGCCATCGGGGTGGACGTAAAAGACCATGTTGTTGATCGCCCCGGTGTGAACGGCGTCGTAGAAATGATTCAGGGCTTCATCGAAGATCGGCTGGCTGTCGCACAAGACCCCGATGGCGATCATCGAGCACATGTTCGCCAGGGTCCAATTCGCCCAGTAATGGGTTCCGGTCTGACCCGCGAGCCACGAGGAGTTGCCCGGGTAATACTGGGTGAGCATGTATTGCTGGAACGCCGCGAAATCCGCCGGAGCCCAGCCCTCGTAGTCGCGCATCAATTCCCCGGCGCAGGCAAACGCGTAGCCATAGAGGCCCATCCGCAGGAGGACGTTCGAGTTGCCGTCCCAGGACGTGTGGGTGGCGGCCCAGGCGTTCATGATTTCGACCGCCTGATCCGCGTAGATCGGGTTGCCCGAGCCGTGATAACGCAGCGCGGCTTGATACGCGCGGTGGGAATCGCGCGCCAGATTCATGTAGGTGTTTCCGCCGTTTCCCGAATCGACGAACACGATGGGCACGGCAAAGGGGCCGCCCATGTAAAACCCTTCATTGCCCACCAGAATGTCCCAACTGCCTTTCCACGGCTGCGCACCCGCGGCGACCTTGGCCGTCATACGGTCCAGATCCGCTTGCGTGGACAGCGCCCCGGGGTGAACGAACTGGGCTTTCGCGGACGGCGCGAGCACCATCAGGCCAAACCCGGCTACAACCGCCGGGAGAGATCCAGCCGCCTTCCGCACTCCGGCACGGTGGCTTGAGGCCGGCGCGAGAACCCTCGAGAGGAGGGTCGAGGCGACGCATGACAGTGACTTGAAGATGCCGTTCATGGTGACCAGGATGAGGTTTTCGGATAGAAATCACAGTTCTTCGCGGGGCGTCGGAACGAAGGAACCCGTATGAACGTCGTCCTGCAATCCGTCGGAATCCACCATCTTCTAATCCGCACCAACTGTTTTGCCAAACCCGTTGCCGCTGATACGCATCAACGCCGCTGGCAAGAGGGATTGGCGGCCCCGAGCCTCCATCGGCGTTATCATTTCGGACCGGACCTGTTGTTACGCACTCTCTATTCAAATGACCCGCTCATGCAACTGGTCGGTTATAGGAACCGATAAGCTTGCCCGCTTTTGCCACATAGCAAAGATCCCGGCCATCCGGTCGACCGCCACCGCCCTCATGAAGGCATCAATCGGTCGCGGTCGTGACCTTCACGAAGAGCTTCCCGGGCACGGCGGTGCCGGGATCGAGTTCGAAGGACGTGCTGGTCGCCGGCCAGTCGGCGGCGCGGACCATGACGTGACCTCGCTTTTTCGGGCCGGGGAGAGTGTGAGTCCGGGGGCGTAGCCCACGGACCAAACACGACCATGAAAGGAAAACGCTACACGACCGAAGAGAAG
>CAMPGU010000140.1 GCA_946885645.1 uncultured Haloferula sp.
CTCCGCGGTGAGCGGCAGCAATCCCGCACTGGCACAGCGCACCGTGAAGGCCGCCTCCGCCTCGCCGCGCGGCGGCAGATCCAGCACTTGCGATTGGCGCGAGCCGCCCGCATCCAGGGTCAGCGAGACCCGGCGCGCTTCATCCGAATGGTTGGCCACGCGGCACTGGGCGATCATCTGTTGGCCCGCGACCGGCGATGCAGGCAGGGGCACCAGGGCAGCGACCGCGAGATTCGGCACATCCGCCTGCGCCACCGGGACCAGGCGCAGCGTGACGCCTTCCGGCACCACCGGCGCGAATTTCTCCCATGCGCTCTCTTGGAAGTCGGAAACGATGTGAAGCTCCTTCCGCCCGGTGACCCCGGCGAGCTGCCGCAGCGCCAGCTCCACGGCGGCATCCAGCGCCCCGGCCTCGGGGCGGGCCGCCGCGCGGGACAGCTCCTCCGTCAGGAATTCGCGGTTCGGGGCAGGCTCGGGGAAGACCGCATCGGGCGCGGCGTCGAGCCACACGAGGTTCGCGAGCTCCGGCTTCGCTTCGTCCAGGATGTGGACGGCCTCCGCGCAGGCGGCTTCGAAGCGGCTGGCCGCACCCTCCCGCGCCGCCATCGAGCCGGAGCGGTCCACCAGCAGGACGATGCAGCGGCGCTCGCCCGGCAGCGGCGCGTGCTTCGACAGGAGCAGCGGACCGAGGAATGCCAGGGCCAGCGCGAGCAGCGCGAGGGTCCGCAGCGCGATCAGCAGCCAGTCCTTCGGCCTGCGGAAGCGCGAGGTCAGCCGCATCACCCGCTTCAGGAACTCGACGTTCGAGAACCGGTACTGCGGCGGCTTCGCCCGCGACAGCAGGTGAACCAGCACCGGCAGGCCCGCGAGCGCGAGCAAACCCAGGAGTGCGGGATACTGGAGGAAAAGCGACATGTCTTCAGGAGTGCCGCAGCCGATCGAGCAGCGTGAAGTAGGACTCGGTGGTGGAGACCAGCGCGTAGTCCGCCCGGCGCGAGGCGGCCAGGGAGCGCAGGGAGCGGACGTGCTCCTGCAGGTGGTCCTTCCACGCTTGCCGCAGCGATTGCGGGTGCACGATCAGGCGCTCGCCGTTTTCCATGTCCACGAAGCGGGCCAGGCCCCGGTCGCCCAGGTCCATCTCCGACGGATCCAGTAGATGGAACAGGTGCACGCGGAAGCCGCGGTGCAGATAGGGATTGAGCGCCTTGAAGAGCTCCGCGGGATCGCAGAAGAAATCCGACAGCAGCACCAGGGTGCCGCGGCGCTTGAGCAGGGGCGCGGCGCGCTGCAATGCACCCACGATCGAGGTTCCCTCGCCCGCCTCGTTCTTCTCCAGCGTGGTCAGCAGCTCGTTGAGGTGCTTGCGGGTGGAGCCCGGCGGGAGGAAGCGGCGGATGTTCTCATCGAAGAGGGTGAGCGAGACGCGGTCGTTCTTCGAGATCACCAGCCAGGAAAGGCAGGCGGCGAAGAAGGACGCGTACTCGATTTTGCTCAAGCGTTCCTCTTTCTCGGGAAACGCCATCGAAGCCGAGCAATCGAGGAAAAGATGGCACTCCAGGTTCGTCTCCTGCTCGAAGGTGCGGAGGAAGAGCTTGTCATTCCGCGCGAAGACCCGCCAGTCCACCCGGGCCAGATCGTCGCCGGGCACATACTGGCGGAACTCGTGGAACTCGATCGACGAGCCGCGCTGCTTCGAGCGGTGCCTTCCGGACAAGTAGCCCTCCACCATCGCCTTTGCCCCGAACTCGTAGTTCTTCAGGCGGCGGATGTCATCCGGCTTGAGATATTTGAAGGTCTTCAAAGCGCGGCTGCAAGCTTCTCGACGATGGTGTCGGTGGTGATGCCCTCGCCCGTCGCGTTGTAAGTCGGGATCACCCGGTGACGGAGGATCGGCAGCGCGAGCGCCCTGACTTCCTCGATCGAAGCGGAGGACTGCCCGCGCAGCAGCGCGAGCGCCCGCACCGCGCGGGCCAGACACTGGGAGGCGCGCGGCCCGGCCCCGAAGGAGACGTAATTCCGCACATCCGCCGTGGCGTGAAGGGAATCCGGCCGCGTGGAGTGGACGAGCTTCAGGATCGTTTTCACCACGGAGTCCGGCAGCGGCACGTCCAGGGCCGCATCCTGCAGGTCCAGCACGCCGGCCGCATCCAGCAGGGTCTGCGGGGCCGCCATGTCGCGGCCGGTGGTGCGGAGCACGATCTGCTCCTCTTCCTCGATGCTCGGATAGCCGATCCGCAACTCGAAGAAAAAGCGGTCGAGCTGCGCTTCCGGCAAAGGATAGGTGCCCTCGTGCTCGATCGGATTTTGCGTCGCGAAGACCGTGAAAGGTTCCTCCAGGCGGCGCGTCACCCCGTTCACCGTCACCTGCTTCTCCTGCATCGCCTCCAGCAGCGCGGCCTGGGTCTTCGGCGGCGTGCGGTTGATTTCATCCGCCAGCAGCAGGTTCGCGAAGATCGGCCCCGCCGCGAACTTGAACTCGCGCGAGCCGTCGTCCGAGGTCTGCAGGATCTCCGTGCCCACGATGTCCGATGGCATGAGATCCGGAGTGAACTGGATCCGCTGGAATTTCAGCCCGAGTATCCGCCCCAGCGTGGAAACCAGCAGCGTCTTCGCCAGGCCGGGCACGCCGACCAGGAGGCAGTGACCCTTGCACAGGAGAGAGGTGAGCAGTTGCTCGACGATCTCTTCCTGCCCCACGATCACGCGGGCGGTTTCCTTGCGGATCGCGGCGGCGCGTTCCTGTACCTGTTCCCAGCGGGCGGAGGCTTCGAGTGTGGCTGGCATAATGGCTATGGTTCTTCGGCTAATCTGCGGGCGTCTTCCAAAGTGAGCGTGATGATCTGGATGTAAGGAGGCCGGATCCGCTTCTCTTCGCCACCGCTGTCCAAAATCTCCAGGGCGGAGCGGCGTGCATCCGGAGCTTCAAGTTCGGTGGCTTTGCCGTTAGCGACGCTCCAGTATTTCAAGGCTCCGTTCACGGTGAGGAAGACCATCGCCCCGGGATTGCCGTGTTTCTCGAAAAGGTGGGCGGCATTCTGCATCTGCTGCCGGAGCATCCCGGATTCGGGATCCTTCGCAGCGGTGGCGATCGAGCCCAAGGCCATCGGGGCCGCGTAGAACGAGACCATGCTGCCGGAGAACTCCCCGGCTTCGCCAGCCATGAGCGCAATGAGTTTCTCGATACCGGCCCGGTCGATCCGCCACCCGGGTGCGATCTCCAGCTTTTCGAGCAGGCCGGCATCGTGGGGCAGTTGGCTTTGATAGGGCTTGAGATCGATCACCGTCCGGCTCACTTCCGCCAGGGCCGGTGGAGCCTCCTTGTCGGGGCCATAGCCGGCGACCAGTTCCGACACCCATAGTTTTTCCTCCGTGCTCAGGCCGCTGGCGAAGGCCGGGATCTCCTTCGCGGCGAGGCTCGCGAGCTTCGCCTCGATTTCGGCCCTGCGCTCTTCCACCACCTGTTTCGCATCCGGCCACGGGGCCGGTTCCTTGCCCGTGCTCCAAGCCTCCACCCGCGCCTTCACGAAGGGTAGCAGCTTGCCGGGATCCCCCGTGGCGGGGAAAATTTGGAAGGCATGCCCGGAAGCGGGATAAGCGGACACTTCCAGGAGCAGCGTCGTGCCCTCCCCGATGGTCTGCGCTCCCCAACTGCGCGCCCATCCGGGGAAATCCCCCTCCTCCGGCAGAGGCCCGGTCTTGGCGAGCAGCGGCTCCCACAGGGCGGTCAACTCGCGCGGGAGATCCACCTTTTCCGGCGCAGCGGTGCCGCGGCCCGCACCCGGGCGGTTGTAGATCGAAGTCAGGGCGATGCCGTAGAGTTCCATCAACTGGGACGGGCGGGCCTGTGGCGCGGCCTCGCCGATCAGCTTCAAGGCCTCCGGAGGCGGCAGCTTGGCGATGGCATCCGACAGTGCTGCGAGAGGAGAGTCCCCGCCTTCTTCATCCTCGCCGGGTGCAGCCTTCAGGGCGTCTCTCAGGAGCCGCTCGAGGGGCACCCCTCCGACCTTCAGCGAGAGCTTCTTCAGGTATTTCTCCACGCCGCCCCCTTCCTTGATCTGATAGGCTCCCGCGGAATCGTCCCACTCCTCTTCATTCTCGACGGATGCGGGCAGGGCCTCGCGGAGCTGCCTTGCATAGGCGTCGAAGAAGGGTTTCCCGGCTTCCTTCCGGGCATCGAGATAGCCCTCGACCAGCGAAGTGAACTCCGCGGGCTCGCCGGACGAAAGCACGGCCGTCTCGAAGGCGGCATGAGCCGCGGGCTCGGAATGGGTCGCCAGGAAATGGGCGGCCATCGTGCGGTGGGTTCCGCTCTCACCCGCTATATAGACGCCGGCGAGCTCGATGGCGGATTTTTCCCGGTGCTGCTTCCAGAAATCCACCGCGACTGCCTGCAGGGTCTCGGCATCCATCTCATCCCCGTAATTCTCTTCCGCGGGGATCACCTCCTTGAGGATCGCGATGGCGAGTTCGCCGCGGGTGGCGGGCCGTGTCATCCGGGAAAAAGTCTCCCGCGCGATCTCTTCCGGGGATCGATCGCCTCCGTAGGAGTAGTACCTGCTGTCGCCCTCCCCGCGAGGCGCGGGAACCAAGGTCCCGTCCGTGGCGGCGGCCGCGAGCGCGATCAGGCCGTCCATTCCCATCGCCCGCAGTTTCGCCGCAGGGTCCTTCCCCTCCGGAGGCTTCGTGAGCAGCCAGATCAGAGGAGTTGCGTTCCGACGCAACATCGCCACATAACGGGCGCGCTGTTGCTCCGGGATCTCGCTCAAGTCGATGCCATGCGCGCGAGCGAATTCCTCATCCGAAGCGGAGGCGGCCTCCGGCACCCCGAGCATCTCATCGAGAGCGGTCAAGGCCTCCGGTTTCAGCTCGATCCCCGGCAATGCAGGCTTCGGCGGCTTCTCGCCCCTCACCCGCTTCTCCAAGGGAACCACGAGCATCGCTACCGCTCCGGCTTGCTCCCAGCCGCGCGGGTATTTCGCCAGCAGATCCTTCAGCGCCGTTTCGTAGGCGGCCCAGTCTTTGTTTTCGAAAAACGCCGCGGTCGCCGCCGCATACTCGGTCTCGGCGAAATGGGAGATTGCCGCATCGACCACGGCGGCCTTGTCCGGAGCCAGGTCGAAGACCGCAGCGGCCAAGCGTTCGGCGGGGCCGGTCTTGCCGGCCGCATGGAGTTGCGCGGAAAAAATCAGCAGGCGGCCGGGCAAGGCATAGCCCCGGTGGCCCAGATTTTCCTGCAACTCCTTGCGCACCGCATCCTTTGCCAGGGCCTCGGTCATCAGCTTCACGTCCGCTTCGGCGAGATCGGGTCGCGGCTTCGGTGGCGATGCAGTTGCCCCGGCCTCCTTCTCCTTGCTCGCGGAGTAATTGCGCAGCGCTTTCTGGAGGACATTCAGTTCCTCCGCCGCCTTCGGCTCCGCGGCTTTTCCTGCCGCAGCGTTTTTGACGGGGATCCGCCCGGCGGTGCCGAATCCGATCATCTGCGCCGGATCGCCCGGCAGTTTCCACGCCCCGCCACGCGGTTTAACCGCCATATCCCTGAATTCATAACTCTCGGTGAAGTTTTCAACCGGGGCGTCGGAGGGCATCCTCACCCATTCCGCACCCTCCATCGGGGGGAGACCCAGCGCCGCCAGCCGCTCAAGACCCTCGCTGAATCCAGCCGGTGTCCGCTCCTGGGCCGCAACCGCGCCAGCAAGCAATAAAACGGCGGCGAGGGCGCGGCGCATCCGTCTGGAACTAGACTAAAAGGCAGACCAACGAAAGGGGCGTTTTGTGAAAATTCCGGGAATGGGAGGTGCCTGCCGATGCGCGGTGAATGAAGTTCCTTCGATTGTAGATATGTTGCCGAGGAGCGGACCGAGCTCTGCCGGGCGGTCCCCCACCAATGGATGCGCGAGCAGGAGACAACAAAGCGCTCCTGTCAGCGCGGAGTTCGCCAACAGGAGCGCACGTTGAGTGACCCGGCTTTTTCTAAACCGGATGCATTGTCACGGCATCATGGGGCGACGCTGAGTCGCCACTGCTGATTGTCGGCCCCGCCGTACGGCCACTGGATGACGTTGGCCCCGT
This sequence comes from uncultured Haloferula sp., assembly GCA_946885645.1. Next base: position 6,070 of record CAMPGU010000140.1, read on the forward strand.
CCGCGGTGCTGCCGCCGCTCACGTCAGCCGCCTTGCCGCTATTCACGTTCAGGAACTTGTAGTTTCCGCCGCCGGTCGGCGTGACGGTCCACTTCTGGCAATTGTGATTGTTCGAGGTATAGATCCGGACGTTCGCGCCATTGGCGGTGGAGGCGTTCGCCACTTCGAGCAGCTTGCCGCTGCCCACACCCATGGCCTGATATTGGCCGTTGCCCAAATGGGTGAGCGTCCACTTCTGGTTGCTGCCGCCGGTCCAGCCCCACTGCTGGACATTCGTGCCGTTGGCGGTGCCGCTGGCGTAAACGTCGAGGACCTTCTTGCTTTTCTTGCTGATCACGCGGTAGGTGCCGTCCGGGATCGTGCGGCCGGTGTCGGACCAGAGGCCGAGTTCGGCGATCGCCAGCGTGCCGCCGCCGTTGTTGGCGGTGACATCGATCTGGTAGTAGCGGTAGGCGGCAGGGCTTGCGATATTGTAGGCGTTTGCATGATTCCGGGTGAGGAAGGCCTGGTTGCTCTGCGTGTCGAGCGTCGTCCAGGTCGAACCGTCGTTCGAGCCTTGGAAGGTCCAGGTCTTCGGGTCGCGGTTCGCCACGTCCGCACTGACCACCGTGTAGCGCTTCACGGTCTGCGCGTTGCCCGCGCCGAAGTCGTAGCGGAGCCAGCCGGTGGGGCCGGGGTTGGAGGCGTTGCCGCTATACCATTTCGAGCCGGAGTTGAAGTTGAAGGCTTGGTGGGCTTGTTCCCAGGAGGGGGCGCCAATCACGCTGGAACTGGCCGTGCCGCCGAAGGCGACATTCACCATCGGGTGGATCGGGGTTGCGGTGTCCTGGGGCGAATTGACGCTCGTGCCGGCGGAATTGACCGCGTTGACAACGTAGTAATAGGTCGTGCCGTTGGTCACCGTTTTGTCCGTGTAGCTGCTGGCGGTGACGCCCGAGGCAACGGTGGTCGGGTACGGCCCGCCGCTGGTGGTGCCGCGCTTGATCGTGTAGCTGGTGGCTCCGAAGGACGGCTGCCAGCGCAGCGAGACCACGTTCTCGCCCCCCGCAGCCAGGAAGGCGGCGGGCGCGGCGGGAGTGACGATGGGAGCACCGCCGTTGCCGCCGGTGATCTGGACGTTGCTGAAGGTGGAGGTGTTCAGCGAACTGCTCGTCGAGCTGACCACCAGGCCGACATACCACGTGGCCGGAGGATTGTCGAGGCGGCCGACGTCGGTGGCCGCCCAGTTGGTGCCGTCGGGGGAAATATAGCCGGTGACCATGTTCCCGAGACGCTCGAGCTTCACCCAATACGAGGAGCTGGGGATGCCGTAGCTTTTATTGCCGTAGTTGATGCCGCCATACACGGCGAGGCCCTGGATGTTTTGCTGGACCTGGCTGCTGGGAGTGACGGCCATCCAAGCGCGGGGAGCGCCCGTGCTGAGGCTCGTGCGGATCATCACGCCGGCTCTGGCAGCCTGGTGGGTATTCTGGACCGACTCGACTTTCGCGATGATGGCGCAGTCGCCGGTGACCGCTTTATAGGTAAAGTGGCAACCATCGTCGCTTGCGCCCCAGATGCTCCAGCCGGCGCCCTGCACCGTCCAGGTGCCGCCGGAGTAGGAGGAATTGCCGGCGGGGGAGGCGCCCCCGATTTCAGCCTCGGAGAATCCCGAGGTGATCGGGGTGGTGGCGGGAATCGCCAGCGCGGGCGCCGGCGCGGCCGTGGAGAGATCGGCATCCTTCAAGAACATGAAGTCCGGCGGCATCTCCTGGAGCCTTCGTGCCATCCACGGAGCCGGGAGGCCCTTGCGGACTGCATAGGCGTTGTGGAGGATGCTGAGCGCCGTGGCTCCAGCGTGGAAGCCGCGATTGGTGACGTCGTTCTGGTAATACTGATCGGTGGTGCCGAAGGGGAGAAACGGCGTGGCCACGGAGAGATCGTTCACCCGCGCATAGTATTCGCCGGCGGCGAGCAGGCGGTTGTTATAGTCGGGGTAGATGTCGATGCCCTGCTTCCAGAGCGCTTCGGCCAGCACGGTCAGCGAGTAAAGCTGCACCTGGGCGTGGCCCTGGTCGCGGAGGGAATCGCCGAGCATGCCGATGTCGTTGGAACTGCGCAGGCCGACGTGCGCCAGCGTGCGAGCCTGATAGGCGACCATGTTGAGCTTGGCGGTGTCGTCATTGAAAATCGCCATCAGCCCTTGGGCCACGAGGGCCAGCGCCCCTTTGTTCGCGGCGCCGAACATGCTTTCGCCCCACGGATTGGCACCGGGTTGGAGGACATTGGCGAAATAAGCCTTCACCGCGGTCGTGTCGGCCTCCGTCCAGCCCGGCCAGGTGCCGCGCAGGATGTCCGCGCCGCCCACGAACCTGGGGGCGTAGTCGCCCAGATCGAGCATCGATTCGTTGCCCGAAAACTCGATGTTCGTGTTCGCCCACGCGAGCAGGATGTCGTGCGCCTTCTGCGCATAGGCGGTATCGCCGGTGAAATACCACATGCGCGAGAAATTCCAGATCGCGTTCATGTCGCTCCGCCATTCGGCGAGGTTTCCGTCGTAAGCTCCCACCCGGCTGACCTGCGCGAACGGGCCGCGCATGGTGTAGCTGAGCTGGGTGGTGGCGGCGAGCCCGGCGTAGCCGGATTTCCATGGCTCCTTGTCGGCCTCGATGTTCGCTTTCACCGCCTGGAGATCCGCGAGGGTGAGCGGGGCACCGGGATGGACGTAGGCGTGGGCCTGCGGCAGGCCGAGGGCGAAGGGCAGCGTCAAGGACGCCAGCCAGTTTCTAATGTGTCTGTTCATTATTCTATTCTGTCGGTTTTTTAGGGGGTTCTTTTAGTTCTCGGCTTTGCGCGGGGAACGGCCCCGTGCAGCCAAGGAGAGTGGGGAAGCCCTTCCGCGAGCGCTTCGATCCGGCTACCGGGCCTCCTGTAAGGAAGCCGCCATCTCGCGGAGGTTTGAGATCTCTGCGAGGGCACGCTCGCGGAGTGCGGGTTCGGGGAATCCCTCCGCCCACTCGAGCGCGGCGGACGGGTCCTTCAGCGCCCATTGGTGGAGCACCGCCATGGCCGCTTCTTCCTGAAGGACTCCGGGCTCCAAGCCTGATACGAGACTCCCCGCTCTGACCGGGTCCGACTTGGAAAGCACGAAGGAAGCTCTCGCCACCAGGCGGTCCTGCCATTCGCCCCGCGGCTGTGTGAGCGCCCAATCGAGAGCGGCCCCTGATTCCTTCTCGCACCACTGCATGGTCAGGCATTCCAGCAATCCAGAGTCGTCGTCCTCGTCCGCGCCATGGGCGAGTGCGAGCGTGACCGCATGGCGCGGGTCTTCCTCCGCGAGGGACAGACAGACGGTGGCGCGGGCGGTGCGGCGGGCAGCGGCGTCCTCAAGCGACGAAACCCAGTCCAGCGCAGCCTCGGCATCCCGCGACGCCCACGTGGAAAGCAGTTCGCGCACGAGCACGTCACGTTCGCTACTCTTCTCGAGAGCGAACGCCCGGGCCAGCGATTCAGCGGGATCGGCGGCTCCGGCGGGACCGTTGGGGCGTTCTCGCGACTTGACTTCCGGAGCACCGGCGGGGCGATCGAGGATCGTTCCGGCCCCGACTTCGGGATCCGTGGAATGCAACCGATCGACCAAGGCTACAACGAGGGCAAGCGCGCAAAGCCCTCCGGCGACCGTCAACGGATACATCGATCGGAGGCGCGTCGCGATCCCCCGGAAGGCGGCGACGGACGGACTTCTCCGGAAGGTCGAACTACGGACATCCTCCTTGCGGAAGGGCACAGCTCCGCCGCGTGTCCTCTTGGACACTCCGTTATGAATGGTCATTTGGGTTTGGGTTTGGGTTTTTTCGACTTTTGCCCGAACTAGTATGCAGAGCGGACCGGGCGACTTGCCCCTAGCTGATGCGGTGAATGCTTTTCCATAGGCCTATCGGCGTGGGGTTGCTCCGGTGGACAGTTTCCCCAAAAGAGGGCTCAAGGCTTCATGGGCAATCCCATCCACCACGTGGCGGATCGGCAGGCGCATCGCCACGACCGCCCGCACCGGCGCCGGATGGCGCGCCACCGGTTCCGGATACGCGGCCTCTCCGCCCTGCCGCCCGCGCGCTCGCAAACCGGCGTCCGGAAGAACGCCGGCTGAAAGCTTGGATTCCGATCCCATCCTAACGATATAACGG
>CAMPGU010000141.1 GCA_946885645.1 uncultured Haloferula sp.
TGCTCTACCCCTGAGCTACTCTGCCGTTCCAAGTCGTTCCCTTGCGGGCGGGCGAAGGCAGTAGCGTCACCCCGCGGGACTGTCCATTGAAAAATCGTCCGCTTGCGCGCCGGATTTCCCGTGGCAGCCTTCGTTTCGATGAATCCCTTCCGAACCCTCCCCCTCCTCGCCGGCCTGCTGGCCCTTCCCTTCTCCACCATGGCCGCCGAACCCATCGATATTGGATCCGTCCTTCCCGCCGTGGCCGCGCAGGATCAGGACGCCAAGGAAGTGAAACTGGCCGAGGCAGGCGCCGAAGGCTGGACCCTCGTCTATTTCTATCCGAAGGCCGATACTCCCGGCTGCACCAAGCAAGCCTGCTCCCTCCGCGACTCCTACGCCGCCCTCACCGAGAAGAAAGTAAAGGTTTTCGGCGTCAGCATGGACACCGTGGCAGCTCAGAAGTCCTTCAAGGACAAATACAAGCTTCCCTTTACCCTGCTCGCGGACAAGGAAGGGAAGGTCGCCGACGCCTTCGGGGTGCCGCATGAATCCGGCTTCGCCAAACGCCAAGCCTTCCTTTTTAAGGACGGCAAGCTGGTCTGGCGCGACCTCGCCGCCTCCACTGATGAGCAGGCCGCCGATGTGCTTAAGGAGCTGGAGAAGTAGGACCGATAAGAATTGCGACCCGCCCTGCGGAATGATGGCATCCCAAGATGAGATGGAGCGCCGCGGTTCTTGCTGTCCTTCTGCCCCTGCTCGCCTCCGGCCAAGAGCCTGATGCCGATGCGAGCGCCAAGCTCGCCAAGGACGGCTTGGTGGTCCTGGATTTCCCGCTGAAGGAGGGATTTTCCGCCTACATCGGCTCCCGACATCCGAATTTCATTACCAGTGATAGCCTGTTAATGGCGTACCACCGGCTTTTTGAAGAATTGGCCTCCCGCCAGTCGATTGCCGAAATGGGCGCGCTCCTCAGGTTTTGGCCGGCGCTCTGGGGCGCGCTGCCGTCAGAGGCTCCTGTCGGCGAAGCCCACCGGATCGAAGCCCATCGCAGGACGAGGCTTTTGGTAGCCACGGCGTATCGGGCTCTCTTCGGCAAGATCCCCGCGGGGCTCTCGGCGGAGGAGATCGGAGCAGTGGAAGCGGAGGCCTCGCGGATCGAAAAAGCGGAAGGTGATAGCCCGCCGGTGTGGCTGCAGGCCGCAGGCGAAAATCCCCCGTATATCCCCTATCACGCCTTCGCGCCCGGGCCGTGGACGCAGGGCGACGAGATTTTCAAACGTCACTACCGCTGCCGGAAGTGGCTTCAGGAAATGCCGCTCGATTCCTCCGAGAACGTTTGCCGCGCGATGCTGGAGCAGATCGCGGTGACCGTGATCGAAATGGATCGAAAGTATTCAGAGGCGGTAATGCAACCACCCTTCCGGACCGATCCCGGACATGGCCTGCTCGAGGCCTTGGGAGGAGATGACTGGAACTACACGGGCCCTGATTTCCCTGAGGAGAGGCGTGCGGACCTGCGTCGATTTCTGGCCGGCCCCCGCCATTGGACGATGCTCACGGCTGCGGTTCCACTGGGGAGCGAGGTTTCCCGGAAGTTGCTGGAGAGCGACCGCGTCTCCCGCACTCCCGATGTCATCGGAGCTGCCGTCGGAAATCGGGTGGCCGAATCTCTCCTCGACGAGTCGCTGCGGAAACTGAAGAGCCTCGAAAGATATCCATCCGAAGCCGATTCCTTCTACTTCGGGGCGCTCCGGGAGCTGAATCAGGAAACCGACCTACGGGCACCGGAGATCATGCGTTCCGAGGCTTGGAGACGCAAACAGCTCAATGCGACGCTCGGGAGCTGGACCGAATATCGCTACGCGACACAACTCGCCAACCGGGAAGATGCTCTTTTTATGGGCGTAAGCGCCGAGGAGCCCGGTTTTGTGGAACCGGTGCCGAAGTTCTACCATGCGCTGGGACTGGAGCTGGAGGATTTGGCGATGAAATATTCTGCCGGTGGCGCGTCCACCGAAGCTGCCACGCATACCTTGGTGATCCGCCTGAGCATGTGGGCCAGCCTCTTGAAGAAGGCCGGAACCTCGCCAGACGGGAACGTGGACCCGGGATCCGCGATTTGGCGGATCGTCACCGTTCAGGGCGAGCTACTGAATGGGCTATTTCCCGAAGTACATCCCGAGGAGGATTTCCAAATGGGATGGCACGAAGAACCACCGGAACGCCTGCACGAGCTTGCCCGTCTGATCGAAGGACTGGTCGCTGCCTACTGGAGCGGGGAAAAAGCAGCCGCGGGGAGAATCCGGGAGGCACTTTCGCGAGAGCCGGATGAATTGGGACCGAACCTCTGGCGCTTGGCTTCGATATGCTTCCGCTTGGAGGCAATCGCGGAACGCCAGCTTTCCGGAATGCGTTGGGAAGGCGATGGCTTTTTCATCGAGCATTTTGGGAAAACTCTGGCGGAGCTAATGTTCTACAAGGGAAACAGCTGCCTCTCCCCTCCTGACGAGGCACCGCGGATCGTCCGCTACGCCACCCTCGGCACCCCCGGAGGCGCGCGGGTTTTTCACGCCGCCACTGCCCGGCCACGCTTGCTACTCATCCGCTATTCCGACCGGAGCGGAAAGGAAACCCTCTGCCAGGGAGCGGTGTATGCGTTCCGGAATGTTGAGAAGGATCGAACACCGGGACGCGAAGAATGGTTTGCAGAAGCAGAGAAGCACCCTTGGCCCGACTGGATGGCCCCGATCGTGGGCGGCGTTAAGGACCCGAAAGGGAAATGATCACGCGGATATCCCAATATCGCTGAAAATCAGCATTCGACATTTCGCGCCCCTCCCCCATCGTCGCGGGGCTTTCACGTTTGCTCATGCTGTTTCGTAGCCTTTGCCGTCACGCCGAAATCGGCGCGAACTCTTACCTTCTGGATACCGGAAATGCCCGTGTGGTCCTCGATGCCGGTCTTCATCCCAAGCACGACGGCCCGGAGGCCATCCCGCGCTACGATCTGCTCGAAGAAGGTTCCATCGACTCCGTGGTGATCACCCACGCCCACCTGGACCACATCGGCTCCCTGCCCGTGCTGCTGCACCGCCAGCCGCAGGCGAAGGCATTCTTCTCCCCGGCGGCGGCCGAACTCGGCACCGCCATGCTTCACAATTCCGTCAATGTGATGCAGTCGAAGCGTACCGAGCTGGGCATCGCCGAATACCCCCTCTTCACCCACCGGGATCTCGACGAGCTCGAACGCTCGTTCGAAACCCGCGGCTTGGAGCGCCCTTTCGATCTCGATCCCGAGGGCAATCTCCGGGGCGTCTTCCACGACGCGGGACATGTGCTCGGCTCCACCGGCATCACGATGCGGTGCAACGGCCACCGGATCATGTACACCGGCGATGTGAATTTCGAGGACTCCACCCTCATCAAAGGGGCGGTGTTCCCGGAAGAGCATGTCGATGCCCTGATCATCGAGACCACCCGCGGCGACAGCACCCGCCGGCCGGACTACACCCGTGAGGATGAGGAGCTGAAATTCGCCGAAGGTATCTCCCGCACCCTCCAGCGCCGCGGCAGCGTACTGGTCCCCGTCTTCGCGATGGGCAAGACCCAGGAGATCCTGACGATGCTCCACCGCTTCAAGAAGCGCGGGCTGATCCCCCGGAAAACCCCGATTTACATCGGCGGTCTGAGCACGAAAATGACGGTGATCTACGACAAGTTCGCCAAGGGCCGCACTCGCCGCAGCGACGAGGGTTTCCGGATCTTGGAAGACATGGAGCTGGAGGCCGGGAATCGCAAACGCAAGGGTCCCGTCCCACTCCAACCCGGCGCGATCTACTGTCTCTCCAGCGGCATGATGAGCGAAAACACCGTTTCGAACGAGTTCGCCCGCGCCGGCTTTCTGGAGAACCCGAAAAATTCCCTCTTCTTCGTCGGCTATGCCGACCCGCAGTCGCCCGCAGGCCTGATCCGGGCCGCGGCCGATGGCGAGAAGGTCCTGCTCGATCCCCGCCACGCCGCAATTCCCCGCCGCTGTGAAATGGAAGTATTCGATTTCAGCGGCCACGCCACCCGTGAATCGCTGCTCGACTACATCATCAAGGTGAATCCCAAAAAGACCTTCTTGGTCCATGGCGATCCCAGGGCCAGCGCTTGGTTTGTGGCGCAGCTCAAGGAAAAGTTGCCGACCACGGAACCGATCGTTCCGGAGCCCGGGAAGGACTACGTCATCGCCTGAAGGCAATGAGCTCTAGCGCCGCCTGATCCAGCGGCGCAATTCGGAGAAGCGCTCCTTGTCCTGCGGCAGGCAGGAGCGGTCCCCTTCCGGCTGAAGGGAGGAAGATCCCAGGGTGGTCCGGGATTGCGGCTTCGAGCGATCGCCACGATGGAAACCATCGGGGTCGCCGAACCATGCAAGGCAAATGCGGCGTTTCATGGGGGGAGGGGAAGGTCATCTATTACCCTAACTTTCCGGGAAATCAACTACGCGATCGCGTGATCCGATGATTTCCAGCCGCTTCCACCACTCCGGCGTCTCCCGATTACTTCATCGGGAGCTCAGGTCCTTCAAGCAGGCCGCGAGCACCTCCACCCCCTTCGCGATGGCTTCGGGCGAGCCGAGTTCGTCCGGCCGGTGGCTGTCCGCCTCGAAAGATGGCACGAAAATCATCGCTGCGGGACACACGCGCGCCATGAAAAGCGAATCATGAGTTGCCCGGCTCACTATCCGGCATGTCGAGAAGCCGGCCCCTGCGGCCTTGCCCTCCACCAGCTCCACCAGCGCGGGATCGCATAGCGCGGGATGATCCTGCTTGATCACCTGCCAATCCATTTCGACGCCGCGGCGCTTGCAGATCGCGTGGGTTCCGTCGCCGATCCGAGCCAAGGCCTTGTCCCGCTTTTCGCGGTGGGTATCGCGGAAATCAACCTCCATCTTCACTTCGCAGGACGGGCCGGGGATCGCGCCCGGTTTCACTTCCACCAGCCTGGTCGTCGCCATCGTGTCCGGGCTGCCGCTTTCCAGCGCCGCCTTCTCCACCAGCAGGGCGATCTCCGCGGCCGCCAGAAAGGCATCATGCCTCTCCGCCATCGGCACCGCGTGGCCTCCGCTGCCCTTCAACAGCAGGCGGAAGGCGGACGAAGCGGCAATCTTCTCCACGATCCCGACCTCGATCCCCTTCTCCTCCAGCAGCGGCCCCTGCTCGATATGGAGCTCGATGAAAGCGCGGTAGGCCCCCGTGGAAAGCTTCACCGCTCCCAGATCCCCCCGACAGCCGGACGCCAATCTCAGATCCTCCAGGGATCTGCCCTCGCGGTCTTGCAAGGCACGCGTCTCCTCCGGGGAGATCGTTCCCGCCATCAACCGGCTGCCCAGGCAGCCGATTCCGAAGCGGGTCTTCCCGGCGCTGAACATGATGAGTTCGACACCCCGTTTCGGCGTATGCCCGCCTTCCTTGAGAACCCGCATCGCCTCGAGTCCGCCGAGCACTCCCACCACGCCGTCATGTTTCCCGGCTTGGGGGACGGCATCGGCGTGCGAGCCGGTTGCGACTGCGGGCAGGCAGGGCTCCTCGCCTTCCCAGCGGATAAAAAGGTTTCCCACCGGATCTTGCCGCACGTGAAAGCCGGACCCGCGTGCCAGGGCCGACAGCCATTGCCGCACCTTCAGGTCCTCCGGCGAGAAAAGCACCCGCGTCACCGCCGGGGCGGAAATGGCGGCGAGTTCGCCGAGCTCCCGCTCGAGCCGACTAGGGGAGGCGGTGGACATCCTTGTAGTAAAGGTAGCTGGCCGGTTCCTCGCCCATCGCGACGAACCATTGCGGGCAGTAAGGTGCCATCCAGAGAGCATCGCCCGCCTTCACCGGATAGTAATGGTCGTCCAAACGATAGACCCCTTGGCCGGAAAGCATCAGCAGGCCGTGTTCCATCACGTGGGTCTCCACGAAGGGCCGCGCCGCGCCCGGCTGACAGGTGACGAGGTTCATCGCCAGATCGTAGCGGGAGTCGGTCGGAATCAGGGTCTGAAAGACCACCTTTTCATTTCCGGGGAAAGGCTCGGCGGGAATGTCGGAAATGTGACCGTGTACGGCGGGCGGTGCCTCAATATTCTCCACCGGCTCGAACATCTTGCGGAAGACGGTCAGGCGCGTGCCTTCCGTGCCATGTAGCGCCAGCACGTTTTCGGAAGGGACGAAGAGGAATCCGCCATCGGCCAAGGTCACATCCCCGTCGTCCCACACGGCCCGGCAATCTCCTGCCTCCACGTAGATCGCGTGCTCGTGTTCATCGGCAGGAAACCACGCGGTACCGCCTTCCGCCTCATAGACCACGAGGATCTGGCTGAACTCCGCCCCCATCGCGGGAGAAATCAGCACGTGCGCGACAGCGCCCTCCCACCCCGGGAAGGCGCTGGGGACGTGGCCGTCCGGGGCGATCAAGGCGTGGCGGAGCGAAACACGGGTGCGGGTGTGGCCGAAGAGCGGTGTCATGAATCGAATGCGGGAATCGCCCTGCGCGGCGGGAGGGGCACTGCCCGCCACGCAGGGCGCATCCCGACATAAGGGGAAACCGGGCGGCGAGCCAGCAGGTCTTTCCGCCCGATTGCAAATTCACGGGCGGCTCCCCGGGCATTGACCGGCCGCAGGCTAGGGACAAGGTTCGCCCCGTGAGCGGCGAACTGATCCTGGGTATCGATCTTGGCACCACCAATTCCGCCGTGGGTGCCGTGGAAACGGGGTTCCCGATCCTGCTGGCGGACGAAGATGGCAAACGCATCACGCCCAGCGCCGTTTGGTTCGGCACCGACGGGAGCGTCGAGGTGGGGAGAAAGGCTCTCCGCCGGAGGAACGCGGAGCCGGGCCGGGTGGTCACCAGCGTGAAGCGGCTGATGGGACGCCGCCACGGCGAGGAGCGTGAATTCCCCGTGCCGCTGGAACGGAGCGCGGATGGCGGCATCCGCGTGCTCGGGAAAAGCCCCGAGGAGGTCAGCGCGGAAATCCTCCGGGAGCTGAAACGGATCGCGGAGATGCGCCTGGAACGGGAAGCGAAAAAGGCCGTCATCACCGTCCCTGCCTACTTCAATGACGCCCAGCGCGCCGCTACCAAGCGCGCCGGGGAGATCGCCGGCCTGGAGGTCGTGCGTATCCTTAGCGAGCCCACCGCCGCGGCGCTTGCTTACGGTCTCGACAAGCTGGGAGAGAAATCCCGCGTGGCGGTTTACGATCTCGGCGGCGGGACCTTCGACCTCTCCATCCTGGAAATGCAGGATGGCGTCTTCCAGGTGCTGGCCACACGCGGCGACACCCGCCTGGGCGGGGACGATCTCGATACCTCCCTGGCCCGCCGCTGCGCGGAACTCGCGGGGGTGGATTTCGAGGCGCTCGATCCCGCGGCACGGGTCCGTCTGACCGGGGAGGCCGAGCGCGTCAAATGTGGGCTGTCGGAGCGGGAGGAAGAAACCTTCCGGGCTCCTTTCTATGATGGCTCTCGTAGCGTGGAGACCGTCGTACGGCGCGAGGATCTGGAAGCGCTCGCGCGGCCCTTCATCGCCCGCACCCTGACCTGTTGTCGTCAGGCTCTTTCCGATGCGGGCACCTCCGCTGCCGACCTCAATGCGGTCGTGCTCGTGGGCGGCAGCACGCGGATCCCCGCCGTGAGACGGGCGGTGGCGGAGCTCTTCGGCCGCGAGCCCGATCTTTCGCAGCACCCCGACGAAGCGGTGGCGCTCGGCGCGACGATCCAGGCAGGAGTCCTGGGCAACACCTTGCGGAAGATGGTTCTTCTCGACGTGACTCCGCTGAGCCTTGGCATCGAGACCTTCGGCGGCCTGATGAACGTCCTCATCCCCCGCAATACGACCATCCCCTGCAAGGCGGGTGAAATGTTCACGAACGCGGCCGCGGGCCAGACCTCGATGCGCGTCCGCGTGCTCCAAGGCGAGCGCGAGATGGCGCGGGACAATTGGGAGCTCGGAAATTTCGAAGTTTCCTTCGCCTCCGCACCGAAAGGGCAGGCACGGGTGGGAGTGCAATTCCGCATCGACGAGAACGGCATCCTGGAAGTGCTGGCCCGCGACGTGACGTCCGGGCAAGATACCGTGGTGGAGATACGGAACGCCGCCGTGGACGTGGACGACGAGGCGGTGGAGAAGATGGTCGGCGAATCGGTCGAATATGCCTTCGACGACATGGCGGAGCGGGTTTTCACCGAGGCAAAACTAAAAGCGGAGGAACTGCTGCCGGCCGTGGAGCAAGCGCTTTCCGCGGCAGGCAACCTGGTATCCGCGGAAAACCGCTTGGAAATCGAAACCGCGGCGGAAGCGGTGCGGAAGGCCCTGGAGGAAGGCCAGCCCAATCCCCTGAAGGCGGCCGTCCAGCGCCTCGATGCCGCCACGGAAGCACTGGCCGCTGTACTTGTCGAACAGGCGATGGAGAAAGCCATGGAACGACGTTTAGCATAGGGCCACGGCTGGCCTCTGCTTTTATTGACGCGCGCTGATGAACCCCGGCCTAGCGGGGAACGATAGAAACAATCGAGCAAACCTTGCACCGAAAGGCACGGTGTCGCTCGCCTTGATCGATCACCACATCCTCCCTGCCGTCTCCCAGGTAAACGAGACGCGACCACGAAAAGTCGGCAAAAAGAGCACGCGTGATCGTGGTTCCCAGATGAACCTTTCCTTCACTCATCGGCTCCCCGCACTTCGGGCACCTATAGATTTCGGGAAACCAGCCCGGCGGGCGCTTTATCCACGGCTGTTCGGACACGACAGGACAATGCCTCACCCAGAAGCGTCACCCCACTACAAACGCCAACGGCTTGTGGAGGCCCGAGCTTTCGCACCCTCTCCATACCGCCGGGAAAAGCCGGATGGTACACGAGGACGGGATCGAACCGCCGACCGACCGGGTGTAAACCGGTTGCTCTACCGCTGAGCTACTCGTGCATCTCTCCGTGCGACGGCGAAAGTCTTTCCCGAAGACCGGCCACGGCGCAAGCGCGGAGTCGTTGAGAGCTTGCGGGCGGGGATAAGCGGTGGTTTCCTCCCGGCCCGAACATGCATCTGCGTTTCACCGAAGAAGAACTCGGCACCCTTGTCGAAATGGTCAGTCTGGCTGCGGAAGTCGCCTCTTGGAACGAACGCCCGGGTTCGGAAGAAGGCGTGGCGGCCTACGAGGCCCTGGAGGAGAAGGTGCTGGAGAAGGCCAAGCACGCCGGCCTTGGCGACCACATCGACTTCGACGAGGAAAAGCAGCGCCATCACCTGAGCCCCGAGTACCAGGACGGCTCTTTTTACCAGCAGTGCTACGATGAATTCCGGAACGAAGTCTTCTGGGAAGAACTCGTCATCCGCCTGGCCGACCGCGATCTCTCGAAGGTGGTGGGCCTGCAAGCGTGGCAGAAGATGAGCGAGGAAGAGCGCCGGGGCCAGACGCAGGACCTCGAGAAGCGCTACTGGGAGGAATTCTCCAAGAACGGCATCGAGCGCGTGGCGGTGATCTTCCCCCATGCCGAGGGCTGAAACCGCCGGCGGCGGGTTCCCCGCGCCCGCCGCCTTATCTTGCCTTCGGCCGCCCTTGCTGTCATGCTCCGGCAATCATGAAAGCCGGAATCATCGATATCTTCGCGGAGAGCTTCGGCTGGGTGCTGGGGAAGGCCACGCTTTATGCCATGGCCGTCGGGACGGGGATCGGCATCGGCGCTTGCGCGCTGTGGGCGGGGACTGCGGCCGGTTCCGGCGAGCTGCGCTTCGACGCCGCACCGGGCATTCACCAGCACCTTGCCATGGTGACCGCGATCCTGCCGCAGGTCCTCGTGGCCTTCTGGATGGGGATGGTGTTCGTGAGATCGGAAAATGCCGACGCCAAGCATTGGGTCTCCGTGGTGGCCTTGGAGGCGCTCGTGATGACCGCATGCTTCTCCCGCGCGATCCCGGGAGGATGGCTCGCTCAATTCGCCGCATGGATGGTGGCGGTCGCTCTGATCGCAGCCGTGGAAGTAGCCGTCGTTTTTCTGGAATTCCGGAAGGCGAAACGCGGAGTCGATCACCTCGAACGACTCCTCAAGGAAAACGCGGGCCGGCGTGCGGCCCTGAAGGAGAAATTCGGCACGGAGAGCGCCGGCGCGGAGGATCTGGGGATTCTTTAATCGACCTTTCGCAAGGCGGCACCCACTCCCGCCTACCCCTGCATGAAGATTGATTTCGGAGAGCTCTTTGCGAGCGGCTTCGGCCTTGTCATCCGGCAAATC
>CAMPGU010000142.1 GCA_946885645.1 uncultured Haloferula sp.
ACTGGGGACAGTGCCGGCGGAGAGGGCGAGCGAGGAGGCCGTCAGTCGCTATGAGCAGTGGAAGATCCTCTACCTCGCCCTGGTGGCCGGGCTTCGCTACAACGAAATCGACAAATTGCGGGTGCAGGATGTCTGTGCTGAGAAGCAGCGGATTTCGATTCAGCCACACGAAGAGTTTCAGCCGAAGACCGTGGCGTCTGCCGGCGATATTTTGGTGGGCGAGGCTGCGGGCAGGGTCCTTCAAGAAATGCTTGGGTGCACGAAGGGCACTTGGTTCGTGGCGGAGGCTCGCTCAAATCGAAACCTCACGTATCGGACCGGCTTGCATCAGGACCGCCTTTTGAAATGGCTCAGGAACTACGAGGAGCGGGGAGAGCGTCCTTTGAAGTCCGTCCCGAAACCCCTTCATGAGCTACGCAAAGAAGCCGGCACCATCGTCAATCAGAACTACGGGCTCAATGAGGCGAAGACCTTTCTCCGTCACGGGAGCACTGCGACGACCGCGACTTTCTACGTCGCGTCGAAAGGGCGAGTGATTACCGGGCTCGGTTAACTGCCAGAGGAACGAAGCCCCGTGTCTCCTTGAGGGAGGTCAGGTGTCCGGGGATGATGGAATCTTCAGATGACCGTGGGAGCGCAGGAGGATCGCGATATCGGTGATGAACTCATATGAACCGGCGTTCATCTCGATTCTGACTGCACGTCGCACCATCTCTCCCAAGAGCTCAGGGAGCGGCATTCCCGACTGAGTCGCCTTGTCGATCGCTTCAGAGAGGGCTCGCTTATTATCAGCAATTTCGTTCTTGATGAGCTGATTTGTAGCCATGGGATTCCAGGGATTTCCGTCTGGGGCCAAGACGGGCTTGTCCGCATCGAATGCCTCCTGGCTGAGCAGCCATGTCGAGGAGATCCCGGTTTTCTCTTCGATGGCATCTGCCAGCTTCTTCGAGAACTTGAGGCTGCCGGATTCGACGTTGCGGATGTAGTTTTCCGTACGTCCAATCAAGGTCGCGAAACCTTTTTGAGTGCCGAAGCAACGGAGTTCCGGGATACGACCTAAATGGGATCTCACTCGACGGACGGGGTGCTGCATCGCGAGGAGATGTAGTGCCTATTCGTAGAAATTACAACGTTTTTAAATAAAAAGCTAGAAAAGGCAGGAAAAAGGCGGTAGGTGTGGCGCGTGCTTCCAACAAGCCAACACTCCACCCCCGACTTCATCACCCGCGAGCAGCTCGCAAGGCGGTGGGTGTGCTCGTTATCCACGGTGAAGCGCATACCCAAGGCTGCAAATGGACGCGAATTCTCCAGATGATGATGTCCGAGAGGGTAGATCCCCGGCGTCGAGTCAGCGGCTTCCATGAGTAGTCTTTTGAAAACGGAGTGCTGCTTCAGCATCGACCGCAAAGGCAGTGTGCCGGATTACATGCACGAGGATTTTCAGCCCGTTTGACGGCATGAAAATGGGGGTGATGGCAAACTCCGATAGGCTAACCGCGACTGACATTGGCGCGGATACTCGGACGGAGTCGAAGCCGTCGGCCACCTCAATCACCCCGTCTAGAACTTCCATGACTACGGACTTTTGCCGCAGGGCGACATGAACCTTCGAGGCGTGACTCTCAAAAGGAATGCCCCAAAGGACGCTGAATGACCTTTTGTCGGTACGCCAAGGCATGCGGTCCTCGCGGGGAACCATCGCCGGCCATCTCGCGGTGTTTCCAGGAGAACAAAATGGAACTCGCGTCATTCTATTGGACACGGGAACTGTGAAGATTTTTCGAGTGCTGCCACGCCGACACGCTGACAGCTGTGGTTCATTGAATTCTTGGCTCGCCGAGGACGTACTTGCCGGCCGCGATGGTGATCGCGCCGCTGGCTATTCCGTCTTGAAGAAGGACCTCGAGATCATCGGACTTCATCTTGTGGAATGACCGAACCAGCTCCCTCTTGGAGAGCGGTCCCTTGGATGAAAGCTTTGCCAACACGCTTTCGAGGCTGGGAGCAATGGGAGCTATTGGAGCAAGTGTCGTCGATTCTCGTCTCAAAGTGACTGTTCTCGTGATCGCGGGCCTCGCCAAGAGAAGGGCGGTGTCGATGTCTGGAGCCGAGATGGTTCCGGTGGTCTCGGGTGAGAACTGTTCAATCTTCGAGCAGGAGTTCACCGCTGCGATCGTGACGACAAAGGGAAGCGCGACCCGTCCGATGAAGCCATCCTCGTCGTGTCCGCACTCGCTCGTCCAGTCTGCTAGGCGCTCCATTGCGGATTGATCGAGTTTCAGGTGGAGCAATGCATCATGGAGGCGTGCGCTTATTAGCCTTGAAATGAACGCGCGCCAAAGTGGGACGAACGTAGCAGGGGCGGTTTCGAGATCAACCTGTGAAGCCTCGGATTCTCGAGCCGCTTCCAACTTGGCAAAAATGAATGGTTCGATGAACCGGTGCTGCCGGAGCCGGGGATTTCGGAATAGCGCTTGGGCTTCTGAAGGCGCGGCGAGCCAGAGCGTGCTGAGACGTGCGAAGTTTCCTATCTTCCCGTGACGAGCAATGACTCCTTCCTCGTTGCATGACTCTCGTCTAAACGCGGAGAGGCGTTCCAAGTGCCTAGGATGAGACCCAAGAAGCTTCTCCACCATTCCGGACTCGGTGATCAGCTCCAAGACGTGGCCGTCGATGGAGCAATCCTTCCAAGCGTTGAGATCGTGGATCTCCAGGCCGGGCGTCACGATCATCTGATGGAGAACCAGCCGGAGCCCTGCGACATGCTGGCGCAGCTTTTCCAATGTGTGGTGACGAAGGCCGAGACGGATTGCCTCTGCCTTTAGTTCTTTAGGGACGTCGGCAGTTTGGGAACTCCGCGGATCCAACTGGGTTAACCGCTCAAGCTTTTGCTCTAAAACGCCGATGCCATCTTGGTGCAGGAGAAGCTCTCGCTCCAACAGTCGTCTGCTGGCCGCAGTTCGACCGAAGCGATCAATCAGATCGAGCATCACCTCTTGAAGGGGGTGGAGCAGCGATTGGACTAGAGCTGCAGCTCCCCTGCGCTCGCATCCTTCCAGAATGAGATGAGGGTTGGTCCGAATCCGTGATCGAGAGGGCATTTCGACACGGAGTGATCGTCCGGCGATTGCGGCCAAGATTGAGGTGGCAACTAGGACAGCGGACCCTGCGGCCAAGTCGAAAAGTGGAGCGCCTTTGCGGGCCAAGCTGGAGAGGACAGGCGCAAGATCGGGTAAGCCACAAGCATCCGACGAAGGCGGGCTGGATTGTTCCATCGACTGGAAGGCTCAGGCGTTCAATCGTGAGGTCTCGAAATCGGCGTCGATCCGAATCACCTCGGCATCAATGACTTTAGGCGCAATCGCTTCGCTGACGACGCCGTCGGGGTTGATTTGGATGTCGTGGAGGGCGTTGCGAATGCGGAGCCCGTGGCGGCAGTCGCATTTGTGGCCGCGATGATTGCTACAGCGGGACTCGTGGCGAAGTTCGAATACTCCCAGGGTGCGACCTAACAGCGAAGTGGTGTGGCCGCCGACAACGCGAATCTCCAAGCGGATGCTCATGGTGCTCGATGCAGTTGCCGGGGAAGGAGCGAGGAATTTTTCCAGCGCGTCCGTCCCAGCAAAAGTGATGCGAGCGTATGCCCGGGCGGGGAAATCGCCCACCCGCAAAAGTGGCCGAAAAATGGCCGAAGCCATTTAGCCTAACAAAACCACCGGATGCAACTCCCTGAAAGAGAGTGGTGCTCGAGGGGGGACTCGAACCCCCACGGATTACTCCACTAGATCCTTAGTCTAGCGCGTCTACCAATTCCGCCACCCGAGCACATTGGTGATTGGTGGGCCGCGGATTTATGAGGCGGGCCCCTTCTTGGCAAGAGAATCTTTGGCCAATTTCGAATTCTCCCCGCGTATGCTTCCCGCTTGCATGCGGCCGACTCACGGAAAGCATTGCCTTCAGCCTCATGGATGCCATTCGAGCCGATTCCGTCGTCAAGCATTTCGGCACCGTCCGGGCCTTGGACGGTGTGACCGTGGAGGTGGCGGCGGGGGAGCTTTTCTTCCTCCTGGGCGCTTCCGGCTGCGGGAAGACCACCTTGCTCCGCTGCATCGCCGGCCTGGAGACCCCCACCTCCGGCACCATTTCCTTCGGGGAGAAGGACGTGACCAAGCTCCCGCCCCACAAGCGCGAGGCGGCGATGGTTTTCCAGAGCTACGCCCTCTGGCCTCACCTGAATGTGGAGCGGAATGTCGCCTTCGGTCTGGAGGAGCGGAAGATCGGCAAGGCGGAGATCCGCCAGCGCGTCGGCGAGGCCCTGGAACTCGTGCACCTCTCCGGCATGGGAGACCGCGGGATCGACCAGCTTTCCGGCGGCCAGCAGCAGCGCGTCGCGCTCGCCCGCGCGCTCGTGGTGCGGCCGAAATGCCTCCTGCTCGACGAGCCGCTTTCAAATCTCGATGCCAAGCTCCGCATCGAAATGCGCCGGGAGATCCGCCGCATCGTGAAAGAGGGCGGTCTCACCGGCATCTACGTCACCCACGATCAGGAGGAGGCCCTCTCCATGGCCGACCGCATGGCGATCATGAACCGGGGCCGGATCGAGCAGCTCGGCACGGCGGAGGAGGTCTATCGAAATCCCCACACCGCCTTCGTCTCCGGCTTCATCGGCGAGACCAATTTGGTCCGCGGAAACGTCATCGAGGTCCGCGGAGATTACGCCATGGTCGATACCCCCGCCGGTCCGCTGGTCGGACGTGTGACCCGGCCGGAGTGGGTCCCGTCCCCCGGGGATGAGGTCCGGCTTTCCATCCGGCCGGAGGCCTGGCGCGTGGAGACGGGCGGGCGGGAGAATGCCGTGCCGGGAAGAATCACCGAACGCAGCTACCTCGGCCAGCGCATCCAATATCTCGTCGGCACGGCGCTCGGCACGCAGCAGGTGGTGGAGTTGAATCCCCATCTCGTCCGGGATCCCGGGGAGACGCCCGTCGTCCTCTCCGCCCGTCATGCGGACGTGGCGGTGCTGCAAGCCTGATCTCCGCATGCGACGCTTCCTGCCCATCCTGCTGCTGATGGCCGCCGTGATCGCGGCCCCCATCTGGCTGCGCCGCAGTTCGGACCTCGCGGCGGCCAGCCGGGGGGAGGACCGGCTGATCATCATCACCCCTCACAATCAAACCATCCGCTCGGAATTCGGGGAAGCCTTCGCCCGCCATTGGCGGGAAAAAACGGGCCGGTCCATTTACCTCGACTGGCGGGCCCCCGGAGGCACCTCGGACATTGCGCGCGTGATCGATAGCTCCTTCTCCGCGGCCGAAAAGGACGGCCGGGAAGGGGTCGGCATGGATCTCTTCTTCGGCGGCGGCGAACCGGATTTCAAGGCCCAGGCCGACAAGGGCCGCTTCGTGGAGCTTTCCGTCTTCACCTCCCATCCGGAGTGGTTCGAGGAGGACGTGATCCCCGCACAGTTCACCGGCGAGACCTACTACGATCCGCAACACCGCTGGGTCGGTGTCTGCCTCGCCCAAATGGGCATCTGCTACAATCGCGATGCCGTCAAGCGTCTCGGCGTGCTCCCCCCGCGGCTCTGGAGCGATCTCGGGGATCCCGGCTACGCCGGCTACCTCGCGCTCGCCGATCCCACGAAAAGCGGCTCCGTCAATCGCATGTACGAACTCATCGTGCAGGAGCAGATGCAGCGCGTCATCCGCGAGCAGGGCGATTCGCCGGAGAGCCGCGAGGAAGGCTGGCAGCGCGGGCTGAATCTCCTCCAGCGCATGGCCGCGAATGCCCGCTATTTCACCGACTCCGCCAGCAAGGTGCCGCACGATGTCGCACAGGGCGATGCCGCGGCCGGCACCTGCATCGATTTCTACGGCCGGTCCTTCGAGGAAAAGCTCGCGAAACGCGGCGGCAACTCGCGCCTGCACTGGATCGCCCCGCTCGGCGGCACCTCGATCTCCGTGGACCCCATCGCCGTCTTCCGCGGCGCGCCCCGCGCGGACATAGCGCAGGAGTTCGTGACCTTTTGCCTCAGCCGGGAGGGGCAGCTCCTGTGGAATCTGAAGGCCGGCCAGCCGGGCGGCCCGCGCGAGACCTCGCCGCGCCGCCTCCCCGTGCGCAGGGATCTCTACGGCCCGGACGTTCTCCCGATGTTTGCCGATCCGGACGCCCTCCCGTACGAGCGCGGCGGCGGCTTCACCTATGAGAAGGAACTCACCGGCCCCGCCTTCCGCGCGCTGGCGCAGATCTTCCGCGCCATGTGCATCGATCCCCACCAGGAGATCACCGGCGCCTGGCTCGCCATGCGCACCCACACCGGCCCGGCGCTCGCCCTTCCGGACACCCCGGCGGGCAGGGTCTTCTTCGATACCTCGCATGTCTCCTATCACCGGGTCATGTCGGAGCTTGTCCCGCTCGTCGGGAAAAAGGACCCCTTGGCGACGATGCGGGAAATGTCCGGCATCTCCGCCACCTTCCGCGCGAACTACCTGAAAGCCGCCGCCCTGGCGGAGAAAGGAGGTCGCCCGTGAACCGCAGCGCGGCTATTACCGTGACCCTCCTCGTCACGGCCCTGTTCGCGGCGTTTTTCCTCTACCCGGCCTTCTCCGTTATCGGGGAAGCCTTCCGGAGCCCGGATGGGAACTTCACGCTCGATTTCGTGTACGGCGTCTTCCGGAATCCCGTCTATCGGGAGGGCCTGTGGAATGCGCTCGGCCTCGGCATCGCCAGCACCGGCGCCACCTTCCTGCTGGCCTTCCCGCTGGCGCTCCTCTCGCACCGCTATGATTTCAAAGGCCGCGGGGTTCTCGGCGTGCTCATCCTCGTCCCACTGGTGCTGCCGCCCTTCGTCGGCGCCATCGGCATCAAGCACATGCTCGGCGTGGAGGGCTCCCTGAATGCGCTGCTGGTCGATCTCGGCCTGATGGATGCCGGCCGCCCGGTGGACTGGCTCGCGCGCGGGCGCTTCTGGGGGATCGTCGCGATGAACGCCCTCCACCTCTACCCGATCCTCTACATGAACATCACCGCGGCGCTGTCGAATCTCGACCCCGCGATGGAGCAGGCTGCCGAAAATCTCGGCTGTCCGCCCGCGCGCCGCCTTTGGCGCATCACCCTGCCGCTCGCGATGCCCGGGATCTTCGCCGGTTCCGCCATCGTGTTCATCTGGGCCTTCACGGAGCTCGGCGTGCCCCTCGTCTTCGATTACACCCGCGTGGCCTCCGTCCAGGTCTTCGATGGCATCAAGGACATTGGCGGGAATCCCGCGCCCTATGCGCTTGTGGCCATCATGCTGGTCGTTTCCGCGCTTGTTTTCACCGTCACGAAGGCACTCTTCGGCCGACAGACCTCCACCGTGCAGCCGCGCCCGAAGGGCAGGGGAGGGGAGGAGAGAATCACCGGCCTCCGCGCGCTCGGCTGCGCCATGATCTTCGGCGGCGTCTTCCTGCTCGCCTCGCTGCCCCATCTCGGCGTCATCCTGCTATCGCTGTCGGAGGATTGGTACAAGACCGTCCTGCCCCTCGCCCTCACCTTCGATCACTTCATCGATGCCCTCGGCGATCCGCTCGTCGTGCCCTCGATCAAGAACAGTCTCTTCTATGCCTCCGGGGCCACCTTGATCGACCTCGTGCTCGGCATCGCCATCGCGTGGGTCCTCGTTCGTAGCAAAATCAGGGGCCGCGCCGTGCTGGACGCGCTGGTGATGCTCCCGCTTGCCGTCCCGGGCTTGGTGCTCGCCTTCGGCTACCTCGCCCTGACCCAAGAGGGCCGCCCGCTGCATTTCCTGATCGGGGCAGACGGCAATCCCGCCCTGCTCCTCATCGTCGCCTATGCCGTGCGTCGCTTGCCCTACGTCGTGCGCTCCGCGGTGGCCGGGCTCCAGCAGGCCGATCCGATGCTGGAGGAGGCCGCGCGATCCCTCGGTGCCGGCTGGTTCCGCACCCTCCGCCGGGTCTCCCTGCCGCTCATCGCTGCGAATCTTGCCGCCGGCTGCATCCTCGCCTTCGCCTTCGCCATGCTCGAGGTGAGCGATAGCCTCATCCTCGCCCAGCAGATGGAGCACTACCCCGTCACGAAGGCCATCTACATGCTGCTTTCCTCGCTCGGGAACGGCCACGAACTCGCCGCCGCCCTCGGGGTCTGGGCAATGGTCTTCCTGGCGATCGCCATCACCGGTGCCGCCGCCCTCGCCGGGAAACGCGGCGGGCTTTTCCGCGTGTAGGGGATCCAAGGGGTGGGACCCGGAGGAAATGTAGCGGCGGTCTATGACCGCCGGAAGCCAGCGGCATGAGCCGCATCCCTGAGCATACCCTTCCACCCTCCGCCGAGCCTCGATCGCGTCCCTACCCGCACCGCTGAGGTCCCTGCTGAAGCTGCCACAGCGGGGAAGCTTCCGCTGCACCGGCGATCCGTGACGGTCTGGAGCTGTCACAAGGATGCGGCCCATGCCGCGATCTTCCGGCGATCAAGTACCACCAGCTTTATCCGGAAGGAGAAGTTTAAGGGGCTCTCTCCATTCCCCGCCCCGGAGGGGCATCGGAAATTAGCCGGTCGGCAAGCGAAGCGCAGCCACCGGTCAGAGCCGCGTGGAAGATCGCGTCCGGAGGGCCGCGGGAAAACGAAGCACCGGTAATGCCACGCCGAGCCCCGCGCCCGCGGCAACGGAGCAATCCGTCTTTCGTTCCCCGCGGCCCTCCGGGACGCCGTCGTCCTGCTACCCCTACCGGTGGCTTTCGCCACCGGCTAATTTCCGATGCCCCTCCGGGGCGGGGAGATGCAGAACGAAAACGGAAACCGGTTATGAAGCCCGAACCACCCGCCGCCCGCGATTCCGCGGGAACTTTCCCGGTTGCCCTCCTGCCGCGGATTTGCCAGCGTGCGGCTCCCGTGACCTTTCGCACCCCTATCCTCGCGCTCCTCCCGGCCTTGTGCCTGGCGGCCTGCTCGGGCACGGGCGGGGATACTGCCGGGGAGACGGCCGCCGCGGCCCTCGGTCCGGATGCCGTCGGCGATTTCCGCATGAAAAGCGGCGATCCTCTCACCGGCGACCACGACCAATCGAAGATCGAGGCGAAATACGGCTCTTTCAGCAGTTACAGCACTGGCAAGGACGGCAAGCCGCTCGGGGAGGGCAAGGAATTCGCCGGCTTCAAACGCGACAACCCCGAGTTCAAGGGCCGCTGGGACAACAAGGAATACAAGGCCGGGGAATACCGGAAGAAATCCTGGTGGGGCGATCGCGACTACGTGAAGAAGGTTTACGGCGGGAGTACCGATGCGAATTCGCTCCGGAAGAATTCCCGCTTCAACGGCAAGTCCGCCAACGAAGGCCATGCCGCTTTCCACGGCAGCGACAGATCCTACCGCACGGATCGCTACGCCACCGGTGCCGCCCACGAGGCCTCCCGCAGCGGGATCTCCAAGGCCTCCGATGCGGAAACCGACCAGCGCCGCCGCGTCTTCACCGAGCCGGATATCATCCCTCAGAGCGCCATGACGGTGGAGGATACCAACCGCATGCTCGGCCGCTGAGGGGCAGGCGGCTCATTCGCCCTCATCCACCGGCAGCAGGCGGACACTCCGCAGGTTCATCAGCCCGTAGCCCTCGATCCGCACCGGGCGGATGTGCATCGCCAGCAGGCCGCTTTGCCTGATAGTGATGATGCCCGCCTCGATGTCGCGGAAGTCGCTCCAGTTCTCGGCCGTGTGCTCGATCTTCACCCGCAGGATCTGGTCCACCACCCGGATCTCGATTTCCCCGCCGCAGGGCCGCGCCACGGCCGCTTCCAGCACCACGCGGAATTTCGCCGGATGATGCATCATCATCGGGAACCACAGGCTGTCGGCCGTCGTGGACCAGAAGCCGATGTGGCGGCCCTCCAACCGCAGCGGGTTCTTGTTCCCGGGAGCGGGCACCAGGATCGCCTGGGAGGCCGCTAGCGTCACCGTGCGATCCACTCCTTGAAGCGGGTAAGGAATCGGGTCGATCGACGGCTTGCCTTCGAGGGTGGCGGCGATCACCGGCAACGGGTTGTCCGGATCCGGGGGCGTGGCGGGCAGGCGGATCGCGGGCCAGGAAACATTGCTCACTTCCAGCTCCAGCGTCTCCTCGCCCAAAAGCACGGCGGAGAGGCAGCGGGTGGAGAG
>CAMPGU010000143.1 GCA_946885645.1 uncultured Haloferula sp.
GTGCTGCAGCAGCAGGCGAGGCGGATCGTAGATGCCGCGCGGGACTTCAAGCACAGCGCGGACAACCTGCGCGGTTCCGTCTCCGGCGAGCTGGTGCTGGGCCTGAACAACCGCCCGGAGATCCTGCGCCTGGTGGAGATCTTGCGGTCGATCACTTCGGCACATTCCGAGCTCTCCTTCCAATTGGTCAACGGGAGCAGCGGGGTGATCCTGCAAGGGATCGAGGAAGGGAACATCTCCATCGGTTTCTTTGAGGGCCCCTGTGAATCGCCGAAGATTGTCAGCCACGAGCTGGACCGTATCGAGCTCTGCCTCGCGGCGCCCGCGGCGTGGGCGGAGGAGCTTTCGGTTCCAGACTGGAAGCTGCTGGAGGGCAAGCCGTGGATCTTCACCTCGCCCACATGTTCCTACTGCCGCTTCATCCAGCGTATCAGCGAGGAGCAGGGGCTGCATCTCTCCCGCCGGTTCCAAGTGAACGAAGACCTCACGGTCCTGAATCTCGTCGCGGAAGGCTTGGGAATGACCGTCACCGCGGTCGATCAAATCGCAGCGAACGGCTTCCAGGACAAGGTGGTGGCGCTGCCGCACTTCCGCGAGTCGGTGCCTTTGAGCATCGGCTATCTGGCCAGCAATGAATCCGATCCCTCCATCATGGCCGTCCGGGACCACGTGCTGGAGGTTTGGAGACAGCCGGCGAAATCCTCTCTGCCCAAGGGTCCGACTCCCCCGCGCACGTCCCGTCCGGCTTCACGTAAATCACGCTACCGCTCATGACCGCCCTGGCTCCAGTGATGAAAACAGGATCACAGACGCTCCCGCCGCGGCTCCGGGAGGCTTGCGAAGGCAAGCGGATCGGGAACCGGCAGATTTTTTCCCGCCGGCTTCCCGAGGGAGGAACGTGCCGCATCCGGGTTCTTAGCGGACACCTGTGGGTGACCTTTGAGGGCATGCAAGAGGATCACCACCTGACCGCCGGGACAGTCTTGCAGGTCCAAGGGCCGGGCCTGCTGGTGGCGGAGGGGATCGAGGGGGGCGCGGTATTCGCGATCACATGAGTCGCACCCTTCAGTACCGGCGTGCCATCAGCACCATCTTCGGGCTCAGGTAGAAGCCTCTCTTCTGGTAGAAGTCCTGCACAGGCGCGTCGCGCGCGGTGAGCGTGTAGATGCGTCAATTCCTTCCCCCCGGAGGCGCGAGTGAAGCTCCTCCAGCAGCGCGGTACCGATCCCTTCACCCTGGCGATCGGCGGCGGTGCAGAACTCCAGGAGATGGTAGTGCCGCTCGCCCTGATATTGTTGGGAATAGCCGAAGGCGAGGGCGACGATTTCAGCGCCGTCTTCGGCGATGAGGCCGAGGAAGCCGGGAGTCTGCATGCAGTCCGTAAGCCGCTGCAGCGAGGTCTCCGGCGTCCAGCGCTCGTTCCACGGGGCGGAGTTGAAAACGTCGCAGAAAAAGAGGGCGCAGTCGGTCAAATCCGCGGGGACCGCCGGGCGGACGGTGAAGGGTCGGGTTGGCATCATCACGCGGCGCCGGAAGCTGCGGCCTCCTGGTTCGCGATCTCCTGCACGGCGTCGGGGCCGGGGGCGGAACCCCCACCGGGGAAAGCGATGCTGGCGATCCCGTAGCCGCAGCCCGGCAGTTCGTTGGTCCATCGCAGTGTCCCATCGGACAGAGCGAGACAATGAAGCTGCCCCTTCGTGTGGGCAAAGACATGCTTGTCGTCGGCGAGCAGGGTGACAAAGCCCGAACTGAGACCGCCGGGGAGCTCCGTGATCCAGATCGTCCGTCCGTCCCGCTTGGAAATCGCCAGCACCCGTGCTTTCACCGCGAGCAGCAGTAATTCGTCCGAAGTCATACGGGGATTCTTGCACCACGCCGCGAGCAAGTCGATGACGCATCAGTGCTGCTCTTCCCGGGAAAGATACCGTTCCAAAGAGGCCAGGATCTTGGTCCAGCCTTCCTTCGTGCGAAGGGCAAACTCCGCCCATTCGCCCGGAATCCGGTGGCTCAGGCTGAGGTCGCATCCCTCCGCGGCGGGCAGGATCTCCAGCGTCACCCGGCTCTCCGGATCCTCGGACAAATCCTTGAGTCCCCAGGTGAACACCAGCCGCGAGGGCCGGTCGATCTCGAGATACTCGCCCACGTGATTGAATTCCTTCCCTTCTCGGTTCACGACGAAGGAAAACCGCCCGCCTATCTTTGCTTCCAAGCCCATCCGCACCACCTTTTCCTCCCGTAGCGGCGGACCGAACATCCACTTGCCCACCTTTCCCGGATCCAGCCATGCATCGAAGACCCGGCCGGGGGTGTGGGGGAAATTGCGGGTGACCGAGATGGTAACGGGTTCCGGCATTGCCGGACCATATCCATGAGCGGCAATTCCTCAAGACGCGCCAACTGGAAAATCGTGGCGGGTTTTCCAATTGAGGCGAACTTGCGTGGACCGTTCCCTAAGGTTTCATGCTTGCTGTAACGACCGCGTCGATTCCCGTCTCCTGGTGGGTTCTGTTCAATGCCTTTGTGATATTCATGCTGGCCCTCGATCTCGGGGTTTTCAACCGGAAGGCGCACGTGGTGAAGGTGAAGGAGGCGTTGGGATGGACGGCCGTGTGGATCGCGCTGGCCATGTGCTTCAATGTCTGGATCGGCTGGAAACTCGGCGCACCGGCTGCGAAGGAATTCCTGGCAGGATACATCCTCGAAAAGTCCCTCTCCGTGGACAACGTCTTCGTCTTCGCGGTCATCTTCTCCTTTTTCAAGGTTCCGCGCGAGTATCAGCACAAGGTGCTTTTCTGGGGGATCTTCGGCGCGCTTGCCCTGCGCGCCGGGATGATTGCGGGGGGAGCGGCTCTCCTGAATCATTTCTCCTGGGTGATTTATGTCTTCGCCGCGCTGCTGGTCTATACCGGCATCAAGATGTTCTTTCACGACGAGGACTCGGTTGATCCCGGCAGGAGCATCGCCGTGCGCCTGTTGCGGAGGACCATGCCGATGACAGACGGCTACCGCGGCGGTCGCTTTCTGATCGTGGAGGATGGGAAACGGATGGCCACGCCCTTGCTTGCCGTGCTGCTCTGCGTGGAAGTCACCGATGTCATCTTCGCGGTGGACTCCATCCCCGCCATCTTCGCGATCACCACCGACACCTTCATCGTCTATACCTCGAATGTCTTCGCGATTCTCGGCCTGCGGGCGCTGTACTTCGCCATCGCGGGTATCCTGCCCTACTTCCATTTCCTGAAGTATGGCTTGGGGACCATTCTCATCTTCGTGGGGGTCAAGATGTCCCTGGCCCATAGCGAATGGAAAATCGATACCAACGTTTCCCTCGGCATCATCGGCGGAGTTCTGGCAATCTCCACGATCGCTTCCGTGATCCACCGTAAGTTGCATCCCTTGCCGGAGTCGCCGCTCGAAGAGGTCCTGGAGGAGACCCCGGACGAGGTGCTGGAAGAGAAGAAATGACGGTCTCCCTGCGAAAGGGCCGAAGCGCAGGTCCAGCCCGCGGCCCCTACTCCAGCTTGAAATTCGGCGATTGGCTGAGAAACCGCTTCGGGTTCTCGAAAAGCACCCGTTCGATCTGTTCCGGCGTGTGTTTCCGCCGCTTCATCTCGAACCCGCATTTCACCACCGCCAGGGGATCGGAAACGCCCCAGTCGCAGGCGGAGTTCAGCCACAGGCGCTCGCTGTCGGTGGTTTCGAGCATGTCGATGGCGCGATTCGGGGTGCATTTGCTCTCGGGATAGAGCGTCATGCCGGCCCAATAGCCTTCGCCGAGTACGAGGTTCACCGTATGTTCCTCCACGTGGTCGATGATCACCTTGCCGCGATCCAGCTTCGAGAAGGAGGCCAGCGCGTCCAGGATCAGGCGGGTGCCCTTGAGCTTGTCCTCCAGATGCGGGGTATGGATGAGGATCGGGAGGTCGCGGTCGAGCGCCATCTGGACGTGCTCCTCGAAGATCGCCAGCTCGCTCTTCGTGTTCTTGTTCAGCCCGATCTCGCCGATTCCCAGCACCGTCGGCTTATCGAGGAACTCCGGGATGATCGACATCACCTCGCGCGCGAAACCTGCATCCTCCGCCTCCTTGGGATTGATGCAGAGCCAGCAGAAGTGGGGAATGCCATACTTCGCCGCGCGTTTCGGCTCGTACTCGGTGAGCTGGCGGTAATAGTCATGAAAACCAGCCGGCGAGGAGCGGTCGAAGCCGGCCCAAAAGGCCGGTTCGCAGATCGCGGCACATCCGGCGAGGGCGAGCTTTTCATAGTCGTCCGTCGTCCGGCTGACCATGTGGGCGTGGGGCTCGATGTATTTCATTTTCTGGAAACGAGAGGCAGGCCAAAGAACCACGGATCAGGCTTGGGGAGCCCCGTAGGCGAATTGGATGGTGGCTTTTTCCGCGGGCAGGGTGGAGTGGTCGGACAATGCTTCCAAGACGGCCTTTGCGCGTCCCGGTTCCTCGGCCAGCAAGATCGGCAGCGCCTTTTTCAGCCCCTCCAGGCGGAAATCCGCTTCGCCCGGGTGGCGTTCCACGCGATCGAGAAAGGCCGCGAGATCGATCAGCTTGTACCGCGCGTCCATGAAGTGGAGGTCGAGGATGTCCTTCTTGCTAGGCATGGGAAAAATGTAAGCAGGGTTCGCGGGATTCCCAGCGGGAAAGCGGGGGATAGAACCGCCCGCGCAGGCCCGGTCTTTCTCCGGTGCCTGGCATCCTTGCGCCCCCGGCGCTGGACGGAGCTGTTTCAAGGAGCGGCTCCAGGTTCCCCGGACGCCGGGATTCCGTGGTGGCGAACTTGCGCAACCGTGAAAGATTTCTCGCGGCGATCCCGTCCCGCCCTTTAACCGATGCGATTGCCGTTCGTCATGCTGGTCCTGATCTCCGGCGCTCCTGCAGAGGAGAAGCACTGGGCCTACGTGCCGCCCGTGAGGGCGGAACTTCCCGCCGCCGTCCATCCCGTGGACGCCTTGTTGGCGGTGGCTTGGGAGAAGGCGGGGGTCAGGCCCGCGGCTCAGGCCGCCCCGCGCATTTGGTTGGAACGCGCGGCCTACACCCTCACCGGCCTGCCCCCCTCCGAGGAACAACTGCGTCGCATCGAGGCGACGCCCGACGAGCCCACGTGGAAAGCCTTGATCGACGAGTTGCTCGCCAGCCCTGCTTATGGCGAACGCTGGGCGCGCCATTGGATGGATGTCGCGCGCTACGCCGATACCCGCGGGTATAATTTCGATCAGGATAACCGCTATCCCTTCGCGTATACCTATCGGGACTGGTTGATCCAGGCTTTCAACCGTGACCTGCCGTATGACCGCTTCGTGAAGCTTCAGATCGCGGCGGATCACCTGGTGGACCGGCCGGACCATCCCGATTTGGCCGCGCTCGGCTTCCTGACGGTGGGCCTCCGCAACGGGCCGGTGGAAACCATCGACGACCGGGTGGACGTCGTGACCCGCGGGTTTCTCTCCAGCACCGTGGCGTGTGCCCGCTGCCACGATCACAAAACGGATCCGATCACGATGCGGGATTACTACTCGCTCTACTCGATCTTTGAAAATACGGACGAGCCGGAGGATAAGCCGGTGATCGGGAAGGCGGCTGATGAAGGCGATTTCGCGGCCTATCAGGCGGAGGTGGCGAAGCTGGAGGAAATCGACAGGAAGGCCCGCCAGGAGCTTGTCGATCACCTGCGGTCCAAAGAAGCTTTTCCGAATTACCTCGAACTCGCCTGGCGGGCGAAGAAGGAGGATTGGGACCACGGCAAGGCAACGAGCGAAGGGTTCGGGCGGGGGAAGCTGCGCGCAAATGCCCTCTTGCGCTGGCGCGATTTTTTCAATGAGCAGGCTTCGAAAGACGGCGGATCGCCGCGCTTGAAGCGCTGGGCGCAAGAGATGGATGCGGCCGCAGACGACGCCGCCCGCAAGGCGCTTTGCGAAGGACTCGCCGCCGAATGGTCGGCGGCGGGGGAGGGGAGCGAGCTCGCGGGATTGGCCGCGAATGAGAATTGTCCCTTGAGCTACGGGGTGGACCGGATCTCCGCCTTCATGAATACCGAGGACGGCAATCAGAGCCGCCAACGCACCAGCGCCATGAGCAGGGTGATGGCCGAACATCCGGGCTCCCCGCCCCGGGCCATGAGCCTGCGGGACCGTGCGAACTGGTCGCAGGCGGTGATCTTTCTGCGGGGCAACCCGGCGAGCCGGGGCGAAACCTTCGACCGCCAGTGGCTCGGATTCCTCGGGGGCGGCAACTATGAGGAGGGGAAAAGCCCGCGGCTCTCGTTGGCGGAGAAGATCGCCGATCCCGCGAACCCGCTGACCTCGCGGGCCATTGTGAACCGCATCTGGGCCTGGCATTTCGGAGCTCCCTTGGCCGAGCCGGGTGATTTCGGCCCTCAAACGCCGCGGCCGGAGCTCCTGCCCTTGCTCGATACATTGGCCGTCGCGTTCCGAGACAAGGGTGGATCGATCAAGGAATTTCACCGTCTCCTGCTGACTTCCCGTGCCTATCGGCTCGAGGCGGCGGGGCCGCGGGAAAACGATGCGAAGGACCAGGCGAATACGCTCTTCTGGAAGTGGAACCGGCGCCGCCTGGATTTTGAAACCATGCGCGACCGGGTCCTGGCGGGCAGCGGAGCCCTGGAAACGGGCCGCACCGGAGGCCGCTCGGTGCGTCTGGAAGATCCCGGCTCAGACTCCCGCCGCAGCCTCTATGCCTTCGTGGATCGCTATGCGCTGCCGGGAACTTTCGTTTCCTTCGACCTTCCCCATCCGGATCATCACAGCCCGAAGCGGGTGGAAACCACGGTGCCGCAGCAGGCGCTCTATTTCCTGAACGGGCCGCTGGTGCTGCGGCAGGCGTCGCGAGTCGCCGCCGACGGAGCACTTCTCGGCCTGCCGGACGAGCGCGCGCGGGTGGATTTCATTTACCGCAGGCTCTTCCGGCGTGCGCCTTCGGAAGAGGAGACTATGGCAGCTCTCGATTGGGTCCGCAGCGCGAGCCCGGCCGATTATGCGCCCCGTCTGGGCGGGTACTGGGAGGTCCGGCATGCTCCGGACCCGGGCAAACCGACCGAAGATCTGGCGGCCTTCCCCATCTTCGCCGACAAGGTCTGGAAAACGGGGCCGGATCCCGCCACCGCGCCCATCCGCTGGCTGAATGCCGGGCCAAGCGGCGGCCACGCCTCCGCCAACCATGCGATGGTCCTCCGCTGGCGTGCCACCGGGGCAGGGCGGGTCCGGATGACCGGCCATCTGAAGCGCACGCAGGAGGGCGGGGATACGCTCGCTTGGCGGGTCGATGCGGGCGGAAAAGTCCTAGCGGAAGCCAAGCTCGGCCCGGGATCGGAGTCCGTGATCGAAGGAACCTGGGTCGAGGTGAAACCCGGGGCGACCGTGGATTTCGTTCTCCGCGCTCCGGAAGGTGATTCCTGTGGCAACGTCGCGTGGGATCTCAAAATCGAGGGTCAGGAGACGGAAGTTTCCCCGGTCGTCGAGGTGGGCGAATTCACCCGCCAGTTTCCCACCGCCGACCAGCCCGCTCCCGGTACCGCGGCCGCCGATCCTTGGGCGGATCTCGTCCAGATGCTCTGGGCCTCGAACGAATTCCACTTCATCGACTGATTCCCCATGTCCCATCACACCCTGACGCCGAATGACGTGGTCCTCGACCGCCGGGATTTCCTCCAGCGCTGCGGCATGGGCTTCGGTGGTCTGGCCTTGGGAGGTTTGCTAACAGGGAATGCTCCGGGGATGCCGGGCGGCTCATTGGCTGTGGCTGCCCAGCCGCACTTCGCCCCGAGGGCGAAGCGGGTGGTTCACCTCTTCATGAACGGCGGTCCGTCGCAGGTGGATACCTTCGACCGGAAACCGAAGCTTCAGGAGTTCCACGGGAAAACGATGCCGCTGGAGGGATTGAAGACCGAGCGGCCCACGGGAGCGGCCTTGCGGACGCCCTTTGAATTCCAGCGTTACGGGGAATGCGGTCTCGAAGTCAGCGAGCTTTTCCACCACACGGCGCAGCACGCCGACGACCTCTGCGTGATCCGCTCGATGACGGCGGACGTACCGAACCACGAGCCCTCCCTCATGCTGATGAACTGCGGCGACGGGCGGCTGCCGCGGCCCTCGATGGGCTCCTGGATCAGCTACGGACTGGGGAGCGAGAACGAGAACCTTCCCGCCTACGTGTCCCTCTGCCCCGGCGGCATGCCGATCAAGCGGGCGGAGAACTGGCGCTCGGCCTTTTTGCCGGGGAATTTCCAAGGGACCTACCTCGACAGCTCGATCGAAGAGGTGGACAAGATGATCGAGAACCTGCGGAATCCCGCGGCGAGGGATTCCCGCCAGGCCCGCCAGCTCGATTTCCTGAACAAGCTCAACCAGCGGCACCTGGTGGCTCGCGGTCACGATCCGCAGCTGGAAGCGCGGATCAGGAGTTTCGAGTTGGCCTACCGGATGCAGAGCGAGGCCACGGATGCCTTTGATGTAACGAAGGAGCCGCAGCACATCCGGGACATGTATGGCCCCGGGCCTTTCGCGCGCCAGTGCCTGATGGCCCGCCGTCTTCTGGAGCGGGGCGTCCGCTACATCCAGCTCTGGCACGGCAACGGGCAGCCTTGGGACAGCCACGATGACATCGAGGATCACCGTCGTCTGGCGAAGGAATGCGACCAAGGAATCGGGGCCTTCCTGGCCGACCTGAAGATGCGGGGCTTGCTTGATGAAACCCTGGTGCTCTGGGGCGGCGAATTCGGACGCACTCCGGCCGTCGAGCTACCGCAGGCGGGTTCCAATGCCGGGAAAATGAAGGGCCGGGACCACAATCATTTCGGTTTTACCGTCTGGATGGCCGGCGGTGGCGTGAAAGGCGGCCACGTCCACGGCGCGACCGACGAATTCGGTTTTCGAGCCGTCGAGAAGCCGGTGCATGTGCACGACCTTCACGCGACGATGCTCCATCTTCTAGGGTTCGATCACGAGAAACTGACCTACCGCTACTCCGGCAGGGATTTCCGGCTTACCGACGTGCATGGCAAGGTGGTGCAGGATCTCATCGCGTGAGGCGAGACCGGCTTGCCCGCGGTGAATCGCCCTCCGGCACCGATACCGCCAGCTTGAGCCCGGGACCTAGTTCTTCCACGTCAGCGCGCCCTTCTTAAGCGCATAGACGTAGGCGAAGGCCAGCACGCCGGCGAACCCGGCCATGGAAACCAGCGGCACGGCATTGCCGCCCGCCACCAGGTCGCGGAACTGGACGGCCCACGGATACATGAAGACCACCTCGATGTCGAAAATCACGAAGAGCATCGCGACGAGGTAAAATTTCACCGAGAAGCGCGGGGAGCCCTCGCCCACGGGAAGCATCCCGCACTCGTAGGCGCTGTCCTTGGTGGCATTCCGGCGCGCGGATTTCCCGAGCAGCACGCTGAGCGTGAGGCTGACGACGGCGAAGCCGATCGCGATCAGGATCTGGACGAAGACGGGCAGGTACTGCGAGGACATCCGGACCGGGTGATACGTGGCGGACTTTCCGATGGGTAGAAAAAAATCCGCGCCGGAGACCCGGCGCGGATTCTATTCCAAAAGGGAGGGCAAACGGACGCCGGGCGTCCCTCGGGCCTTCAATCTTCCTGCTGCTGGGCGAGATACTCGCTCGAGGCCTCGTGGACTCGTTTGGTGCCCTTGTATTCCTTGCCGATCTTTTCGACCAGACCGCGGGTCACCAGGTTTTGGAGTTTCTCGTAAGCACGCAGGCGAAGCATCTCTTCACCGCCGCTCACGGCGTTGCGGACCTTCAGATTGTCGAACACCCGTTCGAACAGGTCATTGAAGCCAAACACCTTGTCTTCCGCGAGAACGTTGCAGAGTTCATCCGTGACGTGATCGGGAAGCCGGCGTGAAAACCGGGTGCGTTTCGTGGTGGTTGCCATAGCGCCGCGATCATAGCAGCAAAATGCCACGCGCGCGACTCAAAAAGAGTCGCCCATTCAAAAAAGTCCTTAAGATTTCTCAAGCAAAAAAGTTAAACAAAAGAAAGCGGTATTGTCGTTACGCACACGAGATATTGTTTGAAACGAACGACATCTTAACGTCCGTCACGGATTACACGATTTTCTTCGTCCAGAAC
>CAMPGU010000144.1 GCA_946885645.1 uncultured Haloferula sp.
GAAAAGAAGGGCCGAGCCCGTGAGGGATCGGCCCTGTCCTCGCAAAAGATGCCTCAGAGCCGCGCCAGGACCGCATCGCCCATGCCCGTGGTGCCGACCTTCGTCTCGCCCGCTGCGCCGGTCGCGATGTCTCCGGTCCGGAATCCATCGTCGATCGCTTTCGCCACGGCCGCTTCGATGGCGGAGGCCGCTTCGTCTTCCCCCAGCGAGAAGCGCAGCAGCATCGCAGCGGAGAGGATCTGGGCGATGGGGTTGGCGACACCCATCCCCGCGATGTCCGGGGCCGAGCCCCCGGACGGCTCGTACATACCGAAATAGAGGCCGCCGTCCTTCTGCTTCCCGAGGGAGGCGCTCGGCAGCATGCCCAAGGACCCGGAGATCATCGCCATCTCATCCGAAAGGATGTCGCCGAAGAGATTTTCCGTCACCAGCACGTCGAAGGAGTCCGGCCGCCGCACCAGTTGCATCGCGGCATTGTCCACGTAGAGGTGGCTCAGCTCCACTTCCGGGAAATCCTTTGCCACCTCCACGGCCGTCTCGCGCCACAGCACGGACGTCGCGAGGACGTTGGCCTTGTCCACGGAAACGAGGCGCTTGCCGCGGCCCATCGCGGCGGTGAAGGCCACGCGCAAGATCCGGTCGATCTCGCTCTTGCGGTAGATCATCGTGTCGTAGGCCACCGGCTCGCCGTCCCGCTCCTCGCGGCCCTTCGGCTGCCCGAAATAGACACCGCCGGTGAGCTCGCGCACGCACAGCACGTTGAAGCCGTCCGGGATAAGTTCGTTTTTCACCGGGGAGGCATGGGTGAGGGAAGGCAGGCACACGCCCGGGCGCAGGTTCGCGAAAAGGCCGAAGTGCTTGCGGATCGGCAAGAGCGCGCCGCGCTCCGGCTGGATGTCCGGCGGCAGCTTTTCCCACTTCGGCCCGCCCACGGAGCCGAAGAGGATTCCGTCGCTTTGCTCGCAGGAGGCGATCGTTTCAGGCGGCAGCGGGTGGCCGGTGGCGTCGATAGCCGCTCCGCCGACGAGTCTTTCCTCCCGGAGGGTGGTGAAGCCGAACTTCGCCTCCACGGCGTCCAGCACGCGGAGGGCTTCGGTCATGACTTCCGGGCCGATCCCGTCGCCGGAAAGAACTGAAATGCGGTAGCTGCGAGACATGCGCGGGACGCTAGGGGCCGATTTCCCCGCCGCCAAGAGCGATGTGGTTCCGGCGGTGTCAGCAGTCCGGTGCCGGTTCCCGGGTTTCAGCGGCTCGCGGCGTGGGTGCCGGAGCCCCAGGTCGTCCACCATATCCCGTTGTACTGATCCACGCTCAGCCGGCCGCCGAAGGAATTTCCCGTGCCGGTATCCGCATACAGGATGTAGCGGAGATACCGCGGGGTAATGGAGCTTCCATGGTCGATCACCAGGCGGGACACGTAGGGGCCGCTGGCCTGGTCAAAGAGGGTGAAGGGAATGACCACCGGATTGCCGCCGCCCTCCGTGATGGTCGCCTCGCCGCCGGTGCCCGCCGCGTTGAAAACATAGCTCCGTGTCTGTGCTCCTGCCGCGGTGGTGAAATCGACCGAATAAACCGCCAGCGCCGGATTCGAGAATGCCGGATCTTCCGGATAGCTGACCGCGGCGAATTGATAGAAGGCCTTCCCGGGAGCTTGGGTTTCGATCCCCTCGGCCTCTTCCAGCGGCTCGGCATCCATCGGGATGTAAAGCTGCCCGAGATTCGACCAGGCCGCCAGATCCGTGGAACGGAAAGCGCGGAATTGTGTCCGCGGCGCGAGGGGCGGGGTGAAGGTGACGCTGGCGGCCGCACCCGCGGTCACGGCGAGCGAGATTTCCGGCCGGGTCACCACGGGCAAGCCCTGCGCGTGAATGTCGAAGGCCCCGGCCCCGGCACCCTCGCGGCGGATCGCGATCGATTGGATCACCACCGGCGTCACCGGTTTCTCACCCAGGACCGGGGTATTGTTGATCGCGTCCACCACGTCTCGCCCGCCGCTGATCGTGCCGAAGACGGTATGCTTCCCGTCCAAGTGCGGCGTTGCCGCGTCGGTGATGAAGAACTGCGAGCCGTTGGAGACCGGCCCGCTGTTCGCCATCGAGACCACGTACGGACCGGAATGGGTCAGGCCGTTGTCCAGCTCGTCCGGAAAGACATAGCCCGGCCCATCGCTGCCATCACCTTTCCGGGAGCCGGTCTGGCTCATGAAATCCGCGATCACCCGGTGGAAGGTGATGCCCTCGTAGTAGGGCTCGTGCGTGTGGATCGCGCCGGTCTCCGGGTTGACCCACGCCCGGCTTCCCTCTGCCAGCCCGATGAAATTCGCCACCGTCTTCGGTGCCGCCGCGTGGTTCAGCTCGATCGTGAAATCCCCCAGGCTGGTTGAAACATCGGCGAAGATCTGGGCACGGGCAGCGGGGGCGAGGGCGAGGGCGATCAGCAGGGCGGCAGCTTTCGGAAACATGCCGCGCATGCCGCCACGAAGATCGCCCTCCCGCAAGCCCGGGCTTAGCTCCCGGATTCGGACGGTTCCCACTCCTCGTAGCCGCCCTCTTGTTCGTCCGGTTCCTCCTTCAGCTTCCGCTCCCAGATGTAGCGGCGGAAGAGCACCTTCACTGCCGCCGTAAGCGGCACTGCCAGCAAGGCGCCCACGAATCCGCCCAGGATCAGCGACCAGAAGAGCATCGAGAAAATGACCGTCATCGGGTGCAGGCCCACGGAATCGCCCACGATTTTCGGCGCGGTCAGCAGCGAATTGATCTGTTGGACGATGATGAAAATGGCAACCACGCCGCCTACATAGGCTCCGGGATTCGTGCCCAGGATGTGCTGGTTCTCAGGGACGCTGAAGTGAAACCAAGCGAGCACGCAGGCTGGGATCAGCGTGATGATATTGCCGATGTAGGGGATGATCCCCAGCACCGCCATCAGGATCCCGACGAGCAAGCCGAGCGGGAGTTGGAAGGCCGTCAGCGCGATACCCACCAGCATCCCGTCGATGAAGGCCACGAGCACCTGGCCGCGGAAGAAGGAGATCAGGTAGCGGTTGATCTCCGTGAGAGTTTCCACCAGCTCCGTCTTGAAGCGGGAGGCCTTGAGCGGCACATAGTCATGCCAGTGCTCCTTGATCGCCGCGCTCTCGTTGAGAATGTAATAGAGGTAGATCGGAACCATCACGAAGCCCAGGGCCAGGCCGAGGAAGCCGAGCACCTTGCCGGCGCCGCTGGTGATCCAGCGTCCGATCTCGTCCACATAGCCCTTTGCCTGCGCCCACAGTTCGGTGTTCCGCAGGACGATCGGCGGATTCACCGGCCTCTGCTCCACGTACGCTGCATCCAGTTCCGCTCCGATTCCCGCCTTCGGCGGCGCGATTTCCTCCGGAAGAACCTCGGCGGCGGGAGGGGCGAGCAAGGGATCGATAAAAGGTTTCGACCACTCGTTCTTGTTCCGGGTGTCGATCAGGATATCCACGATCACTTCATCGAGCGGCTTTTTCGCGGCCGCCGGATTTTCCGCGATTGCCTCCTGTTCGGCGGGCGTCTGTACCTGCGCGCTAGCCGCCATCGCCCTCCGCTGCTCCTGGAATTCGTGGATCTGCCCGCCGACGAGCGGGATCATGATCGCCACCAGCCCCGCCACCAGCAGGGTGAAGGTGGCGAATACCGAGACCACCGACCACCGCCGCGAAAAGCCGCGCTTTTGGAAGAGCCTCACCACCGGGTCCAGCAGATAGGCCGTGATGGCTGCCACTGCCAAGGGCACGAGCACCGGCTGCAGGAATCCGAAGATCTTCCCGATCAGCCAGATCAGGCCGACGATCAGGGCACCAAGGACCAGGATCGAGACTCCCGTGGCCGCATTCCATAGGGTGCGGATCTGGAATCGGGTGGGATAGCGCGCCATCGGCCGGATGCTCTAGCAGAACTTCCGGCGGATAGGGATGGGAAAATCCGGCGGGGGTTGGAACCGCGCGCCGCTACTTCCATTATTGAAGCGTCGCCACCGTCTTCATCAGGGCGGCCGGGACTTCCTTCGCCTCGGCGGGCAGCTTGTCGCGGCCGGTTTCCCGCCCCCCGGCATCGAAGGCCGTGACGGTATCCGTGGTGAAATCGACGATTACCTTCGGCCCGGCGGCGGCGCTTGCGGCATCCGCGCGAGGACCGGTGACAAGCGCGGAGGCTTCAAAGATCGCGGAGTTTTCGATGGCGGCGCGGATCGCGGCATCCTCGCCCACCAGGTAAATCCGTACCTGTTCCGCCGGGAGCGCAGGCCCTCCTCCTCCGCGGAAAGTCTCCCGTGCTTCCTCCGGTCCGGAAACGAACATCGGCAGGGCGACGCCAAGCACGACGACGGCCGCGGCCACGGCCCCGAAGCCGGGTGTAGCCAAAAGGGACCGTACCCGCGCCCTCCACGGACGGGGAATTTCCTCCTGCCATGGCGTCGTTCGACGGACGAACCGGGCAGCCAGCTCCGCCGCCAGATCCGGAGGTATCGCCGGAGCTTTTTCCAAAGGGTGGCCGGGCAGGCTGCGCGTCAGAACATCGCGTGCCGGGAGGAGGCGTTCTGGAAGTTCGAGGTGCATGGCTGTTGCGGCTCCAATCGCAGGGACGGAGATCAAATTTTCAAAATAATAGGTTTTCCCTGATTTTCTCCAGCGCTTCTTCGACCATTGCCGAAATCGCGCGCCGGCGGGTGGAGGCGGAGGCACCGGCGCGGAGGCCGAGCTGCGTGCAAAAGGCGGCGTCCTCCACCAGATCCTGGATCGTGGCGGTTTGCGCCACGTAGAGGTGGTAAATGAGCTGCCATTCCCGGGGGCTCAGGGCTTCCCGGCATTCCGCATAGATGCGCTCGAAGCTGATGTCCTCCCTGGAGGAGGGTTCCTCGAATTGCCGGGGTCGGTCCGGATCGCCGGTCAAGGCATCGAAACTTTCGCCGGAATTCGGCTGGTTTTTCAAGGCGCTGCGGCGGCGGAACCAATCAATCGCCCGGAATTGCACGATCCGCGAGTGCAAGGGAATCAACTCCTCGAAGACGCGTGGCTCTTGGATCGGCGCGATCCGGCTTTCCGCGCGCTCGCGGATCAGTTCCACCAGCGTGTCGTTGAAAACATCCTCCGCATCGTGACCGTGGATGCCCTTGCGGCTGAGGGTGGCCAGCGCCAGCGGTCGCAGTACTTGCGGCAGGCGGTTCCATTCCGGGTCGCTGAAGCCCCGCTGGGGGTGCGCGTGTTGCAGCCGGTCGAGATCCAGGTTCTGGGGATAGCGCCGGTCCGAGGGATCGTGGTGGAGCTGGGGATCGGCCACCTTCCGGCGTTGCCCGGCCACCAGATCGCGCGTGGCTTCCGCGGTCTCCTGAATCACCCGGGCCGCGAATTCCGCCTCGGGCGGGGGGCCATCGTAATCGAGGCAAATGTTCCTCAGAACCCGCTCCGCAATCTCAGCGGCCTGATCCTCGGGTACCAGCACACCTTCCACCGGCCGGCGGGCGCGGTGCCAGCAGGCTTCCCAACACTTTTCCAAGTGTCTCTGGGGGTGCTCGGGGGACATCAGGTAAACCGGAAGTTAGAAAATACTAAAAAAGAACGCTTTGCAAGCCTTCAGCCTAACCGTAATTTCAAAATCACCGAGCGGTCGCCAACTCCCACCGAACGCGCCGATATGAGAACCAGCTTGTTCCCCCTCGCCGGGCTAGTACCGGCACTCCTTGCCGCACCCGTGCATGGCCAAGCCCCCGGCGTCCCCGTGCTGGCGACTCCCGGTACCGCCACTTGGGCGAGCGAGACCATTTCCACCGGCACGCGCACCGTTTTCAAGATCACTGGAAACTCGATTTTCGACTGGAACGGCTTCGACCTTCAGGACGGCAGCGAGCTGGTCTTCGATTTCATCGGCGGCGATAGCGTGGTGAACATGCTCAACGGCACGGGGGTCCACATCCTTGCCGGAACGGTCACGTCCAACGGAAACGTCGGCTTCTTCTCTCCCGACGCGGACCTTTTGGTCACGGGAAGCGTGACCGCGAATTCCGTGACGATGGCCGCGCTCGATGTCGATACCGCCGCCTTTTCGGGCACAGGGACCTTCAGCATGTCCGGAGCCGCCGATTCCTTCAACGGACTGACCGTTACCGGGCAGATCCGCGCTACGGGAGGGGATGTCGTCCTTGCCGGCAAGGCCGTGGAGATCGGCTTCGAATCGAAATTGCAGGCGAAGGGCGCGGCTCTCATCGCAGGCGGCACCGAAATTTCGGTCGCGAGATCGGGATCGGGCCAGCGGCTGAAGCAGGGCAGCGCCTCCGGGTTCGTCCTGCATATGGGCGATACCCGTGCCAGCCGCATCGAAGTCGCCGCGGGCGAGCAAATCACCAATCAGGGACGGCTGGATGTCGGCCGGGGAGGCCAGCGCATCTTTCTCGAAGTGGGTAAGAACGGGAAGATCGCGCGCGAGAGCAGCGGGATCATCGTGGGCAATCTTTCCGTGAACGGGAAAGTAGTGACGAAGGGCTCGTCCCTGAAGCCGAACGAAGGCGATGCCGCTTCCGTCATCAGCACCTCTTCCCTGAAGATGCCCGCG
Organism: uncultured Haloferula sp.; assembly: GCA_946885645.1. Next base: position 6,570 of record CAMPGU010000144.1, read on the forward strand.
CTCAAGCGTCCCGACGGCTCCGTCGCCGCGAAGTCCCGCACGGTTGTGAACCATGCGCCCATTTCCGCGAGCGCCGATGGCGGCCGCGATCGCAAGCAACCGCCGCAGCAAGTGGCCGGCAATGGCCGGGGCGGCAAACCGATGCTCCAGCGCGCTTCCTTCTTCGGGATGCGCGGCGGGGATTCCACCGTGAAGCGCTGAGATCAGCGGGCCGAGTTTCTCCGGCGGGTCCGGAAGGCACGCAGGCCGATCAGGACCGCAAAGGGAAGTGCCAGCCACCCGAGTGTCCACGGCAGGCGCTTTTCTACCCCTGCGACGATCTCGGGTCCTGTCGCCAAAGGGTGGTTCTGGCTGAGGACGAAAGGCGCGTAGCGCAAGACCGCGGCCTCGAAGTCCTCGTCACCTGCCGCTGCTGCGGGCGAGAGGAATTCCCTCTGGCACTGCCATAGCGCCTGGCCGCTGCGGTCGGAGGCAAGCGCGAGCCGGTAGAAGCGCTCCATGAATTCCGGCGTGGACCGGTCGGATACGGGCCACAGCGCCACCAGCACTTCCCGCGCGCCCGCCAGCGCGAAGCCTCGCCGCAGGCCGAGCAATCCCTCTCCGGAGACTGCCGTGCCCGCGCCGGATTCGCAGGAGGAGAGTGTGACCAGCCGCGTCCCGTGAAGGCTCAAGCGCGCGATCTCCGATGGATAGAGCAGGTCGTCATCCGGTGCGAGCGGGGGGGCGTCCGGCTCCCGCAATGCCGCGCGATGCAAGAGCAGCCCGCCCGAAAACAGGAGATCCGCGTTCTCGTCGAAATCGAGGGCGCTTCCCTGTGCCGGAGTACCGGGGAGAAAGAAAGCATGACATCCCAGGTGGAGCACGCCGGGGCGGAATGGCATTTCAAGAAGAGCTTTTTCCGTTGCCGCGGCGTTGCGGAGGAAACTCGAGCCGGGGGGCGCAAGGCCGCGCAGCCGCTTCATCTCTTCCGCCGCCCCCGGCATGTCGTCCAGATCGCCGAGCAAGGCGCTCAGGCGGTCCCCTGCGTGCGCCCGCTCTTTCTTGGGAAAGGAAGAGACTCCCAGTACCGCCCACGGGACGGAGGAGAGCCGCGCTTCGGGAGATGGACCGCGGAGATCGCGGGCGCTCGTGACGGTGGTGATCTGGAGATAGCGGCCGCATAGCGGCATCATGCTTTCGTCCAGTAGCACGGGTAGCGGGAGGAAATGGAGCGCCCCGTCCGGAGAAAAGGCGATATGCCGGGTTTCCGCGGGCAGTTCCCGCGCGAGCGGTGCCCAGAAGGCGTCGTGCAGGGAGCGTAGCACGCCGCGGAGCTTCAGGACCGGCGGTGGCGTGTCCCCGCCCGCGAGTTGACGGGCCTTCCAGGAGAGCCGTTTGCGGACAGCGTCCAGGCCGATTTGGAGGTCTTCGGCGCTGCCCAGCGGCACCCACTTCGGCGGACCCTGCGGGAGCAGGATGACGGCCCCGTAGCGCTCCTCCGGCTCGGGGGAGACGGTGGTGTAGCGGCAGGTATCGATCAGGGCGGTCCCCGGCTTCAGGGCGGACTGGAGCGTCTGCCACATCAGACTTCCGGTTTCCAGCTCCCGGTTCGGCTCCAACATCGTGTCCAGAAGGCGGGCCTTCGTCGCGGCCAGCACGTCCGCGATTCTTCCGCCGTCCCCGGTCGAGCACGCGAGGGAGACCAGATCGAGCCGTTGCAGGAAGTTGAGGCGTTCCCGCTCCGTCCCGTGACCGACCAGCTTTTCCAAAAGCCCGATTCCCAGCCGGGTTGCATCGTCGATCTCTTTCACCGCGTCCGCCTTGCCGGCCAGCACGGCATTGCGGGCAAGGTTACGCGCAGTCTCCGCCACCCGCAGGTGCAGGCGCGGGAGGTGTTTCGCCTGCAATGCCGCGGCCCGCCGCAGGTTCCTTTCGGCGGCTGCGTAGTTTCCTGCCGCCTGATCCGCGCAGCCGAGATTGTTGAGCGGGGAAATCAGCGCGGGGTGGTCCGGTCCCAGCGAGCTTTCCAGCAACTCCAGCGCTTCGGCAAATGCCAGTCGCGCTTGCAGCGGATCGCCGAGGGAGAGGTCGAGCGCGCCGAGGTTATTGAGGTAGGGTGCCGCGCGGAAGGCGTTCTTCCCGCTACCGTGGAGTGAGAAGGCATCCCCGGCGGTCTTCTCCATTCCCCGGCGGGCTGCGGCGGTCTTCCCCAAGCGCAACTCCGCGAGCGCGAGCTGGCTCTCCAGCGCGAGCCGCAGCTCCGGCTCCGCAACGGGCAATTCCAGCGCCTCGCGGAAGGCCGCGGCGGCGCGGGCGTGATTGCCCATCGTATGGAGGTAGCGGCCGGAGTAGCCCAGGCGGCGCGCGCGTGCCTCCGGATCGCTTGCTGGGGTGGTATCGAGGTTTCGCCGGATCAGCTCGTCCGCTTCGGCGTATTTTCCCTGCCCCAGAAGATTCAGCGCGAGATGATCCCGGCCGAGGGAAAGCGAAGGTTCGCGCTCGTGCTCGGGCAGGCCGCCCCGGAGTTCCAGCACCTTTCTCAAGTGCCCCTCCGCCTCGGCCGCGCGTCCGAGATCCTGAAGCGTGAGGGCCAGTGCTTCCAGCGCATCCGCACGGCCCGCGGCCCCGGCGGAACTCAGGAGCCCCGTAGCCTCCTCCAGATGAGCCAGGGCTTCCTCCGGTTTTCCCGCCTGGCGTTCGATGATGCCGAGCGCTTGGAGCGTGGCACCCAGTTCCTTGCCGTTGGCATCGTTCCGTTCCTTGTCCCGCGCCACCCGCCAGTCCGCGGAAAGCTGTTCCAGTTCCTGTTCCGCAGCCGCCAGATCATTTGCTTCCAGCGCCCGATCCAGATCGGCACCACGCGATCCTCCTGCCAGCACGCAAATACCGGTCAAGAGTGGCAGGCAGCGGGGAAGGAAGGGCATGCCGGAGCGTCGGGAGCGGATCGCAAGCTGCGGACCTCCCGGCAGCCTGACGCTTCGCAGCATCGTGGATGCGGGCTCCCGGAGCAAGCGCCCCTTATTCCGATACGGGTGCCGGCTTCACCTCAACCCGTAGAAATGCCGTGGAGGCCGACGCCGGGACGGATACGGTGAGGGGCACCAGATCACCCTCCGCCGGACCTTCTGCCACGGTAGCCTCGATCTCCTGCCAATCGATCAGGTTATCGGACACCTGCACCTTCCACGTCGCGCCGCTGCTCAGGACCTGGGGAGCGCCCGCATTGAAGAGCGATGCGGAAACGCTGAAGGAAAGGCTCGCTTGGCCACCGCTCACGGAAATGCCCGGGGTAGGGGGCTTGCTGCCGGGATCGGTCCCGTCGCTACCGAAGAAGCTCTCCAGCACGTCCGCGGCACCGTCCCCATCGGTATCCGGCTCCGGAACCGGCGGTTCCACCTGGACCAGCATGGCGCTGGTCGCCTGATAAGCATTTCCCACCAGGATATCCTCCACC
>CAMPGU010000145.1 GCA_946885645.1 uncultured Haloferula sp.
GCCCGGCCGCGGACATAACTGCGCCCGGCCGGTCGCGGGCCGTCGATAATCATGGCGCTGAAGGCACCGGCCACCGCCACCGCGGCGGCGGCGGCATACCAGGGGCGGCGGCGCACCGCGGCCTTCCCCTTGGCCATTTGCGTGCCGGGGAAAAGAACCACCTTTTCATCCACCGGGAAGGGCACGCGCTCCAGCGTCTCCAGCATCCGGGCGGAGACCGCGGCGGGCAGGGCCGCGGGCCGCAGGGCGGCCAGCTTGCCCTCGATCCCGGAGACCGACACGTGGGGCGTCTGCAAGCGCCCTTCCACCGCCGCCAGCAGGCGGCCGAGGCAGGCATCATCCGGCGCGGCCGGGCGCATTCCCTTCAGCGTTTCTTCGAGTTCCTGGAATTCGGAGTCCATGCGTGCTTCGGAAAACAATGGATTTAGATCGATAGGTCGCCCTTCCTGCGGGCGGAGGAGAGTTTCTTCTTCAGGGCTTCAAGTCCGTAGCGATACCGGGAGGCCGCCGTGTTTGGGGAAATGTCGAGCGCCTCGCCGATTTCCGCGAAGGTGCGCTCGCCCCAGATTTTCATGACGACCACTTCGGCGAATTTCGGCGGGAGTTCCTTCAGCCCGGCCTCGAGCAGTTGCCGCGTCTCGTCGTCGGACGATTCGCTCTCGAACCACGGGTGAAAGGACTCCTTCTGATCGGATTCCACCTCTTCCCCCACCACGTCTTCCCGGCGCCGGCGGCGGTCGTCGCGGCGGCCGAGATCGATCGCCAGGCGGCGGATGGCGGTGAAAAGGTACGGAATCCATGCTTCCTGGCCCCCGACGAATTCCCCGGCGTCCAGCTTTTCCACCAGTTTGACCAGGGCATCCTGGACGATGTCCTGGGCATCCTCGGCGGAGCGGGTCTGCTGCCGGGCGAAGAGAATCAGGCGAGGGCCGTTTTCAGCCAGCCACTCCCGCCACGCCTGGGTGGAGGGCGAGAGGCTTTCTGCGGGAACGCTGCTCACTTCGTTTTCGGGATCCATCAAGGTAGCGTCGCCACGGTAGCCCTTTGTCTGGGAATGGCCAGAGAATCGGCGGCCGGTGGTAGCGACCTTTCCCCGAAAGGGCGGCGGGGGCGGCCGGGAGAACGCCTCCCGCTCCGATTCCAGAAAAGGCTCCGGCCGAAGCGACCGCGACTCCGCTTCCGGCCCGCTTCTAAAAACAGACCGCCAAAAGCCGGACCGCCCGGAGAGCGTTCCCTACCTTCCGGTCTCCAGGTCGCGAGCCGCCCCGCGGGGCTCAGGCGTAGCTGCGGATCGCCAGGTGGACGGCCTCGAAGACGAGCGGCTCCTTGTGCAGCTCCGGCGGGGCGTCGCCCTTGTACTCCCAGGCGGAGACGTGGCAGAATTTGTCGTCGTGGCGCTTCGCCTCGCCCGGCTGGGTCTTGCCCGCCTGGACTTCGGGATCGGCCTCGGTGAACTGGTGCTCCACGCGGAAATGGCCGCCGCAGGACTCCTCGCGGTCGCGGGCGTCGTAGCACATCATCTCGCCGAATTCCAGGAAATCGGCCACGCGGCCGGCTTTCTCCAGCTCCATGTTCGCGGTCGCGCCGGAGCCGGGGATGCGGACGTTGTTCCAGAATTCCTCGCGGATCTTCGGGATCTCCGCGATCGCCTCCGTCAGGCCCTCGCGGGAGCGGGCCATCCCGCACTTGTTCCACATGATCTCGCCGAGCTGCTTGTGGAAGCTGTCCACGGTGCGCTTGCCGTTGATCGTGAGCAGGCGCTTGGTGCGTTCCTTGACCTCTTCCTCCACCCGCTTGAATTCCGGGTGGTCGGCCTTCACCGTGCCGGGCTTCTGGGTGGCCAGGTAGTTCGCGATGGTGGTGGGAATCACGAAATAGCCGTCCGCCAGGCCCTGCATCAGCGCGGAGGCACCCAAGCGGTTCGCGCCGTGGTCGGAGAAATTCGCCTCACCCAGCACGTGCAGGCCGGGGATATTCGACATCAGGTTGTAGTCCACCCACAGGCCGCCCATCGTGTAGTGCACGGCGGGGTAGATCATCATCGGCTTCTTGTAGGGGTCCTCGCCGGCGATCTTCTCATACATCTGGAAGAGATTGCCGTAGCGGGCGCGGATCGTCGGCTCGCCGAGGCGGGCAATCGCATCGCGGAAATCGAGGTAAACGCCCAGGCCGGTCTTCGCGATCCCGCGGCCGTCGTCGCAAGCTTCCTTCGCCGCGCGGGAGGAAATGTCGCGGGGGGCCAGGTTGCCGAAGGACGGATACTTGCGCTCCAGGTAGTAGTCCCGCGCCTCCTCCGCCACGTCGGCGGGGTTCAGCAGGCCCTTGCGGATCTTTTCGGCGATCTCCTGCGATTTCGGGGCCCACACGCGGCCGTCATTCCGCAGGGACTCCGACATCAGCGTGAGCTTCGACTGGTAATCGCCGCTCACCGGGATGCAGGTCGGGTGGATCTGGGTGTAGCAGGGATTCGCGAAATAGGCACCGCGCTTCGCCGCCCGCCACGCGGACGTCACGTTGCAACCCATCGCATTCGTGGAGAGGAAGAAGACGTTGCCGTAGCCGCCGGTCGCCAGGATCACGGCATCCGCGGCGTGGGAGCTGATCTCCCCGGTCACCATGTCCCGCACCACGATGCCCTTCGCGTGGCCGTCCACCAGGACGACATCGAGCATCTCCGTGCGGGTGTACATTTTCACGCCGCCCTTGTGGACCTCCTTCTCCAGCGCCTGGTAGCAGCCGATGAGGAGCTGCTGCCCGGTCTGGCCGCGGGCATAGAAGGTGCGGGAGACCTGCGCGCCGCCGAAGGAGCGGTTGTCCAGCAGGCCGCCGTATTCGCGGGCGAAGGGAACACCCTGCGCCACGCATTGGTCGATGATATTGACGGACACCTCCGCCAGCCGGTGCACGTTCGCCTCCCGCGCGCGGAAGTCCCCGCCCTTCACGGTATCGTAGAAGAGCCGCTGCACGGAATCCCCGTCGTTCTGGTAATTCTTCGCCGCATTGATCCCGCCCTGCGCGGCGATCGAGTGCGCGCGCCGCGGGCTATCCTGGTAGCAGAAGCACTTCACCTGGTAGCCCAGCTCCGCCAGCGTCGCCGCCGCCGCCCCGCCCGCCAGCCCGGAGCCCACCACGATGATGCTGAACTTCCGCTTGTTCGCCGGATTGATCAGCTTCGAGTCCATCTTGTGCTTGGACCACTTTTGCTCGATCGGACCGGATGGGATTTTGCTGTCCAGGGACATAGGAGTGATTATTGAAAATTGATTATTGAATATTGATTCAATTGGCGCCGTTCCGGCGGGCGGTTTTGATGGACGCGCAGAAAATCGAAGTGAGCTCGGTGGCTTCCTGCCAGAGGGGGGTCACCTTGTCCGAAGGCAGGATTTCATCCTCCATGATGAGCTCCATCCAGAGGGCGGATTCATCGGCCTCTTCCACCGCGATGCCGACCTTTGAAACGAAATCGGCGCGGGATCTCGCCAGACAGGCGGCGCGGTAGTTCGCGGAAACGGAAGTGCCGGAGCGGATCAATTGATTCGCGATGGGCCGGCCGATCTTGTCGTCCGGCAGCGCCCTCACCAGACGGATGACCCGCAGCGAGAACTGCTTGCACCGTTGTTTGAGCTCCGCGGTCTCCATGGCCTTCCCAATAATCAATCCTCAATAATCACTACTCAATCGTCATTGCCCCCGGCCGAATCCAAACACCAGCACCGCGATGGGAATCGAAATAAAACCGAGGTAAATCACCCACGCGTAGCCCATCGAGAGGGCGTTGATGATCGGCGCGGCTTTCTTGGAGCGGAAGCCGAGGGTCTGGAACATCGCCTGCACGCCGTGGCCCAGGTGGGAGCACAGCAAGGTCATGGCGATGAGGTAGAAGAGCACGACGTACCAGACGGAGAAGCCGTCGATGACCATCTTCCACGCATCCATCCGGCGCTCGCCTTCCTCGGCCCGGTGCAGCGGGTCCACGTAGCTGCCGTAGTCATTCCCCAGGTGCAGGGTGAAGTGCATCAGGTGGTAAACGACGAAGGCCAGGATGGTCAGGCCGCTCCAGATCATGATCCGGGAGGAGGGCTTGGTCTGGATCGTCGCCGGGTGGGCGTAGGCCTCGCGGGCGGCACGGTTTTCCCGCGTCAGGGAGATGGTGGCGGCGATGTGCAGCACCACGGCGACCAGCAGGCCGGCCCGCGCGATCCACACGCCGGTGCCGTGGAAAAGCTCGTGGAGCTGCTGGGCGTAGTCGTTGAAATGCTCCCGCCCGGCGAAAACCAGCAGGTTCCCCGCCAGGTGGCCGGCCAGGAAGAGCACGAGCACCAGACCGGTGATGGCGACGACGAACTTGCGCCCGATGGAGGATTTCCAGACCCGGGTGACGATGGGATACGAGGAGGCGGCTGCGTTCATGGGCGGCGATTTTCGATCAGCGCGCGGGAGAATTAGGGCCCGCTCCCGGTGCATGCAAGGGGAGACTCCCCCGCCCGCAGGATCGGGCATGAAAAAAGCGGATCGGGCGGATTAAAACGGCTTGGCGAGGCCCAGGAAGGCCGCCACGGCCGCCACCACGAAGCAGATCGCCAGCACCGCCTTCGCGGGCATGACCTGCCGCTTCACCAGCGCCGGCGCCGCGCCCAGCACCAGCCAGAGCACGATCTTCGCATGCCACCAGCCGCCGGTTTTCACCAATTGGTGGCTGAAGAGCATGTGCAGACCCACCAGCAGCAACAGCAACAGCGAGATCCCGTGCAGCGCGGAGGCCAGCTTCCGGTTCTTTTCATCCGCCGCCGCCACGATCGCCCCCAAGGCGGTGAAAACACCCAGGGCGGCAGCGATGTGAACCGTGAGGAGGAGATTGCGCACGAGCGGATCCATGATCCGCAGTCTCGCCACGCCGGGCGGGAACGGGCAAGCGAAACTGATGGCAAAGGAAGGAGCTATCGGCCGCCCGTTGAAAGCAGCGGCAGCCTTTCGATGTCACGTTCCACTTTAAGTGATCTCCACTGGAGGTATTAAGCGGTGCATGACCGACGAAGCGTACATAAATGAGCTGATGGACGGCTTCTTCGACGGAAACCGGATCGACGTAGCCGAGCTGAATGAGATCGCGGCCTCGCTGGCAGACCCCCGATGTCGCGCAGCGGTCTGGGAGCGCCTTCTTGAGAGAAGCAAGGACCTGCGCGATCCCGAAAGGCGGGAATACTTGGCGATCACGGTCTTCGAGCTGCTTGCGGAGCCTCCGGTGAACGAGCTCTGGCTGGAAGCTCTGCCGGTCCTTCTCGCGACCCCGCAGCTCCATTGGGCCGTGTGCCGTGCGTATTTGCATCAAAAGGCGGCCTTGGTGGAACACCTGGAGATCCTGCGGGACAGGTTCGAAAGCGACGGGCAGTGAAGGAAGGATTTCCGCGCCCCGAAGGGGCACCGCAACAAAGCCCGGGGGTTGGCCGACGAAGGAGGCCTACCCCGGGACACGGCCCGGAGGAAAAGCCATCCCCGAAGGGGATGTGCACGGGCGCGTTCGCGGGACGATGCGCCGCTGTCGCGAATGCCGGACGCTCCCCTCCGCAACACCTTCGGCGTTGGTCCTGCTTTCCCGGGCAGCGTCGCTTAATCCCTCCCGACGGTCGCCCGGCAGTTCCCCTCCCCCGCTAGATCCATGCGGACCCACAGGCCGGATCCCGGATCAAGAATGAAGTCGATGCGCTCGCTATCGGCACGCCTCGCCGGGAGCCGGGTGCCAAGTGACCCGGCATCCACCGGTAGATCTTTTCCCCCGAGATAGCCGTAGCGGTAGGAAAGTTCCAGCGCGTGCGACAACTTTTGGCGGAGGATCCACGCCGCCTCATGCCACTTCCACGCCACATAAACGGTGACGAAAACATTCAGGACGAGGAGGAGCGTGAATAGGCGTTTAAGCTGCTTCATGGATCGGGGCGACCGGTCGCACCCCCTGTCAGAAACCCGTGGAAGCGGAAGACGGCCGCTGCGATCTGCCCTGCCCAGACAAAGTTCCAGGCCAACGGGTTTGTTCCGTGTAGAAATGGAACTGCCCCGGCGGACACACAATGGCCTCATCTATCTCATTCTGGTGGTGGCCATCGCCGGCGGCCTGACCTACTTTCTGCATGAGCGGTCAGTAGCAGCCTCCTTGCAGCTTGATGCCACCGCTCGCTTGGATGTCGTAATAATGGGGAACTGCATCGTGAAGCTGGAACTTGAAACCGGCGGCGGGTGGCGCAGGCATGCTGGTCTCGGCGAATGGATTTCCTTCGAGAAGCTCCGGTCGATCTATCCGGAGACTCTCGATGTCAGGACGGAAGACAGCATCGGCAGGCGGTACTACCTCGTGCGGGATGATTGGGGGGCGAGAATTTGCCGCGATGGAGGAGAGTGTCTGGGTGAAGTGAAGCTGACCCGCCAGGACGACCCCCAAGCCGATATCCCGGGGGCGCCTTGAGGCGGCGCAATCAGAGGCAGCGCAAAATCGACTTGGAGAGCTTGCGGCCGACGACATGCTAGGTCGGCCAAGCCTCATGAAGACCCAGTATTTCACCGCCACGAGCCTCGATGGCTTCATCGCCACGGAGGATGATTCCCTCGAATGGCTATTTCCGCTCGGGAGTGTGGGCGATTCCAGCTATCCGGACTTTATCGCTGGCGTCGGTGCGCTGGCGATGGGCTCGACGACCTACGAATGGATGCGGGAGCACTCCGATCAGGTGCTGGCGGAAACGGGATCCCGCTGGCCCTACACTCAACCCGCGTGGGTCTTCACCCGCCGCTCGCTGCCTACCATCGAAGGCGCGGATATTCGTTTCGTCCGGGATGATGTGCGGAAAGTCCATGCCCGGATGAGCGAAGCCGCGGCCGGGAAGAACCTATGGATCGTGGGCGGGGGCGATCTCGCCGGGCAGTTCCACGATGCGGGCTTGCTGGATGAGATTATCGTCCAAGTGGGATCGGCGACCTTGGGAAAGGGCAAGCCGCTCTTCCCCCGGAGGGTGCTCAGCCCGGCCCTGCGATTGATCTCTGTGCGGCAACTCGGCCCCGGCATGGCCGAACTGCACTATGAAGTCGTGCGGGGTGAGAATGAACGATGAGCTTTTCCTGAGCAGAGAGCGCCCCCTCACACCCCCGCTTCCAGCTTCGGGATCGCGGCGAGGAGCTTCTGGGTATAGGGGTTCCGCGGGTTGGCGAAGAGCGCTTCGGCTTCGCCTTCCTCGACGACCTTGCCCTTGTACATGACCACGATGCGGTCGGCGAGGTAGCGGACGACGCCGAGGTCGTGGGTGATGAAAATCATCGTGAGGCCCAGCTCCTTGCGGAGCTTTTTGAGGAGGTTCAGGATCTGCGATTGGATCGAGACATCGAGGGCGGAGACCGGCTCGTCGGCGATGATGAGCTTCGGCTCGGGGGCCAGGGCGCGGGCGATGGCGATGCGCTGGCGCTGGCCGCCGGAGAATTCGTGCGGGTACTTCTTCTGGAAGCGCGGGTCGAGCCCCACGGTCTGCATCAGGGTGGCCACGCGCTCGTTCAGCGCCGCGCCCTTCACGCGGGGGTGGCGCTGCTTGATCGCCTCCGCCAGCGTGTCGAAAACGGTCATCCGCGGGTTGAGCGAAGCGTAGGGGTCCTGGAAGACCATCTGGAAGTCCAGGCGGCGCTTCCGCACTTCCCGGGGCGGCAGCAGCGCCAGGTCCTCGCCGTCCAGGATGATGGAGCCGGCGGTGGGGCGCAGCAGCTGCATCACGGTGCGGGAGAGCGTGGACTTGCCGCAGCCGGACTCCCCCACCAGGCCCAGGATCTCGCCCTTTTCGAGCGAGAGCGTCACGCCATCCACCGCGCGGATGGTTTCCACCTTCGGGGCGAAGAAGGAGCCGGCGCGCTTGCGGAAGTGGGTCTGGAGATCGCGGATTTCAAGGTAGGCCACGGGCTTTTCAAAGCACGCCACGCTCCGCTCGGCACGGAAAAACGTCCAAGGGGAGCGCACGCGCTCCCCGCGTGCACCGGAGTGCGCCCTCGCGCTCCGGTGCCCGCTTGCCCTCGACCGTCGATGCAGGGCACGGGAAAAAACCGGACCAAGATGGATGGAATGGATAGGATCAGCCTCCCCGAGCCGCAGCGCCCTCTACCTTCCAATACTAAATCCCATCCATCCTATCCATCCCGGTCCCTCACCCATCCCGGTCCCTCACCCATCCCGGTCCCGGTCTGCCGGTCCCCGTCGAAAAAGCCCGCTTTACCTCGCGGGGCGGGCTGGCGCAGGATGGCCCGCTAGGAATGGGAACCGATTTGGCCCGGCCCCTGCTAGAGCGCTCTCCACCCCAAGTTTACGCATGTTCGAGGCCTACGAGGCAGATGGATTTTTTGACGAGATGTTCGCCCCGGAAGGCGAGGTCAGGCCCCACTACCGGGCCTTGCTGAATCGTTTCACCGGGATCGCCGCCGATGATTTCGAGGCCCGCCGCGCGGCCTGCGACCAGCATTTCCTCCGCCAGGGCGTGACCTTCAACGTCTATCACGACGACCGCGGGACGGAGCGCATCTTCCCCTTCGATCCGGTGCCGCGGGTCATCCCCGCCGCCGAGTGGGAGCACCTGGAGGCCGGGCTCACGCAGCGGATCATCGCGCTGAATCTCTTCCTCCACGATATTTACCACGAGCAGCACATCCTGCGGGACGGGATCATCCCGCGCTTCTACATCGAGGAAGCGAAGCACTACCGCCCCGAGTTCCGCGGCATCAATGTGCCGAAGGACATCTACATCCACATCTGCGGCAGCGATCTGATCCGCGGCGCGGATGGCACCTACTACGTGCTGGAGGACAACGGCCGCTGCCCCTCCGGTGCCTCTTACCTGCTGGAAAACCGGAACGCCCTGAAGCGCGCCTTCCCCAGCCTCTTCGAGTCCCTGGGCGTGCGGCCGGTGGATTCCTACCCGCGCGAGCTGCTGGAGATGCTCCACCACGTCTCCCCCCACCGCGAGGGGGAGCCGGTCTGCGTGCTGCTGACGCCGGGCTGCTACAATAGCGCCTACTTCGAGCACTGCTACCTGGCCCGCGAAATGGGCATCGAGATCGTGGAAGGCCGCGACCTCGTGGTGCTGGATGATTTCGTGTACATGCGCACGACCAAGGGCCTGGTGCGCGTGGACGTGATCTACCGCCGCATCGACGACGATTTCCTGGATCCCACCGTCTTCCGGAAGGACTCGGTGCTGGGCGTGCCCGGCATCATGCGCGCCTACCAGGCCGGGAATGTGGCGCTGGCGAATGCCGTGGGCACCGGCGTGGCGGATGACAAGGTGATCTACTACTTCGTCCCGAAGATCATCGAGTACTACCTCGGCCAGGACCCGATCCTGCCGAACGTGCCGACCTTCCTGGCCTCCGAGGAGAGCGACCGGAAGTACATCTTGGAGCACCTGCCCGAGCTGGTGGTGAAGGCCGCGAACGAATCCGGCGGCTACGGGATGCTCATGGGGCCCTCCGCCAGCAAGGAGGAGCTCGCCGCCTTCCGCGACAAGATCATCGAGGACCCGCGGAATTTCATCGCCCAGCCGGTGGTCTCCCTGTCCCGCTCCCCCACCTGGTGCGAGGGGAACATGGAAGGCCGCCATATCGACCTGCGCCCCTACATCATCTACGGGAAGGACGTGAAGATCGTCCCCGGCGGCCTGACCCGCGTGGCCCTGCGGAAAGGCTCGCTGGTGGTGAATTCCTCCCAAGGCGGCGGCAGCAAGGACACCTGGGTCTTGAAATGAGCCGCTGCGAAGCAATCCAACCACGAATGGACGCCAATGGACACGAATGAGGGGAAGGCTGCGGGCGCGTCCTCCTCACGGCGGGCGGCGCAGCCGTCCCTTGGACTGCGGCAGCCTGCTGCCGCTTTTCTTCCCCGCAGCCTGCTGCGGGG
>CAMPGU010000146.1 GCA_946885645.1 uncultured Haloferula sp.
GTCTCGGAGGGCGGGAAGTCGCCCGTGGCGTGCTACCGGCGGGCGGGGAAGGAAAAGTAGGCGTCCCGCCATCCTTGCGGCCCGGCGGGAAGACGGGTAGGCAAGGTGCATGGCCCGCCGTTCCTTCAGCCTGATGCTTGCCTGGCGCTATCTCAATCCGCGCCGGGCGATGCTTTCCGCCGTGACGCTCATCTCGGTGACGGGTGTCTTGCTCGGCGTCCTGGTGCTGGTGGTGGTGATGGCGGTTTATGCGGGCCTGGAGCGAGAGATCAAAAACCGGCTGCTGGGCTTCACCCCGCACGTGCGGCTGGAATACGTGCCCTTCGGTCCGTGGCGCGAGCCGATCACGGAATGGCGCGCGACCGCCAGCGAGGTGGCCAAGGTGCCCGGAGTCCACTCCGCCACCGCATTCGTGCAGGAGTACGTCATGCTGATCGACAGCGAGACCCGGAAACGCCCGGTTTTCTTTCGGGGCGTGGACACGCAGGATCCGGCGCAGGTGGAGGGGGTGAAGAAGCTGTTGGACAAGGATTTTCCCCAAAGCAGCGCCGACATGGGCCTGGATAACCGGATCGTGGTTTCCTCGATCATCGCGAAGCAATTCGGCCTGCGGATCGGGGACAAGGTGAAGTTCCTCTCCGCGCAGAACCTGGAGGAGGTGGAGCGGATCGATCGGATCACCAGCAGGCCGCCGCTGCGGGAGGAATTCGCCCCGCAGGTCGCCAAGGCGAAGGAACTGCTGGGGAACGCCTTCGAGAAAACCGGCGACAAGCTGTTGCTGGAGAACGACGCCTACAACGACCTCGTCGGCCCCGTCCACGAGCTCATGATGACCGAGGATATCCGCGACGCGGAGCGGGAGATTCTGGGGCGATTCGTCGCGCTCTTCGATACCGCCGTGGAAGACCGGCCGGAGGGGCTCGTCTTCGATGCCAAGCTGCCGGAGCAGGCCGCCCGGATCCTGGGCGAGCTGGACAAGCTGGACATGGAGAAAATCGACGGCGACATCCTGAAAAGCTTCAAGCAATTCGTGCTGCCGAAGGAGGCCACGGTGATCGGCGTCTATACGGCGACGCAGATGGCGGTGACGCCGGATGTTTTCATGCCGCTGCCGCTGGCTCAGGAGCTGGCGGGCCTGCAAGGGGCGGTGCAGGGGATCGCCGTGCGTCTGGACGATGCCTATCAGGCGCATCTCGCGGCGGAGGAGTTCAAGGCGCGGATGCCGGAGGGCTGGCGTGCGGTGACCTGGTTCGAGGACTTCGGCGAGTTCTCGCGCTTGATCAACCAGCAGCGGGTGATGATGTACTTCGCCTTGTCCTTCATCATCCTGGTGTCCGCTTTCTCGATGATGGCGGTGATGTTCACCGTGACGATCCAGAAGCGGCGGGAGATCGGGGTGATGAAGGCGCTGGGAGCGGCGCCCGGGCAGATCGTACGGGTCTTCGTCTATCAGGGCATGATCCTCGGCTTCACGGGGGCGGTGCTGGGCGCGGGCGCGGGACTGGTGGTACTCCGTTTCCGCGGCGTGCTACAGGATCTCTTCCGCACGATGGGCTTCGATCCCTTTCCGAAGGACTTCCACGGGTTCAAGACCCTGCCTTCGCACGTGAATCCGGGGGAGCTCGTCATCATCTGCATCTCCGCCTTTATCCTCTGCTCGCTCGCCGCCTGGGTGCCGGCCTCCTTCGCTGCGCGCAGCGATGCGGCGAAGTCGCTACGGAATTTGTAGGCATTAGGAACGGGCATATCTTTTGTAGTCGCGAAAAGACGTTGCATTGTCTGGAATGCAGCGTCGTGAAGGAAATCTGGAACCTCGCCATCAGCCCGCAGGTTTTGCCGCTGACGCTCCTGCTGGTCCCGGTGGCTCTCTACTGGGTGCTGAACATGCTCGGTGTCCTGGACCTTGAGTTCCTGGATGCGGAGGTCGATGCCGACGGCCCGGACGAGAGCGACAGCACCATGAGCCAGTGGCTCCACGGGGCCCTGAGGATCGTGAACGCGAAGGATGTGCCGGTGATGGTGGTCCTGTCCGTCCTGGTGATCCTGCTGTGGGCCTGTGCCATGATCGGGAACCTCTGGTTCAATCCCGGCGCGGGCGCGCTCGCAGGCGGGATCATCGCTCTTGGGGCGCTCGCCGCGGCGGTCGTTCTCACCCGCTTCGCGGTGGCTCCGCTGAAGCCCTTCTTCCGCGTGCTGCGGGCTGAGGATGAGAAGCACCTGCCGGTGATCGGGCGCACGGGCTTCGTGCGCACCGCTCTGGTGGACGAGCGTTCCGGCCAGGTAGAGGTGCAGAATTCCGAAGCGCCGCTCCTTCTCAGCGCCCGCGTCATGCCGGGCACTCCCCCCCTTCCCCGCGATACCGAAGTGATCGTGGTGAGTCATGATCCAGCCAGCGGCATCTATACCGTCCGTACCCTCTCCGAATCCATCCCACCCAATCCATCATGAACCAGATCGTCATTCCGCTGCTCGCCCAGAACAAGCTGGGCGGTACCGTCGTCGTCATCGCCGTGGCCGTTGGCGCGATCATCGCGCTCTTCGCCGCCATTGCGATGGTGTACTCGATGCTCTATCGCAAGGCCCAGCGGGGGCAGGCGCTGGTCCGCACCGGCGTGGGCGGCACCAAGGTGAGCTTCAACGGCATGGCCGTGATCCCCGTGCTCCACCGGCTGGAGACGATGGATATTTCCCTGAAGCGCGTGGAGATCGACCGGACCGCGAAGAACGGCCTGATCTGCAAGGACAACATGCGCGCGGATATCAAGGTGGCCTTTTTCGTCCGGGTGAACCAGACCGACGAGGACGTGCTGCGCGTGGCGCAATCAGTGGGTTGCGACCGGGCCTCCAACACCGAGGAGATCCGCTCGCTCTTCGACGCCAAGTTCTCCGAGGCGCTCAAGACAGTCGGCAAACGCTTCGACTTCATCGAGCTCTACGAGGAGCGCGAGACCTTCCGCGACGAGATCATCAAGATCATCGGCACGAACCTGAACGGCTTCGTGCTGGATGACGCGGCGATCGATTATCTGGAGCAGACGCCGATCGAGGCGCTCGATCCGGACAACATCCTCGACGCACAGGGCATCAAGAAGATCACCGAACTGACGGCGACGCAGGCGAAGCTCGCGAACCACATCCAGCGCGACAAGGAGAAGGTCATCAAGCAGCAGGACGTGGAGGCTCGCGAGGCCATCCTGGAGCTCGAACGGCAGCTTTCCGAAACGGAGGCCAAGCAGAAGCGCGAGGTTGAAAGCGTACGTGCGCGCGAAGAAGCGGAGACGGCGAAAGTCCGCGAGGAGGAGCGCCAGAAGTCCGAGCGCGCCCGGATCGCCGCCGAGGAAGAGATCCAGGTGGCCACGGAGAACAAGGACCGCCAGGTGCTCGTCGCTCAGCGCAACAAGGAACGCACCGACGTGGTGGAGGTCGAGCGGGTGAAGCGCGATCAGGAACTCGAATCGATCGAGCGCGAGCGGGTGACCCAGCTCAAGTCGATCGAGAAGGAGAAAGCCGTGGAGATCGAGAAGAAGGCGATCCAGGACGTTATCAAGGAGCGCGTCGCGGTCGAGAAGCTCGTCGTGGTGGAACAAGAGCGCATCAAGGACACGGAAGCCTTCGCCGGCGCGGATCGCCAGAAGCAGGTCAAGGTGACCTTGGCCGAGGCCGTGGCCCAGGAAGAGATGATCCGCAAGATCAAGGAGGCCGAGGGTTCGCAAGAGGCAGCGAAGCTGCGTGCCGATCAGGAGCTCTACGAGCGCGTGAAAGCGGCGGAAGCGTCGAAGAAATCCGCGGAGCTCAAGGCCGAGGAAGTCGTCATTTCCGCGGAGGCCGAGCAGGCTGCCAGCGAGAAGCAGGCGCTTGCCAAGAAACTGCTGGCGGAAGCCACCGCGAAGGAGACCGCCGCCACGGGACTCGGCGAGGTGGAAGTGATGATCGCGAGAGCGGATGCCACGCAGAAGCAAGGCACCGCGGAAGCGGAGGTGAACCGCCTGAAATTCGAAGCCGAAGCCGAAGGCATCAACAAGAAGGCGGAGGCGATGAAGCTGCTGGAATCCGCGGGCCAAGCCCACGAGGAATTCAAGCTCCGGCTCGAAAAGGAGAAGGCCATCGATCTGGCTGGCATCCACATCCAGAAGGACATCGCCGAAGCGCAAGCCAAGGTGATGGGCGAAGCGATGAAATCCGCGAAGATCGAGATCATCGGCGGCGAGGGCAAGTTCTTCGAGCAGATCGCAGGCGCGATTTCCCGCGGGAAATCGGTGGACCGGTTGGTGGCCAACAGCGAAGTGCTGGGCGACGTGAAAGAGACCTTCTTCAACGGCGATCCGGAGTATTTCAAGGCGCAGCTCCGCGAATGGGCCGGGCAATTCGGAGTGACCACCGAGGACGTGAAGAACCTCAGCGTGGGCGCGGTGCTCGGGAAACTGCTGGCGGACGCGACGGGAGACACGCGGCGCAAGCTGCTGTCCTTCCTGGGTGCGGCGGACCGCTTCGGCATTGCGGACGAACGGGCCGCGAAGGTGCTTGTCCAGCCATGAAGTCGATTCCGGGGCCCGGCCTCCTGTGAGCCGCGGGCCCGGATCCCTTGAATCCACAGCTTGGCGCCCTCCCGCGGTTAGATCCCATGCCTGAAGAACTCAAAAAGCCCGATCAGCTTGAAGGCGGTGCGTACGAAGTCATCCGTGCGCGGCTGGACAAGCATGCGGCGACCTTGCGCGAGGGACTGGATGCCCTGAATGCGGAGCGCCTTCAGGTTTTCGGCGGGATCGAGACGGCGTTGCTGGGCACCGAACGGGTATCGACCGAGCACAATTGCGTCGCTCGCGATCTGGTCGCCATCGGAAAGCATCGCTTCCTTTTCGGCTATAACATCCAATTCGGACTAAAGCAGACGACGGATATCAAGGACGTCTTCGCGGTCTATGACTACAATCCGGAGACCCGGTCCTTCACTCCGATCGCGGTCGAGGAAGTGCTGGGGGATGCCAAGTTTACCGAGGACTTCGCCTACCTTTTCAAGTACTACCGCGAGACCGTTTTCCTGAAGTTCCTGATCATCGGGCCGCATCTCTACATGGCGATGCGCTCCGGGAAATCGATCGACGACATCAAGGTCTTCAAATGGCGTCTGGCGGGCGATGGCACGCCGGAGTACGTCGGGAACCGCTTCGATCACGAATACGCCTTTCCGGCGCAGCAGGAGTTCGAGTGGAAGCGCGCCCACCGCGGGATGCACCGCCCGGGCCTGCATCCGCACATTTCCATCGAGGACCGGGTCTTCGTGGAAACGGTGGGCGGCGATCTGACGGTGAAGATCGAGGACAACACCGCGAGCGGACAAGGCATCTATTCGGAGCCCGTGACCGAGAGCGACCAGACGCTCGACGATGCGGAAATCTTCTACGCCACGGTGGGATCGCTCGTCCTGCTGAAGATCCTGCCTTACCGCGAAGGCCTGCACCGCCACCTGGTCTTCAACGAGAAGACGAGCTCGGTGCACCGCATCGACGCCATCGGCGACTCCTGCGTTTTGCTCCCGGACGACCACGGCATCATCTTCGCGAACGGCTACCTGCTCCAGAGCGGGGAGGTGAAGACCTTCGACCACGGCTTGCTGGACATGCGTTTCGAGCGCCGTGTCCCGAGCTCGAACGGCGAAGACATCCTCTATTCCTTCTACAATCGCGCCTCCGGCGACTACGTGCTGCTCTCCTACAACCGGATCAAGCAATCGGTCGAGACGCCGATCGTTTGTTCGGGGTACTCGTTGTTCGGCAACGGGCGGCTCGTGCTTTTCCGCGGCGATGGCGAGCCGCAGAAGCACCACGCGCTGCAAATATGGCAAACCCCGTACTTGGACGACGAGACCAGTGTGGCGGCCGCGGCGGACAAGGAGTCCTTCCTCTACAAGATCGGTAATCCGGAGCTGGTGCGCGGGATGGCGGAATCCCGCGAACTGCTGACGCTCCTGCAGAAGGACGATTCCTTCGCGGGGCTCTATCTCGATATCGTGAAGCGTTCCGGCGACCTCCTGGACGCCTACTTCTGGCTCGACCGGCCCGAGTGCAAATCGCTCGCGGCACCCGTGCGGGAGATCAAGAAGGCGGGCGAGGCGGCGATCGGCGAATTCGAGAAGGTCCAGAAACTGCGCTCCCTGGCTGCCGAACGCACTTCGGCGGTGCGCGCCGCAGTGGAGAAGCTGGTCCGCGAGGCACATACGGCTTCGCCGGACGCCCTGCAAGGCTTCGTCCACCAGCTCGCAAGCCTGCGCAAGCTGCGCGGCGAAATCATCGCGCTGCGCGATGTACGCTATACCGATCCCGAGATTGTTTCCGCTTTCGAGAAGGAAGTCGTCGCGACAACCGATGCCGTCTCCGCAAAGACCGTCGATTTCCTCTTGGGCGAAGAATCGCTGAATTCCTACGCCGCCGCGATCGATGCCCAGGAAACAGCGCTCGCGAAGATCGCGAAGGTGACCGAGGCCGATGAAGTCGCCACGGCACTGGATCAAGCGGCGGCGGAACTTGAGATGCTGATCGAGATCGTCGGCGGGCTGAAGATTGCAGACGCCACCCAGACCACCGCGATCATCGAGCGGATCTCCGGCCTTTACGCACGGCTGAACGGCACTCGCGGCTCATTGCGGAACAAGCGCAGGGAGCTGGCGCGCGGCGAGGGGGAGGCCCAGTTCGCGGCGCAGATGAAACTGCTTTCGCAGGCTCTGGCGAACTACCTGGATCTCTGCGACACACCGGAAAAATGCGACGAATCCCTGACCCGCCTGATGGTCCAGGTGGAGGAGCTCGAAGGACGATTCGCCGAGTTCGATGAGTACATCGAGCAGCTCGCCACGCGGCGCGAGGAAATTTACGACGCCTTCGAGGGCCGCCGCACGCAGCTTGTGGAGGCACGGGGCAAGCGGGCGGGCGCGCTTTTCAAATCCGCCGAACGCATCCTGGCGGGCATTCGCAACCGGGTGGCCTCGCTGGGGGAGGTCGAGGAGATCCACTCCTACTTCGCGACCGATCCGATGATCGAGAAGGTCCGCGACCTGATCGGGCAGCTCCAATCGCTCGGGGACTCGGTGAAAGCCGATGATCTCCAGACGAGACTGAAGACCCTTCGCGAGGACGGCGTGCGGCAGTTGAAGGACAAGAAGGATCTCTACGTGGAAGGCGAGAACGTCATCCGCTTCGGCAAGAACGCCTTCAACGTCAACACGCAGCCGCTGGAAATGACGATCGTGCCCCATGGGGACGCGATGGCTTTTCACCTGACGGGCACCAAGTTTTTCGAACCAATCACGGACGCGGGTTTCCTGGCCGCGCGCGATGCGTGGGATCTGGAGGTACCCAGCGAGAGCCCGCGGGTGGCGCGGGCAGAGTACCTCGCTTGGAAGTTCCTGCTGGAAGCCGCGGCAGGAACGGAGGCCCCCCTGCTCTCCAGGATCCAGGCTTTCATGCAGCCGCGCTACGCGGAGGGATATACGAAGGGGATCCACGATGAGGATGCAGCCAAGCTCCTGGAGCATCTGCTGCCGATCCACGCGGAGGCCGGCCTGCTGCGCTTCGGTCCCCGGGAGCGGGCGGCGGGAATGCTTTTCTGGAACTCGTGGGAGAACCCGCTGAGGAGTAGGATCGCAGGCCAGTTTTCCTCCTACGGCAAACGCCGTAACCTGTTCGCCGGCGGGGACGAGACGGAGCGCTGGAAAGCGCGGCTGGCGGAGGAGTTCTCAAGGTGGCGGGAGGCCCATGGCCTGTTCTCCGAAGTGGTCCCGGCAAAAGCCGCGGACTACCTCGCGGAGGAGCTGGCTACGGGAGCCACCTTCGTGGTTTCGACGGCCGCCGCGGAGTTAAGCACGGCTTTCCATCATGGCCTGGTGGCAAAGCGTGCGGAAGGGATCTTCAAGGATTCCATCGGCGGGCAGGAATCTCCCGCTTTCGTGCGGTACGAGATTGCGCGGGACTGGCTGGCGGGATTCGCGGCGAGCCACCCGGAGAGCGTGCAGGGAACGCCGGAAGGACTCACGGGGGCGGTGATCGACGAAGCGTCCGTGCATCTCGCGCGCGGCGGGTTTGAACAGCGGGCGGTGAAGTCGGTTCCGCTGTTCTTCCGCGTGGAGGGGTTGCGATCGAGCCATGCACGCATCGACGGCGGCGCGATCGGGCTTCACTACAGCGAATTTCTCGACCGCCTGGAGCGCCACGAGCGCACCGACGCCGCAGCTTTCCGTGCACTGGCGGAGCGGAAGACGCAGCTCACGGGGGCGAAGCGCGACCAAATGCGCCTGGAGGAATTCAAGCCGAAGGTGATGAGCGCCTTCGTGCGGAATCGGCTGATTGACGAGGTGTATCTTCCCCTGATCGGCAACAACCTCGCCAAGCAACTCGGCACCGCCGGGGCGAACACCCGCACGGACCGCATGGGCCTGCTGCTGCTCATTTCCCCGCCGGGCTATGGCAAGACCACGATCATGGAGTACGTGGCGAACCGCCTGGGGCTGACCTTCGTGAAGATCAACGGTCCCGCGCTGGGCCACCGGGTGCTCTCGCTCGATCCCGCGGAGGCACCCAACGCCTCCGCGCGCATGGAGGTGGAACGCGCGAACCTGGCGCTGGAGATGGGCGACAACGTGATGCTTTATCTGGACGACATCCAGCACACGGACCCCGAGTTCCTGCAGAAGTTCATCAGCCTCTGCGATGCGCAGCGGAAGATCGAAGGCGTATGGAAGGGCCAGGCCCGCACCTATGACCTCCGTGGCAGAAAGGTCGCCGTGGTGATGGCCGGCAATCCCTACACCGAGAGCGGCGGCAAATTCCAGATTCCGGACATGCTCGCGAACCGCGCGGATACCTACAATCTGGGGGACATCCTGGGCGGCCATGAGGCGGCCTTCAAGGCCAGCTACATTGAGAACGCCCTCACTTCGAATGCGGCGCTGTCCCGGCTGGCGAGCCGCTCGCAGAAGGACATCCTGATGCTCATCCGCATCACGGAAACCGGTAGCCGGGACGGTGCCGATTTCGAGGGCAATTATACGCCCGCGGAGATCGAGGAGATGCTGGCGGTGACGAAGCACCTGCTCGCCGTACGCGATACCATACTGCGGGTGAACCTGCAGTACATCAAAAGCGCGGCCCAGGAGGACGCCTATCGCACCGAGCCGCCCTTCAAGTTGCAGGGCTCCTACCGGAACATGAACCGCATCGCGGAGAAGGTGCTGCCGCTCATGACGCCGGAAGAGGTGCGGCAGATCGTCGTGGATCACTATCGCAGCGAGTCGCAGAACCTCACCACCGCGGCGGAGGCGAACCTGCTGAAATTCCACGAGATGGAGGGTCTGCTGGACGAGACGCAGGCGGCACGCTGGGAGCAGATCAAGAAGGAGTTCAACAAGCGCAAACTGCTGGGAGCTGGCGGCGAGCACGATCCCGTGGCGCGGGTCGTCGCGCAGCTCACGCAGTTCAACGATGGGCTGGAGGCCATTAAGAACGGCATCTCGCAGGCGGGGCAGAGCTACGCGCAGCCGCAGACGCTGGCGGAACAGACGGTCTCGCAATTGCGCCAGATCATCGAAGGCCTGAGAGCCGTGCCCGTGCAGGTCGATATCAAGGTGGTGCCGGTTCAGGATGAAAAGGGCAGCATCGAGAAGATGGATGCGCCGGACGGCCCGCCGCTGGAGTTCGAGCCCGAGGTGAAGCAGGGGGAGTAGCAACCCGGGCGGAGGCTGCTTCCTGGAGTTCTCCCGATCCCGCGATCACGTGATGTTGCGGGGAGCGCGGCGTGTTACTTTCCCGTCACCCCCCCATCCCCCCGAAATATGTGAACCGCATCCCCCCTGCGGTCTTCGTATGGGAACGGCTTCTCTGTACTGGGACTTGCCGGAGGGTTCGCCGGCATCCTGGCGGTGA
>CAMPGU010000147.1 GCA_946885645.1 uncultured Haloferula sp.
GGCATCGCCTTGTGGTTCTTCCGCGGCTTTGACGCGAAGGCCATCGACGCGCTGGAAAAATACAACGAGATCATCGGCAAGCTGACCTGGGCGGGTTTCGTGGCCATCGGCGTGCCGCTGCTGGGCATCCTCTTCCTGATCCTGACGAAGCTCCTGAAGGGTCTCCGGGAACTGACCGGCTATCAGGATGATGATCTGATGATGCCGCGCTGAAATCTACGGGTGCTGGCACGCGCTGCTTGGCAGCACGGTTGCTCCTTTACCCGTCTCCCTTTCTGGAAAGAAAAAGGCCCGCACCATGCGGGCCTCCGGAAGGTCGCTCGCGAAAGCCCCCCGCCCCGCTCAATCGACGAGATTGTCGATGCGCTGGGCGAGCTCGATGTCCGCCTCCGTCACCCCGCCCGCGTCGTGCGTGGTCAGCACCAGCGTCACCTTCGTGTAGCGGATGCGGATGTCCGGATGATGCTGCGCCTCGTCGGCGATCTCGGCGAGATCGTTGACGAAATCAATCGCCTCCATGAACTCCTCGAACTCGACCGTGCGAGTGATGGATTTCTTTTCGTGCTCCCACTCGGGGCACTTCTTCAGGGCGGCGGTAAGGTCTTCGTCTTCGAGCAGGTCGGACATGGCAAGCAGGGAACGTTTGCGCGGCGAGATTGCGTTCGCGGATTCTCGCTTGGCAAGCGACTTCGGCACGTAATTTTTCACGATGGCCGAAGTTTGCAGGGCGGGGGGTCCGGGTGTATGCCGGTGGGTATGAAAGCGGCGATGTTTCCGGCGGCGATCTCGGCCCTTGTTTTTGCCTCCTGCGCCCCCTCCACCCCGGAAAGCCGGATTGCAGCGCAGCCTGCAATGTTTGAAGGGCTGCCGCCCAAACAAAAGGACCTCGTCCGGCAGGGACGGATCGACAAGGGAATGGGCACGGACGCCGTTTATCTGGCGTGGGGACGGGCAAGCCGGGAATACGAAGGCAGCGAAGGCGGCCGACCGACACTCCGCTGGGACTACAACGGGTCCAGCCCGGTTTACACGAACAGTTACTTCGGTGCCTACGGCTGGGGCTACGGGTATGGCAGATACGGCCGGTACCCCTACTACGATGTCGGCTTCGGGCCGGAGGTCACCTACATCCCCTACCGGAGAGCCACCGTGCTTTTCCGGAACGGCCGCGTGGCCTCTTGGGAGAGGGTGCGCTAGCGGCTTCTTCCCTGCCTCTGCATTTTGCCCAAGCGTGAGGGCTTGCACTCGCGCGGGATCTTTGAATCCTAGTTTCTGAACGTCCTTCATATGAAATCCCTCAAACCTGCTCTACTCGCAGCCGCCGCGCTCGCCGCGGGGGCCCTCTCCTCCTGTAGCACCACTTCCACGGGCTCCGGTTCGCTGGCCGATTACCAAGCCTACGATCTGCCCGCGAAAAAACCGTCCAATCCCTCCGCGGTGAAGGTGAAGGTATCGCTCTCGAAACAGCGTGTGTATGTCATGGAAAACGGCAAACCGCTGCTCGTGATGCCGGTCTCGGTCGGGGCGCCCGGTTCCCGCACCCCCGCCGGAAATTTCACCATCTTCAAAAAGGAGCACATGCACCGGGCGAACAGCCACGGCTACGCCTATTCCGGAAGCAACGTGCGGAAGACGATGCTTTCCGGCAAGCCGGGCGGCTGGTCCTTCAAGGGCACCCCGATGCCCTACTGGTGCGAATTCAAGGCGAACTACGGCTTCCACACCGGCTGGGTGAAACACACGCCCTGCACCCACGGCTGCATCCGCATGCACGAGAACCTGGCGCCGAAGTTCTACAACCTCGTGAAGGTCGGCACCCCGGTGAGCATCGCCCAGAGCCAGCCGGAGGATTCCAGCTTGGCCAATATCCCCCTGCCGCCCGACGCCGGCCCGCTCCCGGACTACGAGCCGATGTCGATGTATGTCGGCAACGGTTACTTCACGCGTCATAAAGCGCCGAAGTACGAATAAGCGTCCCTTTTCCGAAGCCCCGCCCTTACCGGCGGGGCTTTTTTTGGGCCTCAATTCGTGAACAGGAGTTTCACCGCAAGGCCCGAAAGCGCCACACAGAAGGCGAGATCGATCCATTTGGAGGATCTCTCGTAGCGCGCGCGGAGCGGCCCCCACTGGAGCAAGCGGGCCCACAGCGCCCAGAGGATGCCTCCTTGGAAGACCACCACCGCCCAAAGGGCCCCGGGCCACCACCCGGGATGCGGGCCGTGCAGGAAGGGTGCGCACACCGCAGCCAGGAAGATCACGGCTTTCGGGTTCAGGAGATTGCAGACCAGTCCGCGGAGGTAGGCACTCCGCGGCCCCGCGTCGGGTTCGGCCCTTTTCCTTCCGGACCTGCGTGCCCGGAGGTGTTCTCGGCCGATGCAATAGGCCAACCACAAAAGGTAAGCGGCGGAAAAGCAGGCCACCGCCTTCCGCAACACCGGCAGGCGTTCCAGAGCGAGCGCCAGGCCCGCCACCGCCACGGCCGTGTGAATCGCCAGGCCGGTCGCAATTCCGAAAGCCATCACCACCCCTGCCCGGGCCCCTTCCGCCAGGGCCGTGCGGGTCAAGAGGATCATGTCCGGGCCGGGGCTGAATTGACCCAGCGCCATCACCCCGGCAAACGCCGCCAGCTCCAGTGCCTCGCTCACATCGCCTTTACGGCCAGAACGTAGGAAAGCACCGCTTTCTCATCTTCCGCCGCCAAGCCGGCATGGCGGATCATTTTCGGCATGACGTCTTCCCAATCCTCCACGTCCACCTCGTCGGGAATCATGTAATTGTGGCATTCGCCGCACTTCAGCATGTAAGTCACGTGGCCGTGGCGCAGGGTTTCGAGCGGGGTCTTGCTCTTCGCGGCCATCTCCGGTGTGGGGTTCGGCACCTCGGAAATGCCGCCCTCGGCGGGTTCCGCGCCCGTCTGGATGTCCCCGTCCGAAGGGATGCCCGTTCCCACGCATGCGGCCAGAACCCACGATAACCCTAACACGGCGATCCATCTTTGCATGGCGGACGCTAGGACATGGCACCGGGGCTGCTCAACCCGCAATCCTGCCCAAAAGGACTCCGGCGCCCGCTCGGGGGAACCTTTTTGACATTTCGGTCCTTGATCCTACCCTCCCGCGCGCGAACCGGGTGTGCTCCTTCCGTAGCAGGCCCGTTTGAATCCCAGCGCTTATTCCCATCTCCATGGATACTCTCCGCACCTTCAAGACCGGCTCCGGAGCCGACGGCAATTTCTACTCCCTGCCTGCCCTCGCCG
Source organism: uncultured Haloferula sp. (assembly GCA_946885645.1). The sequence continues at coordinate 3,257 of CAMPGU010000147.1, forward strand.
AACAGGGGTTCCCGAATCTCCAGAAGCTCCCCGTGTCGATCCGGATCGTGCTGGAGTCGGTGCTGCGCTGCGTGGACGGCCGCAAGGTGACGGAAAAGGACGTGGCCAACCTGGCCAATTACAATGCGAAGACCCCCGGGGACTATGAAATCCCCTTCACCGTCGCCCGCATCGTCCTGCAGGATTTCACGGGCGTGCCCCTGCTGGTGGACGTGGCCGCGATGCGGGATGCCGCGGTGAAGCGCGGTGCCGCGCCGGAGAAGATCGAGCCGCTCGTCCCCGTCGATCTCGTGGTGGACCACTCCGTTCAGGTGGATTTCGCCGGCTCCCAGCTCTCGCTCGACCGGAACATGGCGATCGAGTTCATCCGCAACCGCGAGCGCTACGAATTCCTCAAATGGGGCCAGCAGGCTTTTGAAACTTTCTCGGTGGTGCCTCCCGGCATCGGCATCGTCCATCAGGTGAACCTGGAGTTCCTGGCCAAGGGCGTCCTTGAGAAGGGCGGCGTCTTTTACCCGGACACGCTCGTCGGCACCGATTCCCACACCACCATGATCAACGGCCTCGGGGTCGTTGGCTGGGGCGTGGGCGGCATCGAGGCGGAAGCAGGCATGCTCGGCCAACCGGTGACCTTCCTCGTGCCCGAGGTGGTCGGCGTTTACCTGCACGGCGAGCTGAAGGAAGGCGTGACCGCCACCGACCTCACGCTCCGCATTACCCAATTGCTGCGGAAGCACGGGGTGGTCGGCAAGTTCGTCGAGTTCCACGGTCCCGGCGCGAAAGCCCTCTCCCTGCCCGACCGCGCCACCATCGCGAACATGGCCCCGGAGTACGGCGCGACCATGGGCTTCTTCCCGGTGGACGGGGAAACGATCAACTACATGCGCGGCACCGGCCGCTCGGAAGAACTCTGCACGACGGTGGCGAATTACTACAAGGCGCAGGGCCTTTTCGGCATCCCGGAAAAGGGCGAGTGCGAATACACCGACCTGCTGGAGCTCGATCTCTCCACCATCGTGCCCTCCGTGGCCGGTCCCAAGCGTCCGCAGGACCGCATCGACGTGAACGCGCTGCGGGAGACTTTCGACACGCTTTTCACCGCTCCGGTGTCCGCCGGCGGTTTCGGCCTCGCCCCGGATCAGCGCGAGCGCCGCGTGAAGCTTTCCATGCGCGAGCGGGCCGGGGTCTCCGTGGATTCGCTGCTCTCCACCGACACGAAGCACGCCTCCTTCGAAGGCGGCCCGCGGCACGCGGTCGAAATGGTGTCAAATCGCCCGACTCCGGATCCTGTCGCTGCGATCGATCCCGATCTTTTCCCCAGCGGTCCCGTCGATGTCGAACTGGCGCATGGTTCGATCCTGATCGCCGCCATCACCTCCTGCACGAACACGAGCAATCCGAGCGTGATGATCGCCGCCGGCCTGGTGGCGAAGAAAGCGAACGCACTCGGCCTGACCGTGGCGCCCTACGTGAAGACCTCGCTGGCACCGGGCTCGCGGGTGGTGACCGATTACTTCGAGGCAACGGGACTTCAGAAGGAGCTCGACCAGCTCGGCTTCCAGACCGTCGGCTACGGCTGCACGACCTGCATCGGGAATTCCGGCCCGCTGCATCCGTCCATCGAAGGCGCGATCAAAGAGGGCGACCTCGTGTGCGCCTCGGTTCTTTCCGGCAATCGCAACTTCGAAGCCCGCGTGCACGGCTCGATCAAGGCCAACTTCCTGATGAGCCCGCCCCTGGTGGTGGCCTACGCCCTGGCCGGCCGCGTGGATCTCGATCTCTCGACCGAGCCGCTCGGCAACGACAAGGACGGCAACCCGGTGTTCCTGAAGGACCTCTGGCCCAGCCACGAGGAGGTGAAGGAGCAGCTCGCCGCGGCGCTGAAACCCACCGTGTATCAAAAGCTTTACGGCGATCTCGATTCCGCGAACCCGAAGTGGGCGGAAATCTCCGGCTCCGCGGGGGCAACCTATTCCTGGGACGAGAAGTCCACCTACATCCAGTCCCCGCCCTTCTTCGAAGGCGGTGCCACGGAAGTCGGCGATCTCCACAACGCCCGACCGCTCGGCATCTTCGGCGACTCGGTCACCACCGACCACATCTCTCCTGCAGGCTCGATCAAGGCTACCTCCCCCGCGGGCAAGTACCTGCTCGAAAACGGCGTGGAGAAAGCGGAATTCAACTCCTACGGCGCGCGCCGCGGGAACGACCGGGTGATGACCCGCGGCACCTTCGCCAATGTCCGCATCAAGAACCTGATGTGCCCCGGCGTGGAAGGCGGCTACACCCAGTATTTCGGCGAAGCCGAGGTTTCCGCGCCCGACATGCCGATCGAAGCCCTGGCCGGCGCGAAGCCGACCTTCATCTACGACGCTTCGATGGCTTACCAGGCCGACGGAACCAAGCTCATCATCATCGGCGGCGAGGACTATGGCATGGGTTCCTCCCGCGACTGGGCGGCGAAAGGCACCCGCCTGCTCGGCGTCTCCGCGGTGGTCACGAAATCCTTCGAGCGCATCCACCGCTCGAACCTCATCGGCATGGGCGTGCTGCCGCTGAATTTCATCAACAAGGAAGACTACGACAAGGTGAAGGAGCTGGCCGATGCCCGCTTCGACATCACCGGCATCGGCGGCGAACTCAAGCCGATGCAGGACGCCCTGCTCATCGCCCACCTGCCGGATCACTCGCGCATCGAGATCCCGCTGCGCGTGCGCCTCGATACCCCGGCCGAAGTGGACTACTACCTCGCCGGCGGCATCCTGCCCTACGTGCTGGACCAGATCCTGGAGGGCTGAGCGGCTATATATTGCGGACGGCGGCCCGTGCGCTATAGTTCCGCGTGACAGAAGCGATGAGCACTCCGGACAAGGAAATCGAGGCACTGGAAAGCAGCTTTCCAGCTTTGTCGGGGCAGGTCTTTGCCGCTGAACATCGCAAAGCTCTAGCTGCCGGCTTTAGCGTTCTCCAAGCCGAAGGAGGAGTGATCTATCGAGTTTTCCCCGACGGGCGGCGCGAACCGGTGAAACAGATCAAGGCGCCGGTCTCTGTACCCAACGGCAGGAAATTTCGGATCCGGTGACCGACAGAACGCCGAGAATGCGAATGTTCGCAGGCCCGAACGGCTCCGGAAAAAGTTCGCTCAAAGGGGTTCTCCCCGCAGGCCTGCAGGGTATCTATCTCAATCCCGATGATTTGGAGCACGATCTCGGCAAGCGGGGATTCCTGGATCTCAATGAATACGGGTTCCCGGGGATTGCTGCGGATGCACTGCAATATATCCTCAAATCACACTTTCTCCAACAAGCGTTCTCCCGGAAGGAGCTATCGACCCTCTCAGCCGACGGAAGTATCCTCCATTTGGGCGGCCTCGTTCCCAATTCCTATCTTGCATCGGTTTTGTGCGATTTTTTGAGGCAGGGCCTCCTCAGGGGCGGCTTGAGCTTTACCTTCGAAACCGTGATGTCGCATCCGGGAAAGGTGGCAATCCTGGCTCAGGCCCAGAATTCGGGCTACCGCACCTACCTCTACTACGTGGCGACGGAGGACCCCATCATCAACGTCTCCCGGGTGGCCAACCGGGTCAGACTTGGAGGACATCCGGTTCCCTCCGACAAGATCGGGGAATGCTACTATCGTTCGCTGGAGCTTCTCGTTCCTGCAATCAGGCACACAAACCGCGCTTACATTTTCGACAATTCAGGAGAGGGCGCAGATCAAACGTGGATCGCCGAGATCACCGAAGGACGAGAGTTGGAACTCAAATCAGATCGAGTGCCGGCATGGTTCCAAAACGCCGTGATTGAAAAGCTCGGGCCACACTGACAGGACCCTCGATTCTCCTGCTGCCCGGGCGGCCGCTCCATCCCGGCGAACTCCGTGGGCAACTGCTGGGATCCATAGAATGGACAAATTCATGTCAGGGATCCGGAGGTCAAGAACCGAGCGCCAGAGGCGACGAACCCGTTAGAGCAACCACGCCGTCCGCGAGCCCGGGGTCGTCCTGAATTTAAAGCTTCCGAGCTTTTTTGAAAAAATTCTCAGGAACTTTGAACGTCTGGAGAACCGAAGGGTCTATGATCATGAAGACTGCGCCTAGCGTCAGTTTTCATGTAAGGGTGAACAGCACAAAGTCGGATTCCCTGCCCATGGGTGTGGGCTTATAAGGGTTGATGATTTGGCCGCCGGGGGTGGGACCTCGGCGGCCTTCCCTTGTACACGGATGGGTACGACTGCCTTTTCCGGCAACGCCCGCCTTTTCAGCGTTCCACCACGCGGAAACCGAGATCGGCCCGGCGCAGGCCGCGGTCCGCCGCCCAGCGCCGCGTGAGCGCGCCCTCCGCCTGATCCAGATAGGAAGCTCCGGCGATCACCCAGCCTCTTTCCCCCAAGGGATTGGCCGGATTGACAGCCAGGCTTGAAGTCCATTCGGAAACCGAGCCTGCCATCCCGCCCAGGCCGGCGGGCGTCCGGTCGGCAGGCGAGACATCGCGGGCCGAGGCCCAAGTCGCGGGGCGCAAGGCCCGCGGATCGGGAAGCTTCAAATGCAAGGCGGCGAACCATTCCTCCTGGGTGGGCAGACGGCAGCCTTTCCACTCGCAATAAGCGGCCGCGTCCCACCAATCGACATTCACGACCGGGAAATCCCGGTCGATAGGACGGCCTTCCCACTGGCCGCCGGTTTTCGCGGCGGAGTACAGGGCGGTCCAGCCATCGGGCTCATGACCGCTTTTGCCCGGAGGCTGCTCCCTGTGGTCGTAGGCGCTCCGCCGCTCCGGTGCAAGCCCGGCGAGGGCTTCGAGAAATTCGGCGTACTCGCCGATGGTCACTTCATGGGCCGAGAGGGAAAAGGCCCCGACTTTCCCCGCCCCGCCATCCGGCAGGGGGTAGCTGCCCGCGGCGACCGCTACCGGCCCGGGCAAGGGCGATGCCGGGCCCGCGCTGCCATTGATCCCCCGCAAGGCGAGCAGGCCGACGCCCGCGATACAGAGGGCGGCAGCAGCCCCGAGGATCAGCGGCAGCGGCGACTTGCGCGGCAAGGCGCGGGCGGTCTTGGGCGCGGAAATCAGGGGGGTCTCTGAGAGCTGCTGCTCGATCTGCTCGGCGTAAGCCCGCACTTCGTCCCATGTCAGCGTGCGATCCAGCCCCTCCCCGCGCATCCACGCAAGCAGGGTAACCATGCGGGAGGCACCGGGATAACCGTCCGCCACCAGCCCCGGCAATCCCCTCCCCAGGGCAAGGATGTCTTCCGACGAGCGGGTGGCGGCGCGCTGACCGGCGCGGGCCAGATTCGCCACGCGCACCACGCCATGCGAATCGACGAAGATATCGTCCGGCCCCATCGACGCCGCGGCGACGCCTTCTATTTCCAGCGTTTGATTGGCGTCCGCCACGCGGCGCAGGATATTCGCCAGTTGCACCGGCTTCAGCCCCTCCCTCGCATTCAGCCGCTCCATGAGCGACGAACCCGGAAGCCTCTCCAATGTCACGTAGCAATGCTCCGGATTGGAGACGGCCTCATAAACGGAGCCAACCAAGGGATGGTCCACGGCAGCCTTGGCCCGGATGTCCGCGAGAAAGTCCTCCCGACGGCCGAAGGCGGAGGATTTGAGCTCGAAAAGCACGACGGGCCTGCGGATCGACGCTTGCTCGGCCATCCAGGTGAGCGTGATCGGGCTTTCGCCGATCAAGGCCTCGAGACGGTAGTCGCCGAGCATCGAGCCGGCGCGGGAGCGAGGATCATCCATGGAATCAACGTACGGGCAGGGGCGGAACCGCACCGTCCGGGCCGGACGGCAGGGGAAGTTCCGGCACCTCCCCATGTTTCGGGCCGAGGAGGGCATTCACGGGGTCGAGATCGATCATGTCCTCCGTGATGAATTCCGGCGAATCGTTCGGCCGCTGATCGTCGGCCCCGCGCGCGGACAGATGCCGCGGCCATGCCACGTGGTCGATCAGTTCCTCCTTGTAGAAGAGTTCCACGGTGTAGCCGTAGTAGCTCCGCTTCCCGAAAAGGTGATCCTGCTGCAGCTCCTGCGGCGGCAGGATATAAGTGACACGGAGCGTCTCCTCGCCGCCGACGAAGTCGAAGTCCCCGCTTACCCAATCGAACACCGTCTGGCACAGGCCCTCCGCCGCAGGCAGGATTTCTTCCTGCCCGTTCTTTTTGGTGGCGTCGAAGAAGTTCACCTTCACCACCAGATCGTACGCATTGATCTCCGTCCACGGCGCGGACTGCACCGGCACATACACCAGCACGCGCTCGCCATCCTGGAAGGCCTCGTCCTTGAAAAGCCGGATCCTGCCGAGGAGGAGTTCCCGCCGCTTTTCAACGGGCAGGGAAATCCCCTCCCGGAGCTTGCGGGCGGCGAGCTGGTAAAGGGCGCCCGCCCCCTCGGTATTCAGGTCGAAAACCGCCTGATAGGCATCGGCCGCTTGAACGGCGTAGCGCGAGTCCACACCCGCCATGTGCTCGTAGGTCAGGCCGATCTCGTAAAGCACGCTCGGGTCCTTCGGTGCCGTCTCCCGCGCCGCTTCCAGCTTGGTCAGCGCGGTAGCGATATCGTCGATGATGCGCGCGGCCCGCGCCTCGTTCACCAGCCGCTCCACC
>CAMPGU010000148.1 GCA_946885645.1 uncultured Haloferula sp.
AGCGGCAGCACGGGCAGCAGATTGACCAGACCCCACCAGAAATTGATCCACAGCAGGCCGTGGATCAGGGAGAAGAGCGGTCGGCGGACGCTGAAGAACTCATAGGTCTCCGGCGAAAGGCCCCGGGAGCTGCCGAAGAGCGATCGGCCCGCGAGCGCCGCCGCGTCGCGGGGGCCGAAGACCGCGGCCAGCACGGCAAGCGTCAGCAGCAGCAGGAGGAAGCCGGCACCGGGCCCGGCGGCGATCATCCAGAAACGCTGCCATTTCCCGAAGCGGCCGCCCTCGTTCCGGGCCAGGCCGCCGAATGCCCACAAGGTGATGCGCGCGTAGCCGCCGCCCAGGCGGCGGCCCGTCAAGGCATGCCCGAATTCGTGGACCAGGATCGAGACGGTTGCCACGAGCATGAAGACCAGCAGCCGCTGCATCGCCGCGGCGTCGGAGGCATTCCAAGCGCCGCCCAGGATCGCCGCGGTTACCCAGAACCAAGGCTGGATCTCCACCGGGATGCCGAAAAGCGTGAATCGAACCATTCGGGGAGCCTCTTTGCCGCGCACGCTGCGGTCAAGGACGCCGCCGGTGGTTCAGCTCCTGCCAGTTTTGGAAGGCCATCAGACCGAGGAACATCGGGAAGAAGGGTCTGCCGGTGAAGTAGAGGATGGTGATCGCCGTCAGCACGCCCACGCCGATCCCGATCTTCAGCGTCAGCCCGATGCGGTCCGGCCCCAGGATGGAAGCCAGCAGCCGCCCGCCGTCGAGCGGCAGCATGGGGATGAGGTTCAAGAGCGCCCAGTAGAACGAAATGATCCAGACGAAGAAGACGAAGGATCGTCCCAAGGGCGGGATGCCCTCCGCGGTGAGGCTGATCGCCAGGAAGATACCCCCCAGGACGACCTGCACCGCCGGTCCGGCCGCGGTGACCAGGAAATCCTGCCAGCGGGTGAAGTTCGCCCCGGGAAAGAGCGCGTAGCCCCCGAAGGCGTGCAGGGTGATCGCGGTCTGCGCCCCGAATTTCCTCCCGACAAGCGCGTGGCCCAGTTCGTGGATCAGCACGGAGATGAAACCGGCGAGGATGAAGAGAAAGATCATCAGGATACCCGCCGCCGAGGCTCCGTCCCCGGTCCAGAGCGAGCCCAGGAGACCGAGCGTCAGCCAGAACCACGGCTGGATTTCCACCGGAATCCCGAAGATCGAAAAGCGAACCATGCCCCCGAGGTAGGTGAGATGGGGGAGCCGCGCAAGGGTTGAGCAAAAAGGACGGCGACCGCCCCGCGGCGGCAACAGAAAGGCCGCCCTTTCACCGGGGCGGCCTTTTCCTTGCGAGCAGTCCGCCCGGCGGATCGGGGAGTTGACCCGCCGGACGGCTGACACACACTTACACACACACTAGCTCCGGGGGGAGAGGCGGCAACTTCGATCGGGGGGAGTCTCTCGGTTGCCGGTGCTGCAGCTGGCCGTCTTCGGGATCGGGGGGCTTTTCCTTCGGTCGGCCGATGTATTCCTTTGCTGCCTTGTCGGGGGGTGTCAGGGCGGCTCGGGGTGTCCCTCGCGGGACGGGCGGAGTCAATCGCCTGATGGTTTATCTAGCAAGACTTTTCTGCGAAGAAAAATGCAGGGTTTGCTATATGATTGCCATTTTCCGACAATGCAGTTCCAAGGGAGGTAAAGGTGGTAATGCTTTGATGATCAATGGAAATTGGTTATTAACTTAAGAAATGTTAAATTTAAGCTCTTAAGGAAAGTGCAGAGCCGCGTGGCTCGTAAGCCCTTAAGTTGTCGTTATGATGGCCAAAATCGGCGGGTTCCGGTCGAGGCGGACCAAGGACGCGCGCGACCCCGGAAAGTGGGCTTTCTTTCGCGGCGGGGAGGGGGGCATCCGCCTCCTTTACCGCTTGGGAAGACGGGGCTGCGCCACCGGCCCGCTCTTCCCGCAGCCGCAGTCGCTACCGCAGCTCTTTTTCTTCCGCTTCGTCCGTGCGACGAGGAAGAGCACCGCGAGGACCACCGCCGCGAGGGCGGCCCATGTCTGCCAATCGGTCATCTCAGAAGAACAAGGACGAGATCTGATACACGGCAAACGCCGCCACCCAGGCAAAGGCGCTCATGAAGAAAAACTGGCCGACCGCCCATTTCACGGATCCGGACTCGCGCGCGACCACGGCGGAGGTGGGCAGGCATTGCAGCGCATAAATGAAGAACACCAGCAGGGACAGCACCGCGGGAACGGTGAACATCGGCCGCCCGTCCGGCCATTTTTCCTCCGCCAGGCGGGTGCGCAGGGAGGCCATGGCCTTTTCCTCGTCCTCGCTCTTTTCCACGTGGAAGAGCTGGCTCATGGAGGAAACGAACATCTCCCGGGCGGCGAAGGAGGTGAGGATCGCGGTGCCGCCGCGCCAATCGAGGCCCAGCGGCCTCACCAGCGGCTCCGTCAGGTGGCCCACGCGGCCCATGATGCTGTGGTCCAGCTTCGCCCCGTCGTCGGCGTCCGGATCGTCCAGCTTCGGGTAAGTCTGTGCCGCCCAGAGGACGATATTGATGGCCAGGATGATGGTGCCCGCCTTTTGCAGGAAGGCCCAGGCGCGGCCGAAGACGTGGCGGAAGACGTAGCTCCACTGCGGCAGGCGGTAAGGCGGCAGTTCCAGCATGAAGTGCTTCTTCACCTCATCCGGCCCCAGCCTGCCGCGGAGGATGCGGGCGACGATCAGTGCCGTGAGCGTGCCCAGCGCATAGATGCCGAAGAACACGAGCGCCTGGACGAGGCCGCCCTGCCCGCTCAAGAGCAGGGGCACCAGCACGAGGTACACCGGCAGGCGCGCGGAGCAGCTCATCCACGGCGCCACGAAAATGGTTACCAGCCGCTCCTTCGCGGAGTCGATGGTGCGGGTGGCCATCACGCCCGGGATCGCGCAGGCGTAGGAGCTGAAGAGCGGCAGGAAGGCCTTTCCGCTCAGCCCGGCCCGGCCCATCAGGCCGTCCATCAGGAAAGCGGCGCGGGCCATGTAGCCGGAACTCTCCAGCAGGCCGATGAAGAAGAACAGCAGCACGATCTGCGGGATGAAGGCCACGACGCTGCCCACCCCGTTGATGATGCCTTCCACGAGCAGGCCGCGCAGATCGCCCTCCGGCATGGAGGCGCTTACCTTTTCGCCGAGGAGTCCTTGAAGGGACTCGATCCAACCCATCGGGATTTCCGCGAAGGAGAAGATGCTCCAGAAAATCAGCACCATCGTAACTATGAGGGCGACCCATCCCAGGACCGGGTGCAGCAGGAAGCGGTCAAGCTTATCGGAGACCGTGGACGCATGGCCGTCCGGACGCCGGGCGCCCACCTCGCAGGCGCGGAGCACCAGCGCGCGGCGGCGCTCGCCGAGCCGGTCTTCCGGCCCGTTCTTCCATGGCGTGGGAGGGACGCGGGGGAAGGGATGCCGCAGCGCCTGCTTCAGCTCCACGATGCCCTTGCCGGCATTCGCCTGCATCGGCACCACCGGCACGCCGAGTTCTTCGGAAAGCTTCGCGGGGTCCAGCCGCAGGCCGGCCTTCTCCGCCATGTCCACCATGTTCAGCGCGATGACCACCGGCAGACCGGTTTCCATCACCTGCAGGGCCAGCACGAGGTGCCGCTCCAGGTTGGACGCATCCACCACGCAGACCACCAGATCCGGGCGAGGTTCACCTTCGATCTCACCCAGCAGGGACTTGCGGGCGATCTCCTGATCGGGGCTGCCGCCCTCCAGCGAGTAGCAGCCGGGCAGATCCACCAGGCGCAGCTTCGTCCCGTGCGGGGTGAAAATCTCACCGGACTTCCGCTCCACGGTCACCCCGGCGTAGTTGCCGGTGCGCTGGGCGGCCCCGGTCAGGGCGTTGAAGAGCGTGGTTTTCCCGGCGTTGGGATTGCCGGCGAGGGCGACGGTTTCGAGTGAACCGGACATCGCGAAAAATCAAGCGACGGCCACCATCACCTGGCTGGCCAGCTCGCGGCTGAGGGCGAGGCGGGTGCCGCAGACGGAACAGATCAAATTCCGCCCGTCCGCCAGCTTCCTCACCTGCAGGGACTCGCAAAAACCCAGGTCGCGCAATTGATCGCAGCCCGGCCCGCTCAAGGCCTTGATCCGGAAGTCACACCCGACTTTCGCCTGGCTCAAGCTGAGCAGGCTATCGGCATGGAGGTCGTTGGCCGTTGCAAGCGCCATCGGCGGGAGACTCCGGCAATTGAGAACCGATTGCAACAAGAATGCTGCGGAAGATTTCTTCCCGCAGGAGCGCGGCCCTCCCGCCTGCTTGGATTTCTTTTGCGCGGGGACCGAATGGATAGGAGGGAAGGAATTCCCCGCCCAAGCTCTTCTTCATTCGTATCCCATTCATCGTATCCATGCTGGTCCCAAAAATCCCGGATCGCCCTCTGCGGGTCGCGCTCGCCGCAGCCTGCCGCGGCCTCATCCTTTTCGCAAAACCGGGGTTGGCCTGCGCATTAACTCATTCCAATTCTCCACGATTTGGCGCTGAATCGGCCTGTTCATGACGGTTTTTCCACCCCTGCCCGCGGGCACTCCCGTGTCCTGCGTCCCGGTCCTTGATCCGGACTTTTTGCCCGCCATTCTATGGAACAAGAGCTACCGCGCGCTGGCGGTGGAATCCGCCGGCCAGCGGACGCTGGAATTGGCGCTGGTGCGGCAGGACGGGACGGCTTTCCGCTGGTCCTCGCCGCTGCTGCCGGACGCTCCGGATCATGCGCCGCTGACGCTGCGCTACGTGGAGCGCGCGCTGAAATTCCTGCTGTGGCAGAAGGGCGGCAGCCGCGTCCTCATCGCCGGGGCGCCGGAGCTGGTTCCCGCGCTGGCCGCGATCTACGGGCCGGGCGGCGCGCGGGAGTTCGACAGTGATTTCATCGGGAAAAAGATCTTCGGCGAGGCGCTCACCTTCGGGGCCGCGGAAGCTTCCGCCCTGCCTGCGGAAGCCGGAGAGGCCATCGCGCTCGGCCGCCACCTCGGCGGGTGCCGCATCGGCTTCGATCTCGGCGGCTCCGACCGCAAGTGCGCGGCGCTCATCGACGGCGAGGTAGTCTTTTCCGAGGAAGTCGTGTGGGACCCCTATTTCCAGAGCGATCCAGAATACCACATCGAGGGCGTGCAGGATTCCCTCCGCCGCGCCGCGGAGCACCTGCCGCGGGTGGATGCCATCGGGGGAAGTTCGGCGGGCGTGTATGTGAATAGCGAGGTGCGCGCCGCCTCGCTCTTCCGCGGGGTCAGCCAGGCGGATTTCGACGCGCGCATCCGGCGGATGTTCTTCGAGCTGAAGGAGCGCTGGAACGGTGTCCCCTTCGAAGTGGTGAACGACGGCGAGGTGACCGCCCTGGCAGGCTCCATGGCGCTCGACGAGAACGCCGTGCTCGGCGTGGCAATGGGTACCAGCGAGGCCGCGGGCTACGTGGATGCGAACGGTTCGATCCGCCCCTGGCTCAATGAACTGGCCTTCGCCCCGGTGGATTACCGCGAAAACGGCCCGAAGGACGAATGGAGCGGCGACGAAGGCTGCGGGGTCCAGTTTTTCTCCCAGCAGGGCGTCGCCCGGCTGGCGAAGGCCGCGGGCTACGACTTCGGGCCCATGCCCTTTCCGGAGCAACTGGTGGAGGTGCAGAAGGCCATGCAGGCGGGCGACGACCGCGCGCGGAAGATCTACCGGACCATCGGCACCTGCTTCGGCTACGCGATCGCCCACTATGCCGATTTCTACGAAATCCGGAACCTGCTCATCCTCGGCCGCGTGACCTCCGGCGAGGGCGGGAATGTCATCATCGCGGAAGCGGAAAAGGTGCTGGCGAAGGAATTCCCGGAGCTGAGCATCAAACTCGTGGTCCCGGACGAAAAAACCAAACGCCACGGCCAAGCGGTGGCCGCTGCGAGCCTGGCGGCGGTGTGAACCGCTCTTGGATCCTAGTTTCGGCTGGCACGAATGAGCGGATCCCATAAGCTTGGAGCTCCGCCAGTCGCGATGCGGGATACTACCGCTCCAACCTGTCCTGGAGAACATGAGAGCCCTGCTAATTCTTCTTTCTACCGTCGCGATCACCCGCGCGACGGAGAAACCGACGGTAGAGATTTACATGATCCGCAGATTCGATCCGAAGGCGGCGCAAGCGGAACTGCCGGAAGTCATCCTGGAAATAGCGAATCCCACCACCAAGACGTTTTACGTCAAGGGAACCTCCATTGAGGAGCCGGGACATCATGTCGAGGTGCCAAGGGAGAAGCGCTGGCTGCATGTTGCTTCCTTCACTTGCGGGACAGGTAATTCGATGCGCCCGCTCAAGCCGGGAGCGAAGATGCTGGTGACGGCGGAATATCCACGGCAGGAGCCCGTCGCGCGGTTCAGGTTTTTCTTTTATACCGCCGCCAACTTGGAGGAGTCCAAGGTGGTTTCGGTGCGGAGCCGGGGAATCGAGAGGAAAGAGTTGGAGGATTTTCCGGAGACAAAAGGGGAGTTGGCTTCGGATGTGAAACTCGAAGAGCCGGTGTCCGATGAGGAGATGAACCGTCCTCGGACGATCCTCGACGAGGGTGCCGCCGATCCGTTCGCGGAATAGCTGACCAGGCGCGCATGAACCCCCGGCGTCCGGGGGGAAGTTCATCCTCCGCTCCGCGCAAAAAAGCACCGGCCCTCGCGGACCGGTGCTTTTACCGAATCTACCAAGAAAACGTTATCCGGATCAGAAGGAGGAGCGGAAGCCGAAGAGCCAGGTGAGGGCATCGGTTTCGCCGCTGCCCACGCCCGGGGTGGAGAGGTGGGCGTATTCGGCACCGGCCTGCACCTTCAGGTTATCGCCGCAGATCAGGTAGTTCAGGCCTGCATAGACGGTGTGCAGCTCGTCGCCGCGGCCGCTGTTGACGATGTTCGGGTTGCCGCCGCCGCCGTAGTTGGTGGCGCGGACGTAGCGGCTGTTCATGCGGATGCCTTGGTTTTCCTCGGCTCCGGCGTAGGCGTACTGGACGACGGCCTGCAGCTTGGCGGGGACGATCCAGTAGTAGGGAGTGGCCACGAAGCCCCAGAAATTCCCGCGGCGGGCGGCATTGGCGTGCATTTCGGCATCGCCGTTGTCGCCGTAGATTCCTTCGATATTCACCCCGCCGTTGCCGACGGTGTATTCGGCGGAGAGGGTGGTGGCCCAGCGGTAGTCGAGGAGGGAGTCCTCGTTGGCGAGGCGCTCGTCGGCGTTGTTGTAGAGGAATTCCCAGCCGAAGCGCAGGTCGTCGTTGGCGGTGTAGAGGACCTCGAGGTTGTACATCTGGCCGTCGTTCCATCCGCCCCAGCCTTCGACGCTGCCGCTATCCGCGCCGAAGGCGTCGGTGCCTTCGTCGCTGCTGTAGATGCCGGCGATGGCCGTGACGGGGCCCTTGGTGGCGTTCAGCTGGAAGCCGGTGGGCCGCGCGCTCTGATAGACCTTGTTGGAGATGGCGGAGCGCTCGACGGTGAGCAACGAGTTCGAGGAGGTGCGCGCCTCCAGGCCGCCGTGCCACTTGATGCGGCCGTAGTTCAGCGTCAGCCCGTCCAGGCCGGAAAGGTCGAAGGCCTTCAGGGCATTGAAGCTGAAGTAGGATTCGTCGAAGTCGATGTAGTCGTATTCCAGGTCGCCGCCGTTGAAGCGCTGGTCTTCCACCAGGTTCACCGTGCCCTTGTAGGTGAAGTAATTCAGGAAGCCGATCTTGGCACCCAGGCGAAGGCGGCGCACCTCCGTGTAGCTCTCGCTGAAATCCCGGCCGTTCACGCCCTCGCCATCGACATAGGCGGCGTTCCAGTGGAAGCGGCCTTCGAACACGAGGCTCTGGAGCACCGGGTTCTCGGGAATCGGCACGGTACCCGGCTTGCCCGACCACCAGCTGCAGAAGTCGAAATCCTGGAGAACGGAGCCGCTGTCCGCCGGGGCCGCGTCAACGGGAGGTTCGCCCGCGCTGGCGAGGCTGGAGAATCCGCAAGCGAAGGCCGCGGTCGTCAATCGGATGGTATGGTGTTTCATTGTGGATGAGAGGCATAGCCGTATGAATGCTTGGGCCATCCGGACGGCGGCGGAAATGCAGCGAATGTGACGGTCGCGTGACAGATCCGGAGTGTGACAGTCCTGTCACAAGTCCTGAGGGAAGATGCAAGTGATTTAAAATTAGAACATAAGAGTGAAATCCGCCGGCGAAGCGGGGCGGGTTCCGTGACGAACCTGTCACAGAGCGCCGGTGGACGTTTGGGGCGATCCGGCCATCCATGCGTCCGAGCGCCATCCGTGGCGCGAAATCCACCTATATCCACATGCGCACTATCATCCGATACACTGCCGCCAGCCTGTTTGCGGGAGCGATGCTCGCCGCCACCGCCGGTGCCCAGACCATCAGCATCAAGGGCTCCGACACCCTGGGTGCCAAGCTCGTCCCCTCGCTCTCCGAGGCCTTCAAGGCGAAGAACCCGAGCGTGAAATTCGAGATCGCGGCGGAAGGATCCTCCACCGCGTTTCCCGCGCTGGCCAACGGCACCGCGCAGATCGGCATGTCTTCCCGGCAAGCCAAGCCGGACGAGATCACCGCGGCCCGCACCAAGGGCATCAAGCTCAACGAGATCGAGGCCTGCCACGACATGATCGTGGTGATCGTGAACAAGTCCAACCCGATCAAGCGGCTCACCAAGGACCAGGTGGCCAAGATCTTCACCGGCGCGGTGAAGGATTGGAGCGAAGTCGGCGGCGCCCCGGGAGCGATCTCCGTTTACACCCGCAATACCGCCTCCGGTACCTACAAGGACTGGCAAAGCCTGGCGATGGGCGGCAAGAACTACGGCAAGAACTCCCAGAAGATGGCGGGCAACGAGCAAATCGCCGAGGAGGTCTCCAGGAACAAAAACGGCATCGGCTACGTCGGCCTCGCCTACGTGAAGAAGAGCGGGATCCAGACCGTCACGATCGACGGCGTCCAGCCGGTCGCCGCGAACGCGAAGAAATATGCCTACAGCCGCGCGTGCTACCTCTACGTGCCTGAGAACGCCGACGCCACCACCAAGTCCTTCGTGGAATTCGCCACCAGCGACGCCGGCCAGAAGATCGCCGAGGGTCTGGGCTTCGTGCCCAACCGCTAAAAAAAGCCGCCTGACAATTTCGACACGCAATCCCGGCGCGGATCCAACCCGCCGGGATTGCCATTTCCGCGAGGGTCCTTCACGTTCGCCCCGAATTGCCACGCATGCCGGAATCATCGAATCCTCCCGCCGTTCCCGCCGGTCATCCGTTCCGCCGGAAGGGCCGCGGTACGGACGGGATCATCAAGTCGTTCTTCGCGGGGAATGCCGGGCTGACCATCGTCATCCTGGTGCTGATCATCGTATTCCTGGTGCGGGAGGGCGCGGGATTCTTTCCCGACTACCGGAAGGAACTGGAGCTGTACCGCAAGGCGGGCCTGGAATACGTCGATATTCCCCGCGAGGACCTGGAGGCGCACGAGCAGATGAGCTCGCTGCTGAACCGGGCCTACTACGCGCAGGTGAATGCCGCCTGCCGCACGGAGTTCCAGCGTTCCCAGGAGGCCTCCGCGCTGGTGCAATATATCGGCGAGGGGGTGGCACCGGCCCAGGCCGCGCTCCAGCGGGTGAGCGATGGGGCGGGGGAGAGCGGGCCGCCCGAGGAACTTCAGAAAAAACTCGCTGCGAAGTACCGGCAGCTGCTGGCGGAGGCGCTGGCGGGCCACCGCGAGCTGCGTCCCGGTGTCGTGGTGGAGCCGAAGGTGGTCCACGGCCCCACCCGCGAGGCCCTGATCGAGGCCGCCCAGGGTGCCCGGCTGACGGTGGTCGGCGCGCGGGGGCGGGGCGGGTT
>CAMPGU010000149.1 GCA_946885645.1 uncultured Haloferula sp.
TCCAAATTCCACCCTGTTTCCCATTGGCGGAAAGCGCGCGGGGGTTTATTTTCCAACAAGCGTATGAGCGACTCCGATGCTTCCATTCAATTGCAAGGCCAGATCCTGCTCGCGGATCCGTCCTTGCACGACGGCATCTTCGATCGTTCGGTCATTTTGCTGGCCGATCATTCCGCCGAGGAAGGCGCTTTCGGGCTGATTCTCAATCACCCCACCGGCCACAGCGTCGGGGACTTTCTGAAGGAAGACGCCTTCGAGCCCCTGAAGAACATCGCCGTCCACCTTGGCGGCCCGGTATCACGGGAGCACCTCACTTTCTCCGCCTTCTGGTGGACGGACGACAATTGCCTGAAGTGGCATGTCCGGATCCCCGTGGAACAGGCGATCCGCCGCGCCCGCCAGCCGGGGACGCTGGTGCGGGCCTTCGTCGGTTACTCCGGCTGGACCGCTGGTCAGCTTGAAGGCGAAATCCGCCGGAATACCTGGATCACCACCCGTCCCACCTCCTCCCTGCTTGGCCAGACGCACGACCGCGAGCTCTGGGCAGGCATCCTGCGATCGCTTTCGCCCTACCATCGCGTGTTGGCGGAGGCGCCGGAAGATCCGCGGGCGAATTGACGGAGGCTCCTGCGTCCGGCCTTCGCCACCGCCCGGATTCGGCTGGTCAAGCTCCCGTGCTCACCTTAGACCCGGCGCGCCGTGTCGGATACCGTAACCCAGTTTTTCACCCTCGACGAACCGATCCGTCTTCGTGAAGGGGGGATGCTTCCCGCCGCCACCCTGGCATACGAAACTTGGGGCGAGCTGAACGCCGGCGGCACCAACGCGATCCTGCTTTTCCACGCGCTGTCGGGGTCTCACCACGCCTGCGGCTACAATCCCGCGATCCCTGGCACCGCCCGGCTCTGGCAGCCGGAGATGCACGAAGGCTGGTGGAGCGACATGATCGGTCCGGGCAAGGCGCTGGATACCGCGCGCTTTTTCGTTATCTGCGTGAATTATCTCGGCGGCTGCTACGGGTCCACCGGCCCTGCATCCATCGATCCCGCCACGGGCAGCCCGTGGGGCTCCGCGTTCCCGCACGTGACGGCGGCGGATCAGGCGGAAGTGCAGGCGAGATTGCTCGATCACCTCGGGATCGGGAAGCTTCACGCGGTTGTCGGCCCTTCCGTCGGCGGGCTGATCGCGCTGACGTTTGCCACCCGCTTTCCCGCGCGGGTCAAAAACGTCATCTCCATCGCGTCCGGCTACAAGACGACGGTGCTGAACAAGCTGATCCTCTTCGAGCAGATCCTGGCAATCGAGAACGATCCCCATTTCAACGGCGGCGACTACTACGATAACGACGGGCCGCTCTACGGGCTCGCGCTGGCCCGGATGATCTCCCACAAGACCTTCGTCCACCTGGACGCGATCGAGCGCCGCGCCCGCCAGGACGTGGTGCAGCCGGACGATATCCTCGTCTGGTACCGGGTGCGGGACCAATTCCAGAGCTACATGCTCCATCAGGGAAAAAAATTCGTGAAGCGCTTCGATGCGAATACCTACCTGAGAATCAACGATATGTGGTCTCGGTTCGAGGGGGCGCATGAAGGCGACGCGGATACCCCGGCCGACCTTTTCTCGCGCTGCGCGGACGCCGGGCAAAGGTGGCTGGTTTTTTCGATCGACTCCGATTTTTGCTTCTATCCGGAAGAGCAGACGGAGCTTTCCAAGCACCTTGAGGAGGCGAAGGTCAACGTGATGCACCTGACGGTCCACTCGGACAAGGGGCATGATTCCTTCCTTCTGGAGCCGGACTACTACACGCCGCACATTTCCTGGCTGCTGGGACAGCAGTAAGGGGGCGGCTCACGGGTAGCGTTCCGGTCCGGCCGTGTCATCTTAAGGTATGTAACCCGATAGTGCGGAGAACGGGCGGGAAACCCCGGTCGCCACCTGCGATAGCTGTGGAAGGGAGGCCGCCCTCGTCGTGGACGGCGTCGGCTGGTGTGCCTCCTGCATCCATGCCCGGGGATCCTGCTGCGCGGAGTCGGAAATGGAAGAGCAGCCGTCGAAGCCTTTATCTTCGCCGGCCCCTGCGAGCGGAAGTTGATCCGCCGTTTTTGCGGTTGTTAGTGGCGGAAGTTGCCAAGGTTCCAGGGGCATCCTCTCCCTGCTTCAACTTGCCCTATCAGAAAAACAAGTCTTCGGGCGAAAGGTGGTTGCATTGGCGATGCGAGCCGTGGATAACGCGCCCCCTGTCACCCCGAGCTACCTGTCCATGAAGTCATTCCATGTCATTTCCGGAGCTTAGCGAGGCAGACGTCCGATCCATGATCCGCCTGGTAGGCGATGTTGCAGTCTGTCGCGGGGGAGCGGCGGAGAAGTCCCGTGTTCTGATGGACGGGCTGGCGCGGATCATCGACGCCCAGAAGTGGCTGTGGACCAGGTCTTCCAAGGCCGGGATCAGGCCCGGGAAGCCCATGCGCTACACCGCGGCGGCCCACGGAGGATTCGGGGACGGGGATCTTCCCAAGTTGTTAAAAGCCATAGATCACGCAGAGAGCCGGGATATTTTTTCGGCGTTTATGGAGGAGATACGGCGGAGCAATCTCCAGCATACCTGGACGCGGGTGCAGATGGACAAGGGCGAGCGTTTCCTGCGGAGCGGGGTTCGCGAGTTGTGGCAGGAGGCCGGGGTGGGGGATCTCCTCGTTTCCGCGTTTCCCGTGACACCCGAGGATTTCAGCGCCGTTGCCCTCTACCGGGTGCATGGCAAGGGGGAGTTCGGTGTCCGGGAGGCCCGCATCGTCCACATCGTGCTGGCGGAGGTGCCTTGGCTCCACGAGACGCGGTGGTTCCGGGAGGATCGCCTGGACTTGCTTCCCAAGCTCTCCCCGCGGCGGCGCGAGGTTTTGAACCTCGTCCTGGAAGGACATGCCCGCAAGGAGATGGCAGGAAGGCTGGGCATCTCCACCCACACGCTCGACGGCTACGTGAAAGACATCTTCCGCCACTTCCGGGTTCACTCGCAGGTCGAGCTGATCGCCCGCTTCCGTTCCGGCTCCTCCGGCAATACCCCCGGATCCGGGGGCTAGCAGCGGGAATGCGATCCCTGCAAGGTCCTCGCATTCGGATTTCGGTATGTCAATCTCTCCTCCAGGGAGGCAAACCAACCAAATGTCCCGTCGTCGCGTCGCCTTGCTGTCGGATCGCTCATGATGCCTGATTCGGCCGCTCGTCGCACGCGGCGGCGGGCAGTTTGCCGCTTCAAGGTGCGGCCGGGGCTTCCTTCTTCGCGAACTCGGCGGTATCGCTCAGGTACCAGATCAGGGCGCCGGTGCCGATGACGGCGACCAGGATAAACAGGGTGAGCAGGAGACCGAGGCAGGATTTCATCGGGAACGGGCGAACCGGAGTTTCCAGTTTTCGTCCGGAGCGGCAAGGTCAGGTTTTCAAGACCGCGCTCAAAGACCGCACTCCGGCTACCTTCCGCTCCGCAGGAGCGCCGCATAGGCACCGTCGCTGCGGTCGAGGTGAGGGAGGGCTTGGCGGGACTTTTCCAAGGCCAGGGCGGGGAAATCCGCGAGCAGTTGCAGGATCAGATCCTCGTTCTCCTCCGGCTCGATCGAGCAGGTGGAGTAAACCAACCGGCCGCCCGGCTTGAGGCAGGGCAGGGCGTTCTCGATGATCCGGCGCTGTAGCTTGGTCAGCTCCGTAATGTCGGTGGCCCGCAGCCGCCAGCGGACGTCCACCCGGCGGCGGAAGACACCGGTATTCGAACAGGGGACATCGAGAAGGATCGCGTCGAAGTAGCCGTGCCATTTCGCGGGCGCGGGCGTGCTCCAGTCGTGGACGCCGGTCTCGGCATCCCCGCAATGGAGCCGCTTCAGGTTGTCATGGAGGCGCGGCATGCGCTTCTCATTGGAATCGGTGCAGACCAGATCTTTCCCTCCGCCTTGGGCCGCCGCGATCAGGAAAGCCTTTCCGCCCGGAGCGGCACAAGCATCGAGGATCCGTTCGCCGGGCCGCGGATCGAGCAATTCCACTGAAATCCGGGTCGCTGGGTCCTGGATGTAGATCGCTCCCTTTGCCAGCAGCTCGCCCGGAACCGCTCCCGCGATCGGCACGAATCCCTCCGGAAGCGACTCGTCCCGCGGGAGATCCACCGTGCCTTCCCAGAGCGGGTTGATGCGGGCGACGACGGGAGCGGGCTCGTTGTTAAAGGCCATCAGCGTCTCGGCGTCGTCCTTGCCGATATTCGCAGCCCAGCGGTCGAACAACCATTTGGGATGGGAATAGCGGACCTCCGGGGGCAGGGCGCTCAGATCGAGGAGCCGCTTTCTGGAGGAGGCCGCGCGGCGCATCACGGCGTTGATGAGTCCGCGGACGGAGCTCTTCCCCAGCTCCACCGTTTCAAAGACCGCGGCGTGGTCCGGGAGCTCGAGGATCAAAAGCTGGCAGAGGCCCACGCGCAGGATATCGCGCGTTTCGTCGTCCAGCTTCCCTTGCCGCAGTTCCCCGATCCAATGGTCGAGCAGCCGGAGATTCCGCAGCACGCCCAGCACGATGGCATTCAGGAGGGCACGGTCCGCCGAGGAGAGGTCGTTGCGGGATGCATGCCGTTCGATCAGGTTTTCGGCATAGGCGTGCCCTTTCGACCAGGCCCTGAGGATGGAGACGGCGGCGCGGCGGGGTGATTTCATAAAGGAGACTCAAGACTTCGAGACTCAAGACACAAGACTTGAGCGGCCGGTCGGGGTGGAAGTGGAAGTGATCGCGACGGTTTGCAAGTCTGCGATGGTCGTTCCTCAGAAAGCAAGAAGCACGGGGCATCCCGTGCTTCGAGCGATTCTCAAGCATTGCGCCTGAGTCTTAAGTCCGGCGTCTCTCAGCGCCCGATCGAGTAATACTCGAGCTCGGCGGCTGCCGCGTCCTTCGGATCGAGGAGGTTGCGGCCGTCGAAGACGAGCGGCGTGCGCATGCGCTTCTTGATTTCCGTAAGATCGATCTTCGCGAAGGACGGCCACTCGGTGGCGATCACCAGCGCGTCGGCTCCCTCGAGGGTCGCATACAGGTCGGTGTGGTAGGTGATGTCGCCGTCCAGTTCGCCGAATTTTTTGGCGGTTTCGATGGCTTCCGGGTCGGTCGCGGCGAGGGAAGCGCCTTCCTTCAGCATCTTCTGGGCGAGCTTGATGGCCACCGATTCGCGCACGTCGTCGGTGTTTTGTTTGAAGGCGAGGCCCCAGAGCGCGATCTTCTTTTCGCGGAAGACCCACAGCTTTTCGCGGATCTTGCCGAGGAAGCGGTCGAGCTGGTTGGCATTGATCTGCTCCACCTCCTTCAGCAGGCCGAATGGCTGGCCCAGGGTCTCGGAGATGTGGATGAAAGCCTTGATGTCCTTCGGGAAACAGGAACCGCCGTAGCCGAGGCCGGCATTGAGGAAGGAACGGCCGATGCGCTTGTCCATGCCGATCCCTTCGGCGACCTTCTCCACATCGGCCCCGGAGGCTTCGCAGATGTTGGCCACCGCGTTGATGTAGGAGATTTTCAGCGCCAGGAAGGAATTCGCGGCATGCTTGATGAGTTCGGCGGAGTTGATGTCCGTGACGAGGACCGGTGCCACGAAGGGTTCGTAGATCTTCTGCATCGCGGCCAGCGCGCGGTCGTCGTTGGAGCCGATGACAATCCGGTCCGGATTGAGCAGGTCGTCCACGGCGCAGCCTTCGCGGAGGAATTCCGGGTTGGACACCACGCCGAATTCCACCCCCGCGGGGGCGTAGCGGCGCACCGTCTGCTCCACCTTGTCGCCGGTTTTCACGGGCACGGTGGACTTGTCCACGATCACGCGGTAGCCGAGTTCCGGGGTCAGGCATTGGGCGATCTCCCGCGCGACCTTTTCGATGAAGGAGAGATCGACGGAGCCGTCCGGCTGGGGCGGGGTGGGCACCGCGATGAAAATGACCTCGCCATTGCGAACGCCTTCTTCGGTCGAGGTGGTGAATTTCAAGCGGCCGGCGGCCACGTTCTGTTTCACGAGTTCCTCAAGGCCGGGCTCGTAGATCGGAATCTGACCCGCGAGCAGCGTCTTGACCTTCTCCGGGTTGTTATCGACGCAGGTGACCTCGTGACCGACTTCGGCAAAGCAAGTGCCGGAGGTAAGACCGACGTAGCCGGTCCCGATAATGCTGATCTTCATGATGTATGGGGGGGGTGAGCGCGCGTGATCTAGCAGGCCGGACGGGATCGCGCAAGCCCCGCGAAAGCGGAATGCGCGCCAGATATTAGCCGCTTTGCTGCACGAAAAAGCTCGCCGCGATGCCCAGGCCGATCACCGCGACCAGGATTCGCACCGCCAAGGCGGGAATTTTTTGAGCGAAATGGCTGCCCAGGAAATAGCCGGGGATCGAGCCCACCACCAGCCAGCCGGCCAGCCGCCAATCCACGCTCCCGCATGCAATAAACCACACAACCGAGGCGACATTGCACGTCAGGGCGAGCAGCGATTTCAAAGCGTTCATCCGGTTCAAGTCCTTCAGCCCCAGCAAGCCGAGGCCGGCCAGCATCATGATCCCGATGCCTGCGCCGAAGTAGCCGCCATAGACCGCCACCCCTGCTTGGAAGAGGATTCCCCAAGCTTTCGGCCGGTCCGGCTCGTGGTCCGCTCCGGCTCCCCGCCAGGCGCGCAGCCAGCGCTGGATCGGCGCATTCAGCAGGAAAAGCGCCGTGGCCATCAGCAACAGCCAGGGCACGACCGCTTCAAAAACCGAGGAGGGCAGGGCCAGCAGCAGCATTCCGCCGCCCAAGCCTCCCAGAAGGCTCACCAGGCCGAGCGGGAGGATCCAGTGTTCCACCTCCTTCAGCCGGCGCCGGAAGGCCCACACGCTGCCCGGCATGCCCAGGAAAAGGGCCACGGTCGAGGTGGTGTTCGCCTGCACCGGAGAGAGGCCCGCCGCCATCAACGCCGGGAAGGTCAGCATGGTACCGCCGCCCGCCACGGCATTCATCACCGCCGCGAGGAAACCGGCGGCGAGCACGATCCATTCCTGATGCCCGGGCACGCGAGGAACCAAGGCGCAAAGAGCGGGCCCCGGCAATAGAGGAATCCGAGCTCCATGTATGTCCAGGACTGGAAAACATCACGAAACGGGGCCGTGCCTGGCAGGAGAGAATCCGGCTGCGCTCCTTGATGCAGGCGGAGATTCAGTTTCCATGGCACGGTTTGGTTCCACGCGACATTCTATGAATGTCCGTCCGAGCTCCTGATGAAACACACACTCCTCACCCTTTTTCTCTGCCTCGTCTTCCCGCTCGCTGCAGCGGAGCGCCCGAATATCGTCGTCGTCCTTATCGATGACATGGGCTGGGGGGATCTTTCCTGCTTTGGCAATCAGGCGGCGAAAACCCCGAACATCGACCGCCTGGCGGCGGAGGGGATCCGCTTCCGGCAGTTTTACGTCAATTCTCCCATCTGCTCGCCCTCCCGCTGCGCCCTGACCACCGGCCAATACCCGCAACGGTGGAAGATTACCTCCTTCCTCAACAACCGCGCCGATAACGAGCGGCGCGGCATGGCCCAGTGGCTCGATCCCGCCGCGCCCTCGCTGGCCCGCTTTCTCAAATCCGCCGGCTACGCCACGGGGCACTTCGGGAAATGGCATCTCGGCGGCCAGCGGGACGTGGACAAGGCTCCGCCGATCACCGGCTACGGCTTCGACGCGAGCCTCACGAATTTCGAGGGGATGGGACCGAAATTGCTACCTCTCACGCTCAAGCCGGGCGACTCGCAACCGGAGAAGCTGTGGCGGGACGCCGAACGCCTCGGCGGCCCCGTGACATGGATGCCGCGCTCCAAGATCACCGGTGGCTTCGTCGAAGCGGCGATCCCTTTCATGGAGCAGGCGGCTCGCGAGAAGAAGCCGTTCTATGTGAACCTGTGGCCGGACGACGTGCATGCGCCCTTTTGGCCGCCGGTGGAAAAGTGGAAACCCGGCAAGCGGGGCCGCTTCCTCGTCGTGCTGGAGGAGATGGACCGGCAGCTCGGCCGCCTGTTCGACCATATCCGCGACACGCCCGCGCTGCGCGACAATACGGTTCTCCTGCTCTGCTCCGACAATGGCCCGGAGGCCGGGGCGGGCTCCGCC
Organism: uncultured Haloferula sp.; assembly: GCA_946885645.1. The sequence goes on from CAMPGU010000149.1 coordinate 8,127, forward strand.
GGTAAATTCCGGGGCTTCAAGGGCACCCTGTTCGAGGGCGGCATCCGCTCGCCTTTGATCGCTTGGGGACCGGGATGGATCGATTCCGCGAAAGCCGGAACGACCGACGACACCTCGGTTCTGGCCGCTTTTGACCTGGTGCCATCCCTGCTCGGACTTGCGAAGGCGGACACGCCGGAGGGGACCAGCTTCGACGGTGAGGATATTTCTGCGGTGCTGCTGGGCAAGGCGACCCTTGAACGCAAGACCCCCGTTTTCTGGCGACGGCCACCGGATCGGAAACCGGATCTGGCGCCCGACCTTGCGGTGCGCGAGGGGCAGTGGAAGCTGATCTGCGAGTACGATGGAGCCAAGCCGCGGCTCTTTGACCTTTCCTCGGATCCCGGCGAAGAGACCGATCTTGCCCCCCGGCAGCCGGAGACGGTGGCACGCCTCAGCCGCGCGGCCGTCTCCTGGCACCGCTCGCTGCCTTCCGACAAGGGACCTGAAATCGCCGAAGGTTCCGGCCGAGGGGAGTAGGTGACGGGGTGGGGGAACAATGGGCCCGGCGCGCTTGACGCTCCGCAGGGCTCCGCGAGAATCGCCGCATGGTCATCCTGGCACTTCATACCGGTCCGGCCCGGGACTGCGCGACCGAAGACAGCGGGGAGTGGTGGGACAAGGAGTGGCGCACCGGCTTTCACAAGCAGCCGCAGGAGGGGCCCCGCTGGCTGGGTTACCAGGGCTTCCGCGGTGACGAGGTGGCGGACGCCCGCTTCCATGGCGGCGTGGACAAGGCGGTCTGTGCCTATCCCTCCGAGCATTATGGCCACTGGAGCAGCATCGGGGAAATGGCCGAGGCCTCCGCGGGAGCCTTCGGCGAAAATCTGACCCTGGCGGGGCTGTTGGAGGAACAGGCCTGCATCGGCGACATTTATTCCGCGGGAGAGGCGATGCTCCAGGTGTCGCAGCCCCGCCAGCCGTGCTGGAAGCTGGCCCGGCGCTGGCGGGTGAAGGATCTGGCGCTGCAAGTCGAGCGCACGGGCAGGACCGGATTTTATTTCCGCGTCCTCCGGCACGGCCAGGTGCAGGCGGGAGATCGCCTGTCCTTGATCGACCGGCCGCACCCGGAATGGACGATCGCCCGCTGCAATATGCTGATGCACCACGAGAAAGGGAATATCGAGGATACGCGGGAGCTCTCCTCCTGTCCTGAGCTCTCCGGAAGCTGGAAGGACTCGCTGTGGGCGCGTGTCCAGTCACGGGAACGCGATGCCGCGGCGCGGCGGGAGCAGCCCTAACGCACCAGGGTCCGGGATGCCGGGGGCCATTCCACCGAATCAGGCATTGAAAATCCCCGTTTCCCTTGCAATCTCCCCGCCCCATGTCCGACCGGAAGACCCTCGAAGAGCGCCAGCAGATGACGGAGCTGGAGCGCCTGCGCCACTCCTGCGCCCACGTGATGGCCACCGCCATCCTGCGCATCTGGCCGGATGCCCAGTTCGCCTATGGCCCGCCGATCGAGAACGGCTTCTACTACGACTTCGAGATGAAGCACCGGGTCACGCCGGAGGATTTCGAGAAGATCGAGGCGGAGATGAAAAAGGTCGCGAAGGAGAACCAGAAGTTCGAGCGCCGGGTCATCTCCCGCGAGGAGGCGAAAGCGATGGCCGAGAGCGGCCGCCTCGGTGGCCTGTCCGAACG